>NZ_JAUSUZ010000001.1:8458724-8821836 GCF_030813715.1 Catenuloplanes indicus
CGGCGTCGAGCCGGTCGAGCAGTTCGGCCCAGTCCGCCAGCCAGCCGTCCCGGACCACCACCGGGGAGAGGTTGACGTGCACCTCGTATCCCGCGGCGACGTAGTCGTCGATCGCGGCGATCCGGTCCGCGACCGGGGAGGTCCGGATGTCCAGGATCTTCGCGTCCCGCGGGGGCATCAGCGAGAACCGGATCCGGGTGCGGCCGCGCGGGTCCCAGCCGAGCAGGTCGCGGTTGACGTACTTGGTGGCGAACGACGCCTTCGCGTTCGGCAGCGACCGGAACAGCGTGACCAGGTCGCGGACGTTGTCGCTGATCAGCGCGTCCACGCTGCAGTCGGAGTTCTCGCCGATGTCGTAGACCCAGGCGTGCGGATCACACTCGTTCGGCTCCGGTTTCGCACCCTGCCGGCCGGCGTGCCGCCGGACGTACCCGCTGATCTTGTCGATGTTGGTGAAGACCGTGATCGGGTTGCTGTATCCCTTGTGCCGCGGCACGTAGCAGTAGGCGCAGGCCATCGCGCAGCCGTTCGCGGTGGACGGCGCGATGAAGTCGGCGGAGCGGCCGTTCGGGCGGGCGGTCAGCGATTTCTTCACGCCCAGCACCAGCGCCTCGCGCTTGATCCGCACCCACCGGTTGACGTTCGTCTCGTCGCCGTACAGTTCCGGGATCCGGTGGTGGCTCTCCACCCCGACCCGCACCGCGTCCGGGAAGCGGGCCAGGATCTCGGCGCCGCGCGGGGAGGCAGCGGCGGCCGGTTCGACGTAGATCCGGCGGATGTCGAGCATCAGCCCGCCTCGAGCGGTTCGCGGATCTCACGCAGCGACGCGAGCGCCTCCGCGTACAGCTGCGGTGAATCGCTCCACAGCGCGCGCCACTCGGAGTCGTCCGCGACGATCCGGTCCAGCGCGCGCAGTGCCAGCGCGGGCGTGCCGGCCGCGACCGGGATGCCGTCCGCCTCCTCCGGCAGGCCGGCCGAGGAGCGCAGCGCCTGCCCGCCCGGC
Source organism: Catenuloplanes indicus (assembly GCF_030813715.1). Classification (NCBI taxonomy): domain Bacteria; kingdom Bacillati; phylum Actinomycetota; class Actinomycetes; order Micromonosporales; family Micromonosporaceae; genus Catenuloplanes; species Catenuloplanes indicus. The sequence goes on from NZ_JAUSUZ010000001.1 coordinate 8,459,728, forward strand.
ATCGACGCGGCGACCACCAGCGCGGCCACGATCGCCTCGGCCGCGAGGTCGTAGTCGAGGTAGCCGGTGGTGGTGGCGGCCGCCAGCGCGTCGCGGATCACCACGGCCCGGTCCGCGGGCGTGGCGGCGCGCAGCAGCGCGTCCTGCCAGTCGAGCGCGGTGTCGTTGTCCAGCGGTCCGGGACCCCAGGCACCCATCGCGTCACCCCTCGTCGCGCCGACAAAGCCTCAAACAGGATCTTATTAGCGTTTCGGCCACTGCCAGGCAGGTGCCTCGAATCGGCCCAGACCAGCTACCCGGGTCTCGCCCTCCTCCTTGATCAGCTCGATCCGGTGCGCGTCGTCGCCGAGCGCGCGGGCGAGCGCGGCCGCGTGCGTGACCACCACGATCTGGCAGCGGGTGGCGGCGGTGCCGATCAGGCCGGCGAGCGGCGCGAGCAGGTCCGGGTGGAGGCTGGTCTCCGGCTCGTTGAGCACCAGCAGCTCCGGCGGGCGCGGCGTCAGCAGCGCGGCGGCGAGCAGCAGGTAGCGCAGCGTGCCGTCGGAGAACTCCGCGGCGCCGAGTGGGCGGCGCAGGCCGGGCTGGGTGAGCGTGAGCCGCAGGAGGCCGTCCGGGTCGTCGTCGACACCGAGGCGGCTGCCCGGGAACGCGGCGTCGATCGCGTTGTCCAGCTCGCCCTCGACGCCGATCTCCCGGATCGTCTGCAGCGCGGCGGCCAGGTCGGCGCCGTCGTGGCCGAGGATCGGCGTGCGGGTGCCGATCACGGTCCGGCGCGCGGGCGCGTCCGCGTCCGTGCGCAGGTGGTCGTAGAAGCGCCAGCGCCGGATCCGTTCCCGCATGCCGATCAGCGGGCCGTCCGCGTACTCGCTGAGCATGCTGTCGTACGGCGCGACCGCCTCCAGGACCGGTTCCAGGCGCCGGTCGTTCCGGATCGAGATCAGCGGGCCGGCGCGGTCGGCCAGCACCGCGGACGGGCGCAGCAGCGGACCGGACCAGAGCACCTCGCGCTTGATCTCCGGATCGTTGTTGAAGAGCGAGCCGGTGCTCGGCACCGGCAAGCCTAGATCGATGGCGTAGCCGCCGTCGTCACCCGAGAATCCCAGGCGGATCGAGACCGGGCTGTTCTTGCGCGGCGGTCCGGCCCAGCGGGTGGACGTCAGCCCGCCCTCGCGCGCGACCGCGGCGACCGCGCCGTTGCGTGCGGCCTCGGCCAGCAGGCGCAGCGCGCGGTAGAGACTGGATTTTCCGCTGCCGTTCGCGCCGGTGACGACGGTGAGCGGCGCGAGCTCCACGGTCAGGTCGCGTATCGAGCGGTAGCCCTCGACCGAGAGTGTGCGGATCATGCCCATGATTCAAGCATGGGCGCGATCTAGGGCGCTCCGCCCTAGATCGATCCCCCCATTCGATGTGGTGCACATCGGGCTGCCACCCGGTGTTCGGTGCTGTGTCGGGTCAGGCCGCCACGACCGGCCGGCGGGCCAGCAGGTGGAGCGCGTTCAGGAACTGCTCGCGCTTCTCCTCGTCGAGCGACGCCAGCGTCGCCTCCTCGGCCGCCTCCAGGCCGGCGGAGAGCTCGGTCAGCACGGCACGGCCGGCGTCCGTGATCACCAGGCGGCGGACCCGGCGGTCGGCGGCGGACAGATGCCGCTGGAGCATGCCGGCCCGCTCCAGATCGTCGATACGGTCGGTGACCACCGTGCGGTGGATGCCGAGCCGGTTCGCCAGCGAGATCTGGGTGCCGTAGTCACCCGCGGAGACCGCGGCCAGGATCTCGTAGCCGTGCTGCCCGCCGGGCGCGGTGGCCAGGACCGCGTCGGCCCGGGCCAGGTAGTCCCGCAGCACGGTCCGCAGTGCCCAGCCGAGACCGGCTGATGACGGCGGCGGCACGTGCCGTGCCGGGGCGGGTCGTGGGGTGAGCGATATGCGCTGCACGGGTCGATTCCTCCTCGTACTGATGTGCCGGGCTTTCTGCAATTAGGCCCGCGCGGTGTTGACGACCTGTTGACGACGGATAGGCATCGAGGGTTCGAACCGTGTCGCATATAAAACAAAAGGGCCCGGAACGCCCTCGCGACGTTCCGGGCCCTTTACGGACAGTCACTTCTTGTCGTCGTCGTCCTCGTCCTCGTCGTCCTGCGCCGCGTGCCGCTGCGCCTGCGCGGCCTGGGCCGCCTGCGCCGCCTGCTGGGCAGCCTGAGCGGCCTGCTGGTTCTGCGACGCCTGCTGCGCGGCCTGAGCGGTCTGCTGCTGGGCCTGGGCGGCGGCCTGCGCCTGCGCGGCCTGCACCGCGCGCTGCGCCTGGGCGGGGATCGCGGCCGGGGCGACCTCGCCCTCGTCCTCGTCGTCGTAGTCGGCCTCTTCCGCGATCTCGCCGACGACCTGCGGCTGGTCCACCCAGAGCGCGCGCAGCTGACCCTGCATGAACGAGGTCAGCCGCGACCGGTACTCCCGGTCGAACTGCTCCAGCGCCTCGATCTGGTCCTGCAGCGACTCCCGCTTCGCGCCGAGGCTGCCGACCACGTCGTCGAACCGGCGCTGTGCCTGCTGGCGGGTGTGCTCCGCGTTCTGCTCCGCGTGCTGCTCGATCGTCTTCGCCTGGGCGCGGGCGTCCGCGACGATCTTCTCGGCCACGCGGTGTGCCTCGTCGACGCGGTTCTGCGAGTCGCGGGTGAGGCGCTCGGCCGCGGCCCGCGCCTCCGCGACCGCCTTCTCGGCCTCGCGGCGCAGGTTCTCCGCGTGCCGCTCGGCCGCCTCGGCGATCTGTTGCGCCGCGGCGGCCGCCTCGGCGCGGATCTTCTCCGCCTGGGCCTGGGCACCCGTGATGTGGGCCTCGGCCGTGCGCTGGGCCATGGTCAGGACCTGGAGCGCCTGGCCGGGCATGGGGGGACCGCCGGCCGGGCCGCCGAGGGCCTGTGCCGCCAGGGCGGGCATGATCTCGGGGTGTTCCGAGGTCGTGCTGTCCGGCATTGCGTTGCCGTTGAACATCACCTTGACACGATCCTTCATCCGATTGTCAGCCACGATTTTCTCCGTACGTGCGGGCTCATACGCGCGGCTTCGTGCCGACGAGACGCCGGTGAGACGGGCTTTGAACCGCGGCATGTTACCAAGCCGCCGACATCGAATGCGAGGGTCGTTCCGGCGGTATTCCCGCCATGATCGTTCAACCCACGCCGGCCTGCGGAAACGCTCCGGCCGAATAGCGTCGCCGGGTCACGCGTACCGGTAGATCAAAACCCCTTTCGAAAGCGGATGTCCCCCTTCCGGCGTGGTCGCCTTCCGCCGCTCCCGCGGCCGCGGATCCGAGGCGGCTCACCATCCGCGAAAAACCGCCCCGGGGGCATCCCGCCGGAGGGATGGGAACGACGGGATTAGGGCGGACAGTCACAGTGGTGCGACGCTGCGTGGATGAGGCGGGTGGTCGCGGTGCTGGTCATGGTGGTGTCGCTGCTGGCAGTACCGGCGGCGGCGCAGGCGCGCTCGGTGGAGACGCTCCCGGGCACGGCGTGGTGGACGGATCCGGTCAGCGGGGAGCGGCTGGTCGCGGCGGACGCGTCCGTGGGGGAGCGCGATCTGCGGCGGCTGGCCGCGTCCGCGGACACCGTGCTGCGCGAGCCGGGCGTGCGGCGCCAGCGGCTCGCGGGCGGCGACCCGATCTTCCCGGCCGGCGGCTACCGCTGCACGATCGGGTTCAACGTGCGCAGCACCGCGCTGCCGTACCGGTACTACTTCATCACGTCCGGCCACTGCGTCGGCCCGGTCGGGTCCACGGTGAGCAGCGCCGGCACGGTGATCGGGACCGTGGTGCAGCGGCTGAACCCGCGCGATCTCGCGCTGGTGCAGTACACCCCGCCGGCCGGCGTCGTGGTACCGCCGCACCCGAGCGCGGTCAACCGCTACAACGGCACGCTGCAGCCGATCACCGGGTTCGCCACCGCGTTCGCCGGCCAGGCGGTGCAGCGGGCCGGCAGCACGACCGGCCTGCGCAGCGGCACGGTGACCGCGGTCAACGTCACGGTCAACTACGCCGAGGGCACGGTCTACGGCCTCACCCGGACGACCGTGTGCGCGGAGCCCGGTGACAGCGGCGGCCCGTTCTTCGCCGCCACCACCGGGCTCGGCACGTTCAGCGGCGGCTCCGGCAATTGCACGGCCGGCGGCGTCACGTACTTCGCGCCGATCCTGCCGTACCTGTCGGTGTGGCAGGTCGGCGCCTACTGACCGGTCTTCATCAGCCGCTTCGCTCGGTCGGCCACCGCGTCCGCGTCGTTCGCCAGGTCCGGGTGGTCGGCCGGCTGCGGCACGCACAGCCACAGCGCCTTCGGCAGCACCTCGACCTCGAGGCGGCGGCCGGGCGCGATCAGGTCGCCGTCCAGCTGCCGCTGCTCGGTGCGGCGCGACTCGATCGTGACCCGGGCGCCCCGGAACACCTCCAGCGCCGGCACCCGGTCGTGCCGCCGCGCGACCGCCCAGGCCATCGCGGCCCACTGGCGCAGCGTGCGTGGCGACAGCACGGCCACGTCCAGCTTCCCGTCCGCCGGGTCGGCCGCCTCCAGCAGCCGCACGCCGCCCTGGAGCCGGCCCACGTTCGCGATCAGCACGGTCTTCGCGCGCCGGTGGAGCGGCCGGCCGCCGTCGATCGTGACGGTGACCCGCATCGGCCGGTCCCGCAGGTGTTTGGCCGCGCCGATGATGTACGCCGGCCAGCCGATCCGCTTCTTCGTCGTCTCCGACGTGGAGTCCAGCATCTTCGCGTCGAAACCGAGCCCGGCCATCACCGCGAAGCAGGCGTCCTCGCAGCGGCCCACGTCCAGCCGCCGGAGCCCGCCCTCGATCGCGGTGCCGAGCCCGGCCGCCAGGTCGGTGGACAGGCCCAGGTTCGCCGCGAGCAGGTTGCCGGTGCCGGCCGGGAGGATCGCCAGCGCCACGTCGGTACCGGCCAGCGCGGTGATGCAGGCCATCACGGTGCCGTCGCCACCGGCCGCGAACACCACCTCGGCCCCCTCCTCGATCGCCTGCGTGGCCTGGCCGCGCCCTGGGTCCTCGGGCGTGGTCTCGTACCAGACCGGCGCCGGCCAGCCGGCCTTGGCCAGCGTCTCCGTCACGGTCTGCCGGAATCCGTCGAGGTCCGGCACCTTGGCCGGGTTGACCACGACCGCGCAGGCCGCGGGCACGTTGAGTTCGGTGGGCACGTGTTCCTCCAGCTCGGGGGCGCCGCTCAGATACCCCGTGGGCGACCCTCGCACACCCGGGTGTCTCCCGAAGCGTGAACGGGCATTGCCCAATCCCGAGTAGTCCTATAGGAATATCAGGGTGACCGCCGTTCTGGAGACCACGGCGCCGCCGTCCACCGGCGTGCCCGTGACCACGAAACCCGCCCGCCGCCGCCACGTCGCGCTGCGGGTCCTCGCCGTCGTCGTCCTGCTCGTGCTCTGGGAGCTGACCGCCCGGTTCATGCAGAACCCGACGTTCATCCCGTCGCCCGCCGCGGTCTGGCGCCAGCTGATCGTGACCTCGACCGACGGCTACAGCGGCCACCTGCTGACCGAGCACCTCGGCGTGAGCCTGCGCCGCATCCTGATCGGCTCGCTGATCGGCGTCGCCGCCGGTCTCGTGGCCGGCGTGGTGATGGGCACGGTGCCGTGGGTGCGGGTGGTGACCGAGCCGGTGGTCACGTTCGTCCGCGCACTGCCGCCGCTGGCGTACTTCAGCCTGTTCATCATCTGGTTCGGCATCGACGAGACGCCGAAGCTGTGGCTGCTGTCGATCGCGGCGCTGCCCCCGGTCGCGGTCGCCACCGCGGCGGCCGTGCACGCGGCGCCGACCGGGCTGGTCGAGGCCGCGCGGGCGCTCGGCGCGGGCCGCGGCGACGTGGTCCGCGACGTGGTGCTCCCGCATGCGCTCCCGGAGATCTTCACCGGCATCCGGCTCGCGGTCGGCATCGCGTACTCGTCCGTGGTCGCGGCCGAGACGATCAACGGCGTGCCCGGGATCGGCGGCATGGTGCGCGACGCGCAGCGTTACTCACAGACCGACGTGGTGGTGCTCGGGCTCTTCGCGATCGGGCTTTCCGGCCTGCTCATCGACGCGTTGCTGCGGCAGGCCGAGGACCGGCTGGTCCCCTGGCGCGGGCGCATCTGATCAAAAATCGACAACCAGCAGAGGGTACGGATGTGAGCAGCTTCAAACGTGTCGCGGCGACAGCGGTGGCGGTCCTGATGGCGACCGGCGCATGCGGTGACGGTGCCGCCAGCCAGGGCCGTGGTGGCGGCGGCGACGGCGCCGCGGACCGGACCATCCGGATCGCCTACCAGGCGTTCCCCTCCGGCGACCTGATCGTGAAGAACCAGGGGCTGTTGGAGAAGGCACTGCCCGGCTACGAGATCACCTGGACCAAGTTCGACTCCGGGGCCAGCATCAACACCGCGTTCGTGGCCGGCAGCGTGGACATCGCCGCGATCGGCTCCAGCCCGGTCGCGCGCGGGCTCTCCGCGCCGCTGAACATCCCGTACCAGGTGGCGTTCGTTCTCGACGTGGCCGGCGACAACGAGGCGCTCGTGGCGCGCAACGAGTCCGGCGTGACGGACGTCGCGGGCCTGCGCGGCAAGAAGGTGGCCACGTCGTTCGCGTCGACGTCGCACTACAGCCTGCTCGCCGCGCTGGACCGGGCCGGGCTGAAGGAGTCCGACCTGACCATCGTGGACCTGGAGCCGCAGGACATCCTGGCCGCGTGGACGCGCGGCGACCTGGACGCGGCGTACACCTGGCTGCCCACGCTGGACGCGCTGAAGAAGGACGGCACGGTGCTCATCTCCAGCCGGGAGCTGGCCACCGCCGGCAAGCCCACGCTGGACCTGGGCGTGGTGTCGACCGCGTTCATCGAGGCGCACCCGGACGCGGTCGACGCCTGGCGCAAGGCCGAGGCGCAGGCGCTGGACCTGATCGCCACCGACCCGGCCGCGGCCGCGACCGCGGTCGGCGCGGAACTCAACATCACGCCCGAGGACGCGCGCAACCAGCTCAGCCAGGGTGTCTTCCTCACGCCCGCGGACCTGGCCACGCCGGAGTGGCTCGGCACCGAGGGCGCGCCGGGCAGGATCGCGGACAACCTGGTCGCGGCCGCGCAGTTCCTCCACGACCAGCAGAAGATCGACTCGGTCCCCGACCTGGCGACCGTACAGAAGGCCGTCTACGTGAAGGGACTTCCCGGTGCCCTCTCCTGACGCGATCGCCGACATGTCGATGCAGTCGGCGCCACCGGCAATCAACCCATCAACCTGTCCACACGTCGTCCGTGACGCGGACGCCGCGCGGCGTGGCCGTCGTGGCTGACCCGGCCGGCAGCACGGCGAGCGCGCGGCCCGCCGCGGACCCGGCGCCCGCGGCCGTGGAGATCGACGAGGTCACGCACGTCTACGGGCACGGCGCGGCCGCGGTCACCGCGGTCGGGCCGGTCAGCCTGCGCGTGCCACCCGGGGAGTTCCTGGTGCTGGTCGGCGCGTCCGGGTGCGGCAAGAGCACGCTGCTGCGCCTCATCGCGGGCTTCGAGGAACCGAGCACCGGCACGGTCCGCGCGGCCGGTCAGCCGCCCCGGCCCGGGCGCGGCGCCGGGCTCGTCTTCCAGCAGCCGCGCCTGTTCCCGTGGCGCACCGTCGGCGGCAACGTCGACCTGGCGCTGCGCTACGCCGGCGTGCCGAAGGAGGAACGCGCCGTCCGCATACCGCGCCTGCTGGCCGACGTCGGCCTGCACGACGTGGAACGCCGCCGCGTCTGGCAGATCTCCGGCGGCCAGCAGCAGCGCGTCGCGATCGCCCGCGCGCTCGCCGTGGAGAACCCGCTCCTGCTGCTGGACGAGCCGTTCGCGGCGCTGGACGCGCTCACCCGCGAACGGCTCCAGGAGGACCTGCGCCGAGTCAGCGCGGCCACCGGCCGGACCAGCGTCTTCGTCACGCACAGCGTGGACGAGGCGGTGTTCCTCGGCAGCCGCGTCGTGGTGCTCACCGAACGCCCCGGCCGGATCGCCCTCGACCTGCCCATCCCGTTGCCGCGCGGCGACGTGAAGCCGGAGGACCTGCGCGCACTGCCGGAATACGCGGCCCTGCGCGCCGAGATCGGCCACGCGGTCCGCGCGGCCGCCTGACCCGGCGCAATCCGCGTCATCCGCCTGGCCCGGCCGGTTCGCGTCACCTGCTCGGCCCGGCACGCCACCGCCCGGCCGGCGGCGATCCGGGTCACCTGTTCGACCCGGCTGCGTCACCTATCCGGTCCGGCGCGGTCCGCGCCACCCGTTCGACCCGGCGCGTCGCGCGTCACCGCCCGACCGGCGGCGGTGCGTGCCGCTGCCGGAGGAAGCAGTCCCACGTCGTACCGTCGAGAGGAACCGGTCATGACAGCGACCACTGTGGAGCTTCGCCTCGACCCGCTCGGGCCGCGTTTCGGCGCGGACGTGCTCGGGCTCGATCTGGCCACGGCGAGCGACGAGGAGATCGTCGCGGTCCGGGCCGCGCTGGTCGAGCGGAAGGTGCTGTTCTTCCGCAACCAGGCATTGGACGTGGACGGGCAGGTGCGGCTCGGCAACCGGCTCGGCGAGCTGACCGCGTCGCATCCGGTGATCGGGCCGCTCAGCGAGCAGCACCAGGAGATCTACGCGATCGACAGCGCGGACAACGGATTCGCGGACGTCTGGCACACGGACGTCACGTTCGTGCGCCGGCCCCCGATGGGTTCGATCCTGCGCGCGGTCACGCTGCCGCCCAGCGGCGGCGACACCAGCTGGGCCGACTCGCAGCTCGCCTACGAGTCGCTGCACCCGGGCGTACAGCGGCTGGTGGACGGGCTGACCGCGGTGCACGACGGCAACCGCGAGTTCGGCTACTACCTGGCGCAGCGCCGCAACGGCCGCGGCAACGAGTGGGACGGCGAGATCGTCACCCGGCTCGACCCGGTCGAGCACCCGGTGGTGCGCGTGCACCCGGAGACCGGCCGCAAGGGCATCTTCGTCAACCCGGGCTTCACGTCGCACGTCGTGGGCGTGTCGGACGCGGAGTCGCGCGCGATCCTGGACCTGCTCTACGCGCACCTGACCAAGCCGGAGCACGTCGTCCGGCACCGCTGGCAGCCCGGCGACGTGGCGATGTGGGACAACCGCAGCACCTCGCACTACGCCAACCGCGACTACGGTGACACCCGCCGCGTCATGCACCGCATCACGCTCCGCGGCGACGTCCCGGACGGCCCCGCCGCGATCTGACCGCCGGAACCGCGAGCGTCGGCCGCCCGCGGGGAGGCGCCCGGCGAGGCGCCCGAGCGCCCTGGTCGGCCGGTCAGGGCGCTCCGGCGACGTCGCAGCGAGCGTGCCGGATCGGCGGTCCAATGCGTGATCGACCGGTCAGTGGCCGGCGGTCAGGAACGGCAGCACGGCGGCCTCGAACGCGGCCGGGGCGGTGCTGTGGACGCGGTGGCCGGCCGGGATCGTGACCAGCCGGCCGTCCGGCAGCGCCCGCACCAGCGCGTCCAGGCCACCGGCGGCGACGTGGCTGCGCGGTCCGCCGCCGATCACCAGTGTGGGTGCGGCGATCGACGGGAGCCGGGCCCACCAGCCCGGGTCCGGCTCGCGCAGCTGCCGGACCGCCTCGGTGAGCGCGCGCCGGTCGAAGCGGCCGCGGCGCACCACCAGGCCCAGCATCGGCAGGATCATCCGCCACGCGGGCAGGCTCTGCGCCCGCGACGTCGCCGACGGCACGGGCGGGTCCTCCAGCACCAGCCGCGTCACCCGCTCCGGCGCGGCCTGAGCGACCAGCGACGCGGTGTGCGCGCCGAGCGAGTGCCCGACCAGCGGCGCCCCGCCGAGACCCAGCGCGTCCATCGCGCCGAGCACGTCGTCGCGGAAACCGGTCAGCGGGTAGTCGCGGGTCCGGCTGCTGCCACCGTGCCCCCGTAGATCCAGCGCGATCGGGCGCAGCCCCGCCGCGGCCAGTGCCCGGGTGAACGCGTCCCAGCTCGCCGCGCCCCGGCTGCCGCCGCCGTGCAGCAGTACCACCGGCGGCGCACCCGCGGCGCCGGCCGTACGGTAGGCGATCGTCACGCCGCCGCCGGCGTCCACCGTGCCCCCGCCGATCATCATCCCCGCAGCGTACGGGCTCAGCGGCCGCGCGGGGCGACCAGGCCGCTCTCGTACGCGACCACCACGGCCTGGGCGCGGCTGGCCAGGCGGAGCTTGCCCATCAGGCGTTTCACGTGCGTCTTCACCGTGGCCTCGCTGAGCACCAGGCGTTCCGCGATCTGTGCGTTGGACAGGCCGTTCGCGACCAGCCGCAGCACCTCGGTCTCGCGCGCGGTCAGGCTGTCCAGGGCCGGTACGGTCGCGGCCGGGGTGCGGTGCCGGTCCGCGTACGCCTCGATCAGCCGCTGCGTGATCCGTGGTGCCATCAGCAGGTCACCGGCGACGATCGTGTGCACGGCCGCGATGATCCGCTGCGGTGGCGTGTCCTTCAGCAGGAAGCCGGACGCACCCGCGCTGAGCGCGGCGTACACGTACTCGTCCAGGTCGAACGTGGTCAGCGCGACCACGTGCGGCCGGTGCTCGCCGGCCAGGATCGCGCGGGTGGCCGCGATGCCGTCGACGTGCGGCATGCGGATGTCCATCAGCACCACGTCCGGCCGGACGTGTTCCGCGATCGCGATCGCCTCCGCGCCGTCGCACGCCTCACCGGCCACCTCGATCCCGGGCGCGGCGTTGAACAGCGCGATCAGGCCGGCGCGGATCAGCGCCTGGTCGTCGGCCACCACGAGCCGGACGGTCATGAAGAGGTCTCCTCGATCGGAAGTCGTAACCGGACCCGGAAACCGCCGCCGGTGTGCCGGCCCGCGGTGAGCACGCCGCCGTAGAGCGCGGCGCGTTCCCGCATGCCGCGGATGCCGTGCGAGTCCGGCGACGGCGGCGGGTCGTGCGTCTTCGTACCGTCGTCGGTGATCGTCACGGTGAGCGTCAGCTCGCCGTAGTCGACGTCGACCCGGGCGGTCGCGGGACCGGCGTGCTGCAGCACGTTGGTCAGCGACTCCTGCACCACCCGGTACGCGCACAGGTCCGGCCCGGCCGCGAGCGCCCGGACCCGGCCGGTGACGTGCACGTCCACCGCCAGCCCGGCCGAGCGGGTGCGCGCCACCAGGTCGTCCAGGTCGGCCAGGCCCGGCTGCGGCTGGAACGGCTCCGCGCCGTGGTGGATGCGCAGCACGTCCAGCAGCCGGCGCATCTCGGACAGCGCCTCGCGCCCGGCGTCGCCGACCGTGGAGAGCGCGGTGCGGGCGGTGGCCGGGTCGGAGTCCAGCACGTACTCCGCCACGCCGGCCTGCAGCGAGATCACCGACATGTGGTGGGTGACGATGTCGTGCATCTCCCGTGCGATCCGCACCCGCTCCTCGACCACCGCCTCCGCGGTCTTCGCGGCCGCCCGTTCCACCCGCAGCGCCCACCGCTGGGTGCCGTCGCCGACCGTCCAGGCGATCACCATCACCAGCGCGTACTGCAGCAACTCCGGGACGGTCAGCGGCACCGGGTACGTGTGGTAGGCCACCACCAGCGTGAGCAGCGTGGCCGCGAACGTCAGCGCGGCCGTCCACCGGGACCGCAGCGTCGCGACCGTGAACTGACCGATCACCAGGCCCAGCCCCGAGTTCGGCCACGCGCCGAAGCCGCACAGGCCGTAGAGCACGAGCGCGCCGACGATGACCATGGTCGCGCCGACCGGCGCCCACTGCCGCAGCGCGACCGGCGCCACCGACAGGAACGCCAGCGTCGACGCCAGCCAGTGCGGCGTGTCGTTACTGTAGGTGATGAGCGAGGTGATGGTGAGTCCGGTCAGCGCAGCCGCCAGCAGCACGTCGGTCAGCACCGGGTCGAACAGTCTCCGCACGTCACGACGCTATCGCGATCGGATCACCCGGCGCGTCTTCCGCGCGACGGACCGTCGTGTACCCCGAGAGGGGTATGTGCATTTGCCGCTCTCGGGTGACGACGCGTGCACCCAATCTTCGTAGGTTCGGGTGATGCGCGTGGCTATCTCGGACGGCCTCGATAACCTCTACCGCGAGCACGGCACGGCGCTGATGGTCACGCTCACCCGGGTGACCGGCGATGCCCATCTGGCCGCTGATCTGCTGCAGGAGACAGTGATCCGGGCCTGGCAGCATCCCGACGCCCGCAACGAGGCCGGCACATGGAACCGGGCCTGGCTGGTCACCGTGGCCCGCCGGATCGCGATCGACCACCTCCGTGCGGCCCGGATCCGGGTGGTCATGGTCGGCGACGAGCACCTGGAGACGCGAGCCGCCCGCGTCGAGGACGAGTCGCGGCGCACGCTCGACCGCATGGAGGTGCGGGCCGCGATCGCATCGCTCTCCGACAATTCCCGCAAGATCATCGTGGGTACGTACTTCGAGGGCCGCACCGTGGCGGAACTGGCCGGGACGCTCGGCATCCCGGAGGGCACGGTCAAGTCGCGCACGTTCTACGCGCTGAAGTCGCTGCGCGCGGCGCTGATCACGCGTGGTTACCTGACCGGCTGAGGCCTGTTTTGCGTCGTGACCACCGGGGCATGAAGGGTCATGGCACACCCTGATCCGTACCCGCCGATCGACCCTACCGAGCCCGTCCCGGACGACCCCGGCGAGCTGCTGCCCGACACCCCGGACACGCTGCCACCGCCCCCGATCGAGCCCACGCCGGACGACCCGGGCGGCGACCCCGGCGCCGTCCCGGAACCGGCCTGACCCGCCGATCGGTACCGCCCTGTCCCGCCGGTCACCCCATTCCGAACCGCCGGCCAGCCCCGATTGACCGCCCGGCCAGCCCTGGCTGACCGCCCGGCCAGCCCTGGCTGACCGCCCGGCCAGCCCTGGCTGACCGCCCGGTCGGCACTGACTGATTGCCCGGTCAGCGCTGGCTGATCGCCCGGTCGACCGCGGCTGATCGCTCGCTCAGGAAAGGCAGCACCGCGGCGGTGAACGCCGCCGGTGCGTCGCGGTGGATGTGGTGACCGGCCGGGATCCGCAGCACGCGCGCGTCCGGGATCAGCGACGCGGCCTCGTGCGCGAGCGCGGAATCCAGGTGACTGCCCGGCCCGCCGTCCAGGATCAGCGTCGGCGCGGTGATCCCCGGCAGCGCCGCCCACCAGCCCGGGTCCGGCGCGTTCAGCTGCGCCACCACGGTCTCCCGGGCCGCCCAGTCATAGGGCGGCTCGGCGTCCGGCCGCCGCAACGGCCCGAGCCGCAACGCCCCCGGCTTCGGCATCGGCGCCTCCTCCAGCACCAGCCGGGTCACCCGCTCCGGCCGGTGCGCGGCCGCCAGCAGCGCCACCGTCCCGCCACTGGAGTGCCCGACCAGCGCGGCCCGCGCCACCCCGGCCGCGTCCAGCAGCCCGAACACGTCGTCCCGCATCGCGATCAGGTCATAGACCCCCGGCCGGTCACTCTCCCCGAACCCGCGCACGTCCACCGCGAACACCCGGTGCCGCGCCGCGATCGCGGTGGCCACACCGTCCCACGTGGAACGGTCCGCACCACCGCCGTGCACCAGCACCACGACCGCCCCGTCCACCGGCCCGCTCACCGCACACGCCAGCCCCACACCCCCGACCCGGTACCTCACAGCCCCGCCTCCACCAGCCGCCGATCCATCTCGGACACCGGCATCCCCGGCGCCGCAGCCGCCGCCCGCACGACGCGAGCGTCCGGGTCGTCCAGCAGCCGCAGCAGCGCCGCCGTTGGCAGCCGCGGGTGATCGGCGACGCACCGGCGAACCATCGGATCCGGATCGGCCGCGAGCCGCGCGGCGATCTCCGCGGGCAGATCCGGGTCGCGTACTGCCAGCACGCGCATGCGCGCGTCCGCGTCCGCGGCGAACCGGCGGAGTGTCGCGGCCGGGAACGGGAAGTCGTCGGCCGGGCGCCAGCGGCTGTGTTTCCGCGGCCGGTAGTCGCGTTCCAGCCGTTCCGCGGTCGCCAGGTCGACCAGGTGCGGTGCGCGCCGTGCCGCGGCGAGACGCACGGTGTTGTCCCCGTCGTCCAGCAGGCGCCGCACCACGTCCGCCGGCAGTCCGGTCGCGCGGGCGGCGGAGCGGCGGAAGCACGGGTACGGCGAGGCCACGTGCGGCAGCGGATCCGCGGTCACCCACGGCAGGTGCAGGTGCTCCAGTTCCAGGACCGCCCGTTCGCGATCCAGTAGCCGGTCGATCTCCGCATCGTTCAGGCCGTTCGCGAGCAGGTCGCCGTGCTCCTCCTGAAGGGCGTCGTGGATACGCCGGCGTATCGGCCCGGGTGTGTCCGGCCGCGCGAAGACGGCCAGCGTCACCCGGGCGGACACGTCACCGGCGAGCCGGTCGCGGATCTCCGCGGGTAGTGCCGGGTGCATCGCCACCTCGCGCCGCACGGCGGGATCCGGGTCGGCGGCGAGCCGCGCGGCGAGGTCCGGGTCGGCCGCGAGCCGCGCGGCGAGGTCCAGGTCGGTGGTGAGCCGCGCGGCCGGGGGCGGCGTCAGTGCTGCGGGGTGGCTCGTGCCGGTCCGGGTGGCCGGGTCGGGCGGCGGCGCGGGTGCGAGGTCAGGTGAGGCGCCGGCGTGGGCCGAGCCGGCCGCCTCCCGTACCGCCGGGTCCGGGTCTTCACGCAGCAGGGCGCGCGTGCCCGGGGCGGCGTGGGTGGCCAGGGCGAGGCGGATGGTGGGATCGGGGTGCGCGGCGAGGCGGCGCTGGGCGGGCGGTGGCAGGTGGCGGTTGAGCGCGAGCGAGTGCAGCAGCCAGTAGCGGCCGGAGGCGAGAATCGCCTCGATCAGCGCGTCCGTGAGGTCGGCGCGCTTCGCGACGTGGCCGCGACCCGAGTGACGGGACAGCAGTCGGTGGATCATCGGCCCCGGGAGGGCGGGGTTCGTCTCGAGGCCGTCCAGCACCGCGTCCATACGCCGAGTGTAGGGGTGGAAAAAGCGGTTGCGGGGGTGGGCTCGCGGCGGTTAGGAAGGGGGCCGGACCACGGACCGGAAGGAGGCGCGATGTCTCGCATCGACGAACCGCTCGTGCCCTCCGGGCGCACGGGCACGCACTCGCATGAGGAGAGCCGTGACGCTCACGATTCGCCCGATCACCGGGCTTGACGAACTCGACCTGTTCAACGGCCTGCCCTACCGGCTGAACGACCAGATCGCGAAGGACCTTCGGAGGGCCGGCGGCACGCCCGCTGGCTGTGGGTTGCGCTGCGTGACGCTAGGCTGACTGCCCGCGTGGCGTTCTGGCCCCCGGCCCGGTGATCCGGAGCCGATGGTCATCGACGTCTTCGACGTCGACCGGTGCCGCGAGCACGGGTGCCGGGAACGCGAGGGCCGCAACGGCCACCGCGAGAACGGCCGGTGCCGCGGCCGGGCGGCGGGAGTGTCGGAAGGTGGTCACGGCGCGCAGGCTCCAATGTGGTGGGATGGCAGGACGGCGACGCCGGCCCAGGGGAGGGGCCGGCGTCGATCCGTGCGGGTGCCGGCCCGCTTGACCCGGGCCGGCGCCGTCAACGGCCTGGACCAGGCCAGCGTGAGCGTGAGCACCGCGGCGTAGGAGCCGGCCGCGCGCGACTCGGGCACGCCGAGGCTCAGCGCGGCACCGCAGGTGGAGCTGCCGAGACTGCTCCCCGCGTCGGCGCTGCACAGCGACCTGGCCGGGCGCCGGGACGCGGACGACCCGGGGGCCGGCGCGACCGTGCGGACGTTCGAGGTGGAGGCCGGCTGGGGCGGCGGCTGGCACCGGGCCGGCCGGCTCGCGTTCGCGGCCGTGCCGCCGGGGTAGGGCTGACCCGGCTGAGCTGGCGCGACCAGCACGGCAACAACGGCACCGTGGCGTTCGACGGGGACGGCGCCGGTTCCCTCGGCACGCACCAGACGGCCGGCGAGGGCGCGGTCGGCTACCGCCGAACGTGAGGTGCCGGCCACCAAGGCGTGACGTGTGCCGCTGGGAGGATCCGGCACGGTACGGGGGCGCGGCGCGGGCCGGCCGGCGCCTACCGTGACGGGGTGAGCAGCTGGTTCGAGGGGCCGCCGCGGCTGGTACCGCACCGGTGGCACGGGGACGCGACCATGACGGAGCCGGACCACGGCACCGAGCTGGCCTGGCCGGCCGAGGGTCCGCCGGATCCACGGGACGTGGTGGTGATGGGCCCGCGCACGCGCGCCCACTACTCCAGCGAGGTGCGATCGCGGGGTGGGTGCATGCGGCTCCGGGTCGCCTCCGGACGTGCGGCGGGCCTCCTCGGTCTCGGAGTGCAGGCGATCACGGACCGCGTCGTACCGTTGCAAGATTTTGATCTTGATTTTGCTGATCTGATGCGGAGGGCGGCCGGCGCGGGAACCGTGCGGTCACGCTGCCGCCCACGGTGACCGGCGGCGGCCTACGGGCGCGGTGCGACCCGCACCCATCCGCGGCCCCGTGCGCCGCGCGGGCGGGTCCCGGCGAGGCAGCGTTCGCACAGGTGTCGCACGTCGTCCGCGTCGGTGAGCACGTCCGAGGAGCGATAATCCCACGGTACGTGCGGGAAGCGGCGCAGGCCGGCCTTGGCCAGCGGCACGCCGCACAGTGTCTGATTGGTGCCGGGCAGCCAGGCGTGCGCGTCACCGGCCGGCTGCCGCACGCCGTCGTCGCCCGGCACCTGCCCGGAGGCGGCCACCGCATATCGAGCCATGACCGGCGGATACCCGGACTGCGCCCGGCTACGCGTGCCCGATCGGGGCTCCGGCCGCGCCGAACCGCCGGACCGGGTCGTGGCCGGACGCCGGGTCCGTGACGATCCCGGCGAGCGCGGCCGGCCCCGGCACCGGGAGCCGTGACGCGGCGCCCACCTTCTCGGGGCCCGCCGGGACGGCGCCGTTTCCTCGCCGCCTCGTCCGTGTCGCCGTGGTCAGGTCCGCGTCACCGATCTGACCGGCTCCGCCGCCCACGGAGACCGCGCCGCGGGCAGTGGAGTCCGCGGTCGCTGGGTGGCCGGCCGACGTGACCGGCGAACGGAGCCGCGAACGCGGGCCCGGTTCAGCGCGCCCGGGCCGGGACCGGTGACCGTAGCAGCCGGACGCCGGTCCACACGCTCCACACCAGATAGCTCGGCACCAGCACCGCGATCCCGAGGACGGCCAGGCTCTGCATCGACGGCGGCAGCCCGCCCCGGCTCAGGCCCACGCCGAAGCAGATCAGCATCAGCGTGAGCGCGCCACCGGCCATCAGGCCGGCGGCGCTGAGCCCGGCGGGCACGCGGCCGGCTCGCAGGTCGGCGACGGATGTGCCGATCAGCCACCCCGCAGGCCCCAGCGCGCACAGCACGGCCGCCACCACCAGTACACCGGCGAGCGGCCCACCCGCGCCGGCGAGCGCGACCAGGATGCCCGCCAGCACCGCGCCGAAGCCGCAGCCGGTCACGGTCAGTGCGGTGCGCAGTGGCCCGCGGCCACTCGCCGCCGCCCGGAGCGCCACGGCCGGCGCGATGCCGAGCGGGCCGAGCAGGAACAGCGCCTCCGCGCTGTCCTCGCCGATGATCGTGGCCAGCAGCGGCGCGCCGGCGACCAGCGCAGTCGTGACCAGCATCGCCGCACCGGCCAGTGCCGGCGCCAGGCGCGACGGCCGGCCGGTCAGCGAGCGCCGCAGCGCCGGCAGTTTGATCAGGACGTCGGCCGCGTACCACCACCGGCGGGCGCCGCGCACGTCGTGGAGCAGGCCGAGCGTCTCCTCGCGCCAGCGGTCGCGGTGCGCGGGCGGCAACAGCCGGGCACCGGCCCGGATCAGGGTGTCGATCATCGGGCGAGACCTCCGAGCGGCGGGTGCGGGAACGGGACGGCGGGGCGGCGGTGGGTGGCGCGGCGGCGCTCGGACTCGGCCAGGAGCGCGCGGGCCGGCTCGACGCTGGCCGGGGTGAGCCGGTAGTAGCGGCGGCGCGGCCGGCCCTCGGCGTGCTCGCCGTCCTCCCAGCGGCTTCCCACCCAGCCGGCGCCCTCGAGCCGGGCCAGGATGGGGTAGATGGTGCCGGGCGGCAGGCCGGTGGCGTCGACGATCTGCAGCCCGTAGAGCTCCGCCTCGGGGTCGGCGAGCAGCGTCTGCAGCACCAGCCGGGTCTGCAAGGTGGCGCGGAACGGTGGCATGTCTCGTACTCTACATAGGGTGTCAACCGCGGGACGGCGGCGACCTGCTCGTCAAGGTGGTCAACGCGCAGTCCTCGGACGCCGTCACCCGGATCGACCTGGGCGGCCTGCGGGTGCGTGACCGGGCGCAGATGACCGTGATCACCGGCGACCCGGGCGAGCAGAACACCCGGTCGGCCGAGCCGATCCAGCCGGTGACCACCACCGTCCGCGGGATCTCGTCCGACTTCACGAGGACGTTCCCGGCCAACTCCGTGACGTTCCTTCGTCTGAAGACCAAGTGAGGGCCCCGCAGATGACCAGCCGACGCAACCTGCTGCTGGGCGTGACCGGTGCCGGTGTGCTCACCGGTCTCGGCTCCGCCGCACCCGCGACCGCGCGGGACGACCGCACCGACGCGGAGATCTACGGCGTACCCACGGCTGATCCACTGATCTCCCAGCGGGCCGACCCGTTCATCACGCCGCGGATCAACGGCACGTACTACTTCACCGGCTCGGTCCCGGAGTACGACCGGCTGATCGTCCGCAAGTCGGCCACGCTCGCCGGGCTGGGCACGGCGGCCGAGTCCGTGGTCTGGCGGCGGCCCGCGACCGGCCCGATGGGCGGCCACATCTGGGCGCCGGAGCTGCACCGGATCGACGGGACGTGGTACATCTACTTCGCGGCCGGTGACGCCGACGACGTGTTCCGGATCCGCACGTACGTGCTGGAGTTCCCGCTCGCCGACCCGGCCGACCCGGCCGGCTGGACGCTGCGCGGACGGCTCGCCACCGAGTGGGACAGCTTCACACTGGACGCCACCACGTTCGCGCACCGCGGCCGCCGGTACCTGGTCTGGGCGCAGTCCGAGCCGGAGATCGCGGTCAACTCCAGCCTCTACATCGCGCCGATGGCGAACCCGTGGACGCTCGGCGGCAAGCCGACCCGGATCGCCACGCCCACCCGGGACTGGCAGATCCAGGGCTTCCGGGTCAACGAGGGGCCGGCCGTGCTGATCCGCAACGGCCGCGTCTTCGTCACGTTCTCCGCGTCCGCCACCGACGCGCGCTACGCGACGGGTCTGCTCACCGCGTCCGCGTCCGCCGATCTGACGCGGCACGCGTCCTGGACCAAGACCCCCGGCCCGGTCCTCACGACCGACGAGCAGACCCGGCGGTACGGGCCCGGGCACAACTCGTTCACCGTGGCCGAGGACGGCGTCACCGACGTACTGGTCTACCACGCCCGCGACTACCGGGACATCACCGGCGACCCGCTCTACGACCCGAACCGGCACACCCGCGTCCAGAAGCTCTACTGGCACCCGGACGGCACCCCGCTGTTCGGCATCCCGGTCGGCTCCGGCGGCCCGATCGTGCGGGTCTCCCCGGCGGGCATGCGGCGCGCGTTCATCCGCCACGACCCGGCGGCCGGCGCGGTCACGGTCCCGGACGGCCCGCGCGACCTGGAGCACACCCAGTTCCGCTTCCTGCCCGCCGCGGACGGCACCGAGACGATCCAGTGCGTCAGCCACCCCGGCCGGTACCTGCGGGTGGACGGCGGCACGGTCACCGCCGGCGAGCCCGCCCGGTTCCGCCGCCAACGGCGTGCCGGTGGCGGCATCACCCTCCAGCTCGCCACCGAACCGGACCTGTATCTGCGGCACGAGCGGGGCACGCTGGTCGCCGGTACCCGGCCCGGCGCGTTCACGCTGAGCTGAGCACACGGGCGCAGGGAGCGGTTACGGCCGGTCCCTGCGGCCGCGCACCGTAGCATCGGCGCGCGGCACTCGCATGTGGACGCCCATCGAATACTTGCCCTTGCGAAATAATCTGACGTACATCACTGTCCCGGTGATCGATATGTCAAGGTCACTTTCGCTCACACGCTGAGCGTCACGGGGACAAACGGGGATCCATCAACGCATCGTGCCTGGCCGGAGGTCTGTCCGGCGGGGTTGCTGCGCCGTGCCGTCCGTGCCGATCGGCTTCCACATTCACCCCTGGGAGTCTGGCAATGAGACCTGGAAGGACACGCATCTCGGTGGCGGCGGCGGTGCTGCTGACCGCGGGCATGCTGCCCGTGCACGCGGCCCCGGCGGCCGCACGCCCGATCGCGCAGCCGGCCGCGGAACCGGCGCCGCCGTCCGCGGCCGCACCGGACTGCACCGGCGCGGCACCGGACGAGGCGTCCGCGATGGCAGCGGCCCGCGCCTGCGGCACACCGATCGAGAACATGGCCGCCCGCACCGAGGACCGGGACGTGCGCGCGCTGCCCGGTGGCGGCTGGGAGGCGCGCCTCTACGCCGGACCGATGCGCATGCGCGGCGCGTCCGGCTCGCTGATCGACATCGATCTGACCATGCGGGCCAATCCGGACGGCTCGGTCGCGCCGGTCGCGCACCCGGCCGGGCTGCGGATCGCGGGCCCGGCCGGCAGCGGCACGCACGAGCTGTTCAGCGTCGCGGCCGGCGCCGGCCGGGCTGCGGTCGACTGGGCCGGCGTGCTGCCGGCGCCGGTGCTGGACGGCAACACCGCCACCTACCCCGAGGTGCGGCCCGGCGTGGACCTGGTCGTCGAGGCCAGCCGCACCGGCGCCCGGCAGTACCTGGTGGTCAAGAACAGGGCCGCCGCGAGCCAGGTGTCCACGGTGGAGCTACCGGTGCGGGGCGACGGCGTGACGGTCGCCCCGGACGGCGCGGGCGGGCTGGACTTCACGGACGCGAAGGGCACGCCGGTCGCGACGTCGGCCGCGCCGGAGATGTGGGACTCCTCGGTCGACCCGGCCACCGGTAGCGCGCGTAAGCGGGCCCGGATCCCGGTCACGCACGCGAAGGCGGGTGCGCGGGCGACCGAGGTGACGCTCAAGCCGGAGAAGGCGTTCTTCGACGACCCGGCCACCGTCTACCCGGTGATCGTCGACCCGTCGATCAACCCGTTGAAGGGCGGCTTCGACACGTACGTCCGCGGTGATCTGTCCTCGGACCGCAGCGGCGAGAACGACCTCCAGGTCGGCCGGCTGACCGGCGACAACGCGATCGGCCGCGCGTTCGTGCACTGGGGAACGTCCGCGCTGCGCGGCAAGCAGATCACGTCCGCGACCGTGTACTTCTGGAACTGGTACTCGACCACGTGCTCGGCGAAGTCGTGGGAGATCTGGTCGACCGGCGCGGCGAGCACCGCGACCCGGTGGGGCAATCAGCCGGCCTGGCAGACCAGGGAGGCGACGTCCACCGCCACCAAGGGCTACACCAGCTCCTGCGACGACGGCTGGACCACGATCTCCGGCACGTCGTTCTTCCAGCGGGCCGCGACCGCGAACCAGAGCACCGCGTACATGGGCATCCGGGCCACCAGCGAGACGGACACGCTGGCGTTCAAGCAGTTCCGGTCCGCGCAGGCCGAGGAGGCCGCCGAGGTCCCGTACGCGGTGGTGAACTACAACAGCTATCCGAACGCGCTGGCCGCGACCACGCTGCAGCCGGGCGACGCCACCGAGACCGGCACCACCACGCCGCAGATGAAGGGCGTGTTCAGCGACGCGGACGGCGGCACCGGGAGGGTCGACTTCGAGATCTACGACCGTACCGGTGCGACGTCGATCGTCTCCGGTTCCGGCGCCACGGTCGCGAACGGCGCCGAGTCGGCGTGGACCGTGCCCGGCGGCGAGCTGGACGCGAACACCACCTACCGGTGGCGCGCCCGCGGCCACGACGGCAGCCTCGGCGGGCCCTGGTCCGAGTGGCGGTTCATGACCACCTCGGACGGCTCACCCACCGGTGACCAGCGCCGCTTCTCGTTCCAGGACCACGACCTGGCCGACCGGCTGCAGCTGCGGGTCAACGTGGCCAACGGCAACCTGCTGCTGAAGAACACCGACCTGAAGATCCACGGCACCGGTACCGACCTGATCGTCGACCGGTACTACAACTCCCGCTCAACCGCCACGTCCACGCTCGGCAAGGGCTGGGTGCTCGGCACCGGTCAGGACGTCAAGCTCACGTTCTCCAAGACCGACCACGCCACCGCGGACGTCACGCTGCACGCGCCGACCGGCTTCACCGCGCGGTTCATCAATTCCGCGTCGAACTCCTGGCGCACACCGTCCAGCCTGGACGCGAAGCTGACCCGCAACACCGGCACCGGCGAGTTCCGGCTCAAGTTCGACAAGAGCGAGGGCAGTTTCTCCTTCGCGGACTCGACCGGCCGGCTGCTGCGCAGCGTGGACAAGAACGACAACACCATCACCTTCGGGTACGACACGGCCGGCAACGTCACCACGATGACCGACACCCAGGACCGGGTGGTCACGCTGGCGTACGCGAACGGCCGGCTCGTCACGGTCACCGACCCGTCCGGGCGGCGCACCTCCTACGGCTACGACTCGGCGCAGAACCTGCAGACCGTGACGGACGCGGCCGGTGGCATCACCCGGTTCGACTACACCGGCGACCGGCTCACGAGGATCACCACGCCGGGCGGGCGGGTCACCGACCTCGGGTACGAGCCGGAGACGTCCCGGATGCTCGACTTCTTCGAGCAGGCCAACCCGGGCGGCACGCCGGACAAGGCCCGCTACACGTTCACCTACTCGGCCGGCAAGACCGAGGTGCTGGACCCGAACGGCACCGGCACCACCACGCACACCTACGAGTCCCGCGACCGGGTCACGAAGGTCAAGGACGCGCTCGGGCACGAGCAGTCGAAGAAGTACAACGCGAACGACAACGTCGAGACGCAGACGGACGCGCTGACCAACGCCACCACGTTCGGCTGGGACCCGAACACCAACAACCTGACCACGGTCGGCATCGCGACCGGCGCGAAGTCCACGCTGTCCTACGACGACACCGCGCACCCGAACTCGGTCACCTCGTCGACGGACGCCCAGGGCAACACCATGGGCTACTCCTACGACTCGAAGGGCAACAAGACCGCCACGGAGAGCGCGCAGTACCCCGGCCGAAAAATCGACGAAAAAGAATACAACGACGACGGCACGGTGAAGTGGAGCGACGACGCGCAGGACGTACGCACGTCGTTCACCTACGACGCCAAGGGCAACCTCACCAAGGTCGACAACCCGGCGCCGCTCGGTGACATCACGGTCGTACCGGACGGGCTGTCCCGGATGGTCGAGCAGACCGACGGCAAGGGGCAGCGGACGCGTTACGAGTACGACAAGCTCGACCGGATCGACAAGGTGACCTACGCCAACAACGCGGTCGTGGACTACGTCTACGACAACGACGGCAACCTGGTCACGCTCACCGACCCGAGCGGCACGACCTGGTTCACCTACGACGGGTTCGGCCGGGTCGAGACCAAGACCACCGCCACCGGCGGCTTCTTCTACGAGTACGACCGGAACGGCAACCTGACCGGGTTCACCGACGACGGCGGGCGGGTCGGTTACACGTACGACAAGGCCAACCTGCTCTCCTCGATGCAGGAACCCGGCGCGTCCGGGCCGATCACGTTCACCTACGACGAGAACAACCGGCGCCGGTTCATGTACCTGCCGACCACGCCGCGCGTCACCGTGGAGATGAAGTACGACAAGTCCGGCCGGCAGACGTCGATCACCTCGACCGATGACAGCTCCGGCGCGAAGATCACGTCGTTCACCTACAGCTACGCGAAGTCCGGCGCGGACAGCGGGCTGCGGCAGTCGGTCACCGACCTCACCGGCACCACCGGCTACGCGTACGACAAGCTCAACCGGCTCACCTCGGCCACCGGCCCCGGGTGGACGCGCAGCTACGGCTACGACGAGAACTTCAACCGCACGTCGAAGACCGAGGACGGCAGCACCACGTCCTACGACTACAACGACGCGCAGCAGCTCACGTCCGGTGGCTCGACCACGTACACGCACGACGCCAACGGCAACCTGACCGGCAGCTCGTCCGGCTGGTCGCTGAGCTACAGCCCGGTCGGCAACCAGACCACCGCGGTCACCGCGCCGGGCAAGGCACAGCACGCACCGCTCACCTACGGCGGCCAGGACCAGACCGAACGCCGCCGCGCCGGCAGCGTCCTCTACGACACGTCCGCGCTCGGCGTCGCCTCGGCCACGTCCACGCTCCCGGCCGGCAGCTTCAACACGGCCACCGCGAACCCGGACGACATGGAGCCGGCACCCGGCACCACCCACCACTACACCCGCGACAACACCGGCAACCTGATCAGCCTGCGCGCCGGCAACACCCGCTACTACTACCTGGTCGACGGGCTCGGCTCGGTCTCCGCCCTGATCAACGGCAACGCGCAGAAGGTCAACTCGTACACCTACGACCCGTACGGCAAGCCGCTGACCGTGTCGCAGCAGATCGCGAACCCCTGGCGGTACGCGGGCGGCTTCCACGACGGCCCGACCGGCCTGACCAAGTTCGGCGCCCGCTACTACGACCCGGGCCTCGGCCGTTTCACCCAGCGTGACCCGAGCGGAAAGGACCTGCCCTACACGTACGTCGGCGGCAACCCGGCCAACTACACCGACCCGACCGGCAACGGCCTAGCGGACATCATCGGCGACATCGGCTGGTTCAAGGACCTCGGCGAACTCGGCGCGAACGTGGCCAAGGGCGACGGCAACGCGCTGGTCGCCCAGGCCGTCTCGATGTTCTTCGCACTCGCCACCGAGGTCGCCTGCAACATCGTCCTCGGCTTCGCCGCCCCGGTCACCGCCGGAGCCTCCATGGTGATCGGCCAGATCGGCTGCATCGCGCTCTCCACCCTGGTCGGCGACGCGATGGGCAACGCCGCCGAACAGAAGCTCGGCTGACCCTCGATCACGTTTGACCGCGCGGCGACCCGGGAACGGGTCGCCGCGCACCCCCTTCCGCGAAAGGACCCCCGCCGTGGCCTACTCGAAGAGCACGATGCGCCTGCTCGTCACGCTCGCCGTCATCCTCGACGTCATCCTGGTCGGTATCACCATCGCGTTCTTCGCCATGGGCAGCCCCGGCGCCCCCCAGATGGCCCTGGCCACCGCCCTCCTCATCCTCGTCCCCCTGATCATCGTCCCCCTGGCCCGCCGCCGCGGCCGCCTCTGACCCCACCCCACGGACGCGGGCCGACATGGCAAACGTCCCGGCGGCCGGCCGCGGCGCCCGTGCCGGCAACCCGTGCGGACGCACTCACCGTCGCCACGTCGGCGGCGGCCCACGCCACTGCCGAAACCGCCGCCGCGCTGCACCTGCGCGTCGAAACCGTCTCGCCGGATCCATACTGGAGCGATCAAGGCCGAAGAGCTCGCCGGGGTGCAGCGGACCCTGGCGGCGACGGCACCGGCCCGGGGCGACGAGGCGATCCAGCTCGGCCTGGTGGCAATCCGAGGCCGCCGACCACGCCGCCTGCCGCTCCGACTCGCTCGACATGACCCGAGGTCGTCGTCGTACGTGACGGCTGCGTCGGAGTCGCCGTTGCCGCACCGCGCGGCGAGCCGGCCGGCCGCTGTGCGGGTAGGCTGACGGTGACCTACCCGGCGCTCGGGGGAGTCCGCGCTGACGCGCGCTCGCCGAGGGGGTCGCCATGTCACGTACGGTCATCGGCCGGCCGATCTGGGACATGCTCGGTGCACGGATGCCACGCGGCGTCCTCGGGCTGAGCGACCCCGACCTGCACCTGATCGACGGCCGCTGGGTGATGTACATCGGCGGCTTCTCCAGCGGCTTCCGCAACCGGCTCTACCGTGCCCGGCTGCCGGCCGGCGGCGTGCCGGAGCGGGGTCGCTGGCTGCTCGACCGGCACCCGATCGTCGCCGGCCCGCCCGCGGGCGCGTGGGACGCCGGCGGCATGCACACCCCGAGTTACGTGCCACCCCACGGCGGCCGGGGTGCGCGCATCTACTACGCGGGCCGGTCGAACGCACGCCACTACGGCACGGGCAGCACGTACGCGATCGGCCTGCTGACCCGGGACCCGCGTGGACGCGGCATCCGGCGCCGGTGCTGCGCGGCTGGCCGGGGCGGGACAGCGTGCTCGAACCGCTGGCCGTCCCGGTCGACGGCGGCTATCGCATGTGGTTCCTCGCCACCCCGCACGAGGTCGGTCCCGGCGAGCAGCCCGACTTCGAACTGCACGTGACCGACAGTGCGGACGGCATCCGGTGGGACCCCGCGCGCCGCTTCGCCACCGCGGCGGAGGGCTACTTCGACAACGCGATCTACCGGACACCGTACGGGTGGGAGATGATGCTCGCGCGCGGCACCAACCTGCACGGCACCGTCCCGTACCCCGGCCAGGGCCTGTGGATCATGCGCGCCGCGACGCCGTCGCCGGACCGCGCGGCCTGGTCACCCCCGGAGCGCGTGCTCGACACCGCCGCGCCCGGCACGCCGTCGTGGCTGGGCCGCGGCGTCTGCGGTCCGTCGGTCGTGCCGCTGCCCGGCGGCCGGCGAATCGTGTTCCTCACCGGCACCCACGCCACCGCCTCCTGGCCGGCCGCCGCACGGCGCCGGTGGGTACACGCCCGGCGGCTCCCCGTCCCGGCACCGTACTTCCTGGCCACCGGCACCGTCACGGTGACGTGAACGGCCCGGCGCCGCATCATCGTCCGGCCCGCGGCGCCTCCGACTCACAGCCCGACCAGCAGCGTCGCCCGCTCGTCATGCGCGACGATGACCGTGACGCGTCATCCGCGCCGATCATCATCGCGTTCGCCGGCCGCCGTGTCCGTGGCCGGGAAGTTCTTCTTCGCCCAGGCACCGGTGGCCCGCGTACTGGTGAAGTTGACCCCGCCGCCGATCACACCGCCCACCAGGGGCGCGAGCTTGGTCAGGTTCACCACGCCCGTGGCGCCCGCCTTGGTGATCAGCCGGAAGCCGACCGCCTGATTGATCTGGATCAGAACGCGGCCGGGGACCTGCTTGACGGCGCTGAGCGCGGACTTCGTACCGATCTGGACACCCGCCTGCGACAGCGCCTCGGTCGCTGAAGAACCGATCAACGACATGAGTACGACGGACCGCACTTCCTCGGAGCGGATGTCGTACCCCCGCAGGTGCGCGATCGCGCCGGCGAGCCGCGCCTGAGTGAGCCGCTCATCCGCGATCTGCGCCGACCCCTTCCACGGGCCCATCTCGTCGACGCCGACGCTGGAGAGTTTGTCGGTGATCTCCATCGCCTTGCTGCCCAGGCGCTGCAACGATGACAAGTGTTCCGCATCCGGACCGCCGTCGGCCGATCCCTCGAACTCGTCGCTCACCCGGATGAGACTATGGGCCGCATCGGGTGCCCGGCGTCGGTGACAACGGTGCATCCCAGTCGCCGATCCGCCTGCACCGGATCCACCATCAATCCAGTACGCCGGGGACTCCGCTGTCAGCGGCGCCGCCGAGGGGCGTGTCCTCACGGGGACTTGAGGCGCCGGCGTTCGACGATGCTGGTCGCGGTGACCACGCTCAGCGGGGGTACGTCCTTGGCGACGACGGCGCCCGCGCCGACCACCGAGCCGCGGCCGATCGTCACGCCCGGGGTGACCGTGACCGCGGCACCGATCCACACGTCATCCTCGATCACGATGGGCGCGCGGGTGATGAAATCGTAGCGTTCGTCCAGTTCGACCGGGTGGCCGGCGGTGCTGAGCGTCACCCGGGGGCCGATCATGACCCGGTCACCGATCGTGATGCCACCGTAGTCGAGGAAGAAGCACCCCTGATTGATGAACACCCGCTCCCCGAACGCCGCCCCCAGCCCGTAGTCACAGTGGAACGGCGGCAGGATCGACAGCGACTCCGGCACCGCCCCGCCGAAGATCTGCGCGAGCACCTCCCGCCGTGCATCGACCGCGTCGAACGGCAGCGCGTTGAGCCGCGCCGACAGTTCCATGGCGACCCGCACCCGCTCCGCGAACGCCCGCGACTCCGCCGTCCGGTTCCGTACCCGTCGCTCATTCCGCACGGCCCGATGATGGCACTCAGGCGCGCATTGCCTGCGCCGCCGTGGAGGATGTCGTCGCGAGGCTGGGGCGGGCCGGTACGAAGAGCGTGGTCACGCCCAGCGCGTCGTTCATCGCGGCCAGATCGCGCTCGTGCTGCCAGTCGGCCGAGTTCCGGACGCCGCGGACGATCACCCCGATGTCCCGCCGCCGGCAGTAGTCCGCGGTCAGCCCGTCCCACGCGTGCACCGACACGTTCCCCCACTCCGCCGGCATCACCTCGCGGATCGCCGCCGCCCGGGCGACCGCCGTCCGCGCCGGCCGCTTGCCGCCGTTGACCGCGACCAGCACCGTGACGTGCGTGAACAGTCGCCGGGACCGTTCCACGACGTCGAGGTGACCCGCGGTGAACGGATCGAACGTGCCGGGATAGACCGCGCGGTGCGCCACCGCCCCAGCCTAGAGCCTGTATCGACGTGGGGGCCTCGCCGCAGCCCGGCATCCCACGTCGATACAGGCTCCAGCTGTGAACCCGTGCACTCCCTCTTGACCGGTGCGGGCCTCGCCGGGGCCATCACATCCCGGACCTGGGGGCGGCCGCGCGCGAGATCCGCCGGGTGCTGAAACCGGGCGCGCCGGTGCTGATCCGCTCCGCGTTCGCCGGCCGGTACGGGGGGATCCACCTGTTCCGCTGGTTCCCGGAGGCGATCGCGGTGTTCGACCGCTGTCCGGGCATCCCCGCCGTCGAGACGGCGTTCGCGACCGCCGGATTCACCACCACGGCCTGCGTACCGGTGCCGCAGGTCTCCGCCCGCTCGGTGGCCGAGGCCGCCGCCACGCTCCGGCGCGAGGCGCACACGCCACTGCAACTGATCACCGACGAGGCGTACGCGGCCGGCGTCGCCCGGCTGGCCGAGCCCGCGCGCACCGGGTCCGGACCGGTCGTCGACGTGTTCGATCTGCTGGTGCCGCGGTGAGCCGATCCAGTCGCGGTCCAGTCGGTGCTGGCACGGTGGGCCGCAGCGGTCACCGCCGGTGGGAAGGCGGCCGGCCGCGCCGAAGGAGGAGTTCCGTGAAACTGTCCACTCTGGCCGCGGCCGCCACGCTCGCCACCGTCGCACTCACCTCGATCCCGTCGCCGGCCGCCGCGTTCGGCCAGGAGACGTTCGGCTGCCGGGTGTCGCCGGGGCCGGTCGTCCCGTTCACCCCGGTGTGCACGAACCTGCACCTCTACCGGAACGTGCAGGTCGGCTTCCTCGTGGACAACCTCAGCGGAAGCTACACGTTCTCCTGGAACGTCACCGGCCCGTACTCCTCGGTGGTCAGTGGTTGCACCGCGACGTCGGCGAGCTGCGCGGTCGCGGTCAGCGCGGTCAGCGACATGGAGATCGTGGCCTGGGTGACGTACAGCCAGAACGGCCAGACCGCCTCGAAACGCGCGTCCGCCACGATCAACGCCGTGTGCGCGGAGTTCTGCTGACCTTCCCCGGAGGCGGCGGCGTCGCCAGGCCGCCGCCTCACCTACCGCTCCCGGCGGACCAGCAGGTAGCCGTGCCACGGCTCCACGTCCTCGGCCGGGACGCCGCCCTCGAACACCTCCGCGAACCCGGCGGCGGCGCACCGGTCCCGCCTCTCCGCGGCCGGCAGCCAGTACCGGTCGAAGTCCACGCCGAGCCTGGCGACGCGACTGCCCGGCAGGTTCCGGTGCCCGCTACCGTCCCCGTGCTCGAACGCGGCCACCAGATATCCGCCGGGCCGTACCACGCGCGCGAGTTCGGCGAACGCCCGCGGCCGCGACTCCGGCGCCAGGAAGAGCAGCGAGAACCAGCACACCACACCGGCCAGTGACTCCTCGGCCCCCGCGTCCATCCCGTACCTTCTCCGGCCGTTCAGCCGTACCAGCGAGCCGCGAGCGCGATCAGCGCGCGCAGCGTGTCCATGCGGTCGTCATCGTCGATCATGACCGCGACCGCCGTGCCCGACGCCGGCCACACGAACGAGAAAGAGCTGAAGCCCACGTTCTGCCCGGTGTGCCCGAAATACCCGTCACCGACCTCGGCGCCGACCCCGAACCCGCCCGGCACCTGCGGTGTCACCATCTGCGCCGCCAGCTCCACCGGCAGCAGCGCGGACTCACCGCGCACGGCCCGGTCGATCTCCAGCTCCAGCCGTACCAGATCCGCCGGTGTGCTCCACAGCCCCGCCGCCGCCAGCTCCGGCTGCGTGTGCCAGCCACCCGGCACCGGCACGCCACCGCGGTGCCCGGTCGCCGCGCCGCGATCCCAGTGATCGTACGGAAATCTCTGGCCATAGCCGCTGTCGGCCATGCCGGCCGGCTCCAGGACCAGCCGCGCCATCAGCGCGGCGAACGGCGTCCCGGTCACGTCCGCGAGAAGCTGCTCGACAACGGAGTAGTGACTCCCCGAATAGCGAAACGTCGCGCCCGGCACCAGCTCCCGCCGCACCGGCGGCGTGTTCGCCGGCGGCTCACCCCGCAGAACCTCCAGCAGCGACGGTACGGGTTCACCCGCCGCATACCCCGGATACCAGTTCTCGGTCAGCCCCGCCGTGTGCGCCAGCAGCTGCCGCACGGTCACCGTGCCACGCCCCGGCAGCCGCCAGGTCGTCAGATAGTCGCCGACGTCGGCATCGAGCTCGATGACCCCATCGGCAACCAGTCGCAGCGCACCTAACGCCGCGACGTGCTTACTGATCGAACACGCCGGAAACAGCAGCTCCGGCCCATCCGTCCAGACGACCCCGTCCCGCCGGCCCACCGCCACCGCGACACCGGCCGCCCGTCCACCACCCGCGGCCACACTTCGCCACTCCTCCGCGAACCCCACCCGCCGAGTATGCCGCGACCGCTCAAGGTCATCCCCTGGACTGAACCTGAAGAGCGGTCCGCGCCGAGTCTATGAAGGCGACATACCCGTCCCGGAGAGCCTGATAGGCGCGCTCATAATCCTGTCGCACCCCGTCGTCATCCGCATCGATCAGCAATCCCAGCCGCCTCTGCGTCTCCAATACCGCCAGCCGCACCTGCTCGGCTGCCACCGCGACGTCGGCGGGCCCGTCCAGCAGGACCTCGCGCGTCGCCCGCGTGACCGCACCGGCCGGACCGCCCATCCGCTCATGCATATCGCTCAGCCGCCGCCGCCGCACCTCACGATCTGGCGTCCCGTCCACGTCCGGGAACTGCCAGCACACCTCCATGAAGCCGTGCACACATGCCATGACCTCGCGATAGGCAGCCCGGCGGCGTTCCCGTTGCTGAGCGAGCGCGGCCGAGACACCGGCCGATCGTGTCTGGGCGAGCGCCGCACGTGAGGCGCCGAGCGCGCCGATGAGGCTCGCTCCCAGCGCGGTGACTCCGGTGATGGCACCGACCCACAACTCGTTCGCCATGCGCGCAGTATGGCAACGCACAGCAATTCAGAGGACGCCCTGGTGACGCGCGAGATGCCGGTCCAGGACCGACAGATAACCGTCGGCGTCATGACCGGCGAGCAGGCGGGCCAGGTCCTCGTGCTCGTCCAGCGCCTCGTCCGGCTTCAGGCCACCGACCGTGAAGACCTGGTGGAACAGCCGCAGCTGCCGATCGCGCAGCAAATCGTAGAAATGCGCCGCGATACGGTTGCCCGACAGCGTGATCACCGCCCCGTGAAAATCACAGTCCGCCACCACGTACGCGTTCAGATCGTCCGAATCGAGCGCCTCCCGCTGGTAGCCGAGCGGCGTGCGCAGCGCCGCCGCGATCCGCCCCGGATCGATGCGGTCCGCGACCACACGGGCGGCGGCGGTGCGTTCCAGCGCCGCCCGCATCTGCAGCACATCCCGCGCCTCACCCGGCGGAATCGCCGTCACCACCGCACCCTGCCGGCTGGAGAGGGTCAGCAGCCGCTCCGCCTCCAAACGAAGAAACGCCTCGTGAACAGGCGTGCGACTGAGTTCCAACTCAGCGCAGATCTGCCCCTCGCTGAGCCGCGCGCCACCGGCCAGCTCACCCCGGATGATGCGCTCCTTCATATACGCGTACGCGCGCTCGGCCGCCGTCATCCCGCCACCATATCGCGACTGATGACAATCAAAATCAAGATCATTCAACGGTACGGGAAGTGCCGCACGATCCGATCGAGGTAGCTCGCAGACCCGTTGTCACATTCAGGCCGTCGACGGCAACGTGCCAACCGCGGCCCGGCCCGCGATCCCACGGCCGGCCTTCGCGGCTCGACCCGGCGCGAACGTGGCGCCGATGACGGCACGTCAGCGGCTCGCGTTGCCCCGCTCGGCGGGAACGTGGCCGATGCCGCTCAAAGTAGTTGACTTTGGAGTGCACGCGACGAAGGCACACCGTCCCACCTGCGAGGACGGTCCCGTGCCCCTGGCATGCCAGGCAGGCGAAGGTGAACCGACCGCCCTGACTGCCGTGTCGCGATATTCCGGGCACCACGTGCCCCGGCTTGCTGACCTTGTGCACGCAGGAGTGGCCCGGATGCCGGCTCGTCCACCGGCCGGCCGGCTCGCCCGCCGGCCGGCCGGCTCGCCCGCCGGCCGGTCGGGCGAGGCGGCCGGGCCGTTCCCGCTTCACGGTGTCGCCGGCACCGCCGCAGGTCAGCGTCGCGCCACCCCCGAGCGTGGCGCGCAGCCCACCCACCCCGTCCGGCCGGGTGTAGCCGGCCGGACGGCGCTGTTGCACCTCGTCACCCCACGGCCGCGGCCCATCCGTGCACCGGCCTCGACCCCGAGCTGGACCAGCGGCGATCCGGCGCGGCCGGCCGCGGCCGGCACCGGCATCCACTCGCCCTTCTCCGACGCGTCGAGCGCGTCGAGCGCGCCCAGCCCGTCGAAGTGGAGTACGGCCACGCCCTCGTGCGGCTTCGTGACGGCGTGCGCGTGGCAGTGCCGGAAGGAGCATCCGACCTGAACCCGGGTTGAGGTCAAGGCCTGTCGAAGGCCGCGATCACGGCCGCGCGGGCGGCCTCGTCGTCGATGGTCGCGGTGCCGTCACCGTCCTGGTCGCCGTACGCGCCGAACTGTGCGTGGTTCATGCCCTCGACCTCGACGAACGTCGCGTCGGCCGGCAGCAGGCGGGCCGCGTCCCGGATGTCCTGCGGCGTGCTGAACCCGTCGCGGGAGCCGCCGACACTGAGCACCGGCAGTGTCGTACCGGAGATGTCGTCGTTGCAGTACGACCCGAGCAGCACCAGCCCGGCGACCCGGTCCGGCTCGTCCGCCGCGTACGTGCAGGCGCGCACACCGCCGAGCGAGTGCCCGCCGACCGTCCACCGGGTTACCTCCGGCGCGAGCGCGGTGAACTCGGCCAGCGTGCGCCGCTCCAGGATCGCGAAGCGCAGCGGCGGGCGTACGATCACCACGGTCGTACCGGCCGTGACCAGCGGCGCGAGCGTCCACGCGTACGCCTCCGCCTCGACCCGCGCGCCGGGCACGAACACCAGGCCGTCGCCGGTCGACGCCACGGCCGGCCGCATGATCAGCGCATCCCCGGTGTCCTCCACCCCGGACGCCACCTCGGCGAGCCGGGCCGGGTCCGCCCGCAGCGGCGTGCCCAGCCGCACCCCGGCCACCACCAGCAGGACCACGACCAGCGCCGCGATCGCGCCGAGCGTCCACCACAGCACGCGGCGGCGCCGCCGTACCGGTGGGGCCTGGTGTGCCTGTTCTTCCCCAGCGTTCATGATCAACCCAATCCTGCGACTCGCGGCCCGGCCGGGACGATCATGTCATTCGCGCACGTCCGCGGGCCCGGTCGCGATCGGCAGCCCGGCCTCGATCCAGGCCTCCACGCCGCCGGCGAGATCGGTGGCCCGGTGCAGACCGACCGCCCGCAGGCTCGCCGCGGCCAGGCTCGAGCTGTAGCCCTGCCGGCACACCACCACGACCGGCACGTCATACCCGGTCGCCTCCGGGATCCGGTTCTCCGACGCGGGGTCCAGCCGCCATTCCAGCACGGTCCGGTCGATGACGATCGCACCCGGTAGATCCCCCTGCCGGGCCCGCTGCCGGTCCGTCCGCGTGTCGATCAACAGCGCCTCGCCGGCGGAGACCGCGTCACGGACCTCCCGCGGCGTCAGCCGCCGCACGCCGCGCCGCGCCCGCGCCAGCAGCTCGTCCACCCCAACCGAGACCGTCGTCATGCCATGATCATGCCCGCCTGCCACGTTTCCGCACGCCGGAAAGCCTCCACGCGCCGGCAGGATGCCTGCCTCGCGTCACGGTGTGCCGCCGGGACCGAAGCCGGCGTGCCGGGATTGCCCCGGTGAGGAGCACTACCGTGTCCGGAATGGACTGCTACACCTGCCGGCACAACGAGGCATTCGGCACGCTGCCGCCGCGCGAGCTGATCGCCGCGGACCGGCACTGGCGGGTCGCCCACGCCTTCGACGCGGCGCTGCCCGGCTGGCTGATCCTCGTCCCGCTCCGGCACGCCGAGTCGATCGCCGACCTGACCGACGACGAAGCGGCCGCCCTCGGCACCTGGCAGGTCCGGCTCTCCCGCGCGCTGCACGCCGTCACCGGATGCACCAAGACCTACGTGGTGCAGTTCGCCGAGAAGGAGGGTTTCGCGCACGTCCACTTCCACGTGGTCCCGCGCATGCCCGACCTACCGGCGGATCACCGCGGCCCCCGCGTCTTCGCCTACCTCAACGCCCCCGGCGACCACCGCGTCACCGCACCGGCCCAGGACCTCCTCGCCGCGGCCCTGCGTGCCCACCTGACACCGGCCGATCCGGATCCGGCCACGCCGGGCTGACGCCAGGGACTACGGGACCGGCCGGGCGAGCTCGGCCTCGCCGCGGAGGATGCAGAACTCGTTGCCCTCCGGGTCGGCCAGCACCACCCACCCGGTGCCGTTCGCGTTCCGGCGGTCCGCGACCACGGTCGCGCCCAACCCGGTCAACCGGGCCAGCTCCTCGTCCCGCGTGCCCGTCACCGGCCGCAGGTCCAGGTGCAACCGGTTCTTCCCCCGCTTGCCGTCCGGCACCTCGATGAACAGCAACCGGTGCCCGCCGTCCGCGGAGAAGATCATGCACTCCTCGTGCCCCGGCTCGTTCGGATCGTCCGGGTCCTCGCGGTAGTCCAGGACCGCCTGCCACCACCGCGACAGCGCGTAGGCGTCGATGCAGTCCACCGTGGTGTGCGAGACGTAGGAGGTCATCGCCGCATGGTCGCAGACACCCGCCCCGGCGCGCGCGGAATATCGACCGCGCACGCCGGGGCGTCGAGAACGCGAGAACCGGTCAGAAGCGCGATCGGCGCCGCGACGACCGGCCCCCCGAAGTACCCATGGTGCGCCATGCGAGGAACGCGCCGCCGGCCACCACCAGTGCGATCAGTCCGAACACGAGGTTCTGGTTGGTCTGGATCGTCTGGGTCGCGGCGACCTCGTTGAGCGCCTGGTTGTTCGCCTTCGCCGTGGACGGCGACGCGGACGGGTTCGGCGCGGTGGGCAGCGCCTCGAAGTCGACCAGGTCGCTGGACTCGAGCAGCGTCAGGTGCGTGGCCACGAACTGGTTGGCCTGCTGGGCCAGCCGCCGTACCGTGTCGTTGCGGGTGCTGGCCCGGATCGTCGCGATCGCCGGGAAGATCGAGCCGTGGGCCGCGCGGAGCCGGTCGACGTAGATCTGGTCGAACTCCTCGCCCTCGGCCTCCTCCATCTCGTCGAGCCAGCCCTGCTGATTCTTGTTCGGCTTGTTCGGCAGCTTGATGTCGAGCTTCTCGGCGGCGTCCCGGGCGAGCTGGTCGAGCACCTTGTGCTGCTCCGCGATGTCCTTGCCGATCTCCTTGATCCGCGGATTGTCCGACTTCTCCTGCGCCATCTCGCCGGCCGGGATCTCCCACAGGCCGGCCAGCCGCACCTTGACCACCAGGTCGATGTCCGCGTCGGTGACCTCACCGCTGCCGGTGTCCGGTATCAGCTCGCCGGGCGGCACCGGGACGCCGGGTTCCGCGGCCTGGGCCACGGCCGACTGCATGATCACCAGGCCGGCCGACACGATCAACGAGCCGCATACACGCCGCCACCACAACACGGGTCCTCCTCAATGCCGAGACACCGACATACCGAACACAGCGAACACTTCGACCACACCGACACACCCTGGTGGCGATGAGTACGCACAGGATCCGCACAGGGATCAACGTCGCGAGAAAAAACAAGAGGCTTTAGGCCCTAAGGTCGGTACGTGCGGAGAATCGTGCAACGGACGCTCGGCGGACCCGAGGTGCTGGAGTGGGTGCCGGCGGACCGGCCGGAGCCGGGACCGGCCGAGATCCAGGTCGAGGTGCGGGCGGCCGGCGTCAACCCGGTCGACTGGAAGGTGCGGGCCGGCGGTGGCTACCTGGGCACGCCGCCGTTCACGGTGGGCTGGGAGGCGGCCGGTGTGGTGACCGCGCTCGGTCCCGGAGTCACCCGTTTCGTACCCGGTGATGAGGTTTTCGGGCTTTTTCGGTTCCCGCGGGAAGCGGCCGCGTACGCGGAGTACGTCACCGGCCCGGCCCGGCACTTCGCGCACCGGCCGAGAGCGATGACCATGGCAGAGTCGGCCGGTCTCGCGCTGGCCGGTCTGACCGCGTGGCAGGTGCTGGCCGACACCGCGCGGATCCGGGCGGGTCAACGCGTCCTGATCCCGGCCGCGGCCGGCGGGTTCGGTCACCTGGCCGTGCAGATCGCCAAGGCCCGCGGCGCCCACGTGATCGGCACCGCACGGGCGGACAAGCACGCGCTGGTGCGGGAGTTCGGCGCCGACGAGGTGATCGACTACCGGGACATCGACGTCGGCGACGCCGTGCGTGACGTCGACCTGGCCGTCGGTGTCGTCGCCGGTCAGGTGCCGTCGCTGGTCAGGACGCTGCGGCCGGGCGGCATGCTGCTCACGCTGAACGGCGCGGACACCGCCGCGTCGGTCGCCGCGGGCGGCCGTTTCCTGCTGGCCGAGCCGGACCGGGCCGGCCTCGAGGAGCTGGCCCGACTGGCCGGCGAGGGCCGCCTGCGGGTGCACGTCGACCGGGTGCTGCCGATGTCCGCGGCGGCCGAGGCGCACCGGGCCGGGGAGACCGGCCGTACCGTGGGAAAGATCGTCCTGGCGCCGTGAGGCGTCACGATTGGGGTCCGGGCGGGTCCGGCCAGTACAGTTCCCGGACGTGAGTGGAGCAGGTCTGGATCCGGAACGGCTGGCGGTGTGCCTGGAGGTCATCGCGGAGGCGGAGGCGCTGCCGCCGGAGCACCCGGACGCGGTGGCGGTGCGGCGGGCGACCGCCGGATTGTTCAAGACGGTAAAGCTGGCGCGGCGCAAGGAGCGGCGGGACGCGGTGCTGGCCGCGGACCGGGCGGTGACCGAGGCGACCGCGACCGGCGCGCCCGGCCGGATCGACGACGAGACCGCGGGGCTGCCGCTGCAGACCCGGACGCGGGGCCGCACCGCGGGCGTCCTGAAGCAGCCGCGCGGCTGCTACGTGTGCAAGCAGCGGTACACCGAGGTCGACTCGTGGTACCACCAGCTCTGCCCGACGTGCGCCGAGCTGAACCACAGCCGCCGGGACGCGCGCACCGACCTGACCGGCCGGAACGCGCTGCTCACCGGCGGACGCGCCAAGATCGGCATGTACATCGCGCTGCGCCTGCTGCGGGACGGCGCGCACACCACGATCACCACCCGCTTCCCGCACGACGCGGTGCGCCGCTTCGCCGCGATGCCGGACAGCGGTGACTGGCTGCACCGGCTGCGCGTGGTCGGCATCGACCTGCGGGACCCGGCCCAGGTGGTCGCGCTGGCCGATTCGGTCGCGGCCCGCGGCCCGCTGGACATTTTGATCAACAACGCGGCCCAGACGGTACGGCGTCCGCCCGGCAGCTACGCGGCGATCACGGCGGCGGAGTCCGAGGCGCTGCCCGCGGGCCCGCTGCCGGAGATCGAGTTCCTCGGCGGCCGGTCCGCGGCGGGTGAACTGACCGGCAGCGTGCCCACGGTGAGCGCGCACAACGTGACCGCGCTCGCGCTGACCGCCGGCTCCACGCTGATCGACGCGGGCGGCCTGGTGCCGGACACCGCGCCGACGAACAGCTGGAGCGACCGGGTGCACGAGGTGCCCGCGATGGAGCTGCTCGAGGTGCAGCTGTGCAACGTGACGGCGCCGTTCATCCTGGTCAGCCGCCTGCGGGCGGCGATGACCCAATCGAAACACCCGCGCCGGTACGTGGTGAACGTGTCCGCGATGGAAGGCGTCTTCACGCGCGGTTACAAGGGCGCCGGGCACCCGCACACGAACATGGCGAAAGCGTCGCTGAACATGCTGACCCGCACCAGCGCCGACGACCTGTTCACCGACGGCATCCTGATGACCAGCGTGGACACCGGCTGGATCACGGACGAGCGACCGCACCCGACCAAGATGCGGCTGCACGAGGAGGGTTTTCACGCGCCCCTGGACCTGGTCGACGGCGCGGCCCGGGTCTACGACCCGATCGTGCGTGGCGAGCAGGGCGAAGACGTGTACGGGTGTTTCCTGAAGGACTACGCTCCGGCTGCGTGGTAGCCGGGAGAATCGCGGATATTCTCATGTGTCCGGCTTGGCGCGGATAGTCGCCGGCGCGCGGGGTAGGCGTCCGTGTGCTCTCCGCCAATGCGGTGCGATGCGTGCGACGGTGTGTGTGGGACGGGAGGTGACCGCGATGGTGGAGACGCTGCAACCGGGTGATCACGTGTGCTGGACGATCGGCACCGACGACGAGCAGCTGCGCGTCACCGCGCGGTTCATCACGGACGGCCTCGCCCGTCGTCACCGGATCGTGTACTTCACGCACAGCCTGTTACCGCAGGCCGTGGCCGCCGGCCTGGACGCGCGCGGCGTGCCGGTCGCCGAGGCAGTCGCCGCCGGCCAGCTGCGGATCACCTCGTCGTCCGGCGGATACCTGGCGACCGGCCGGTTCGACGCGGCCGCGATGCCGGCCGCCTGGGCAGCCGAGCAGGCGGTGGCCCGGGCCGCGGGCTGGGCCGGGCTGCGCGCGATCGGCGACATGGCGTGGGCCGCGTCCCGCCTCCCCGGATCCGAGGACCTGGCCGGGTACGAGGCACGCGTCAACCGCGTCTTCGCCGAGGGATACGCGATGGCGCTCTGCCTGTACGACCGCCGCCTTTTCACGGCCGCGGAACTCGCGCCGATCACGGCGGCGCACCCGTGCACGAAGGGCCCCGGCACCCACGAGGCGGGGTGGGAGCCCGGCCTGCGCATGCGGTTCGCGGCCACGCCGCCCCGCCTGACGCTGCGCGGCGAGATCGACGCGTCGAACCGGCACGCGGTCGCCGCGATGCTGGACACGCTGGCCGACGAGGCCGCCGCGGCCGGCACCACGGCCGAGGTCGACGTGTCCGAGGCCGCGGTCTACGACGTCGCCACGATAACCCGGCTGGTCCGGGACGGGCGGCGCACGTACCGTCTGATCGGCGAGTCCCCGCAGCTGACCAAGCTGATCAGGCTGCTGGCCGTGCGACCCGCCTACGCGGGGGGACCGGCGTGACCACAACCGGCCTCTGCCACGAGGCACTCCTCTACGACAGCGACACCGCCTACTGCGACGCCGTGCTCCCGTTCCTCCGCGACGGCCTGGCCGACGGCGACGCGCTGGTCGCGGCCGTACCCGGCGACAACATGGCACTGCTGCGCGACGCGCTCGGCGCCGACGCCGCCGACGTCACGTTCATCGACCGCGACGAGTGGTACCGGCGCCCCGCCGTCACCATCGCCGGCTGGCGCGAGCAGCTCGCACACGCCCAGGCCCGCGGCCACGGCCGTGCCCGCATCGTCGGCGAGGTCGCATTCGGCCACGCCGACCGCCACGTCGCCTGGACCCGGTACGAGTCCGTGGTCAACGCGCTCTTCGCCGACGCACCCGCCTGGATCATCTGCCCCTACGACCTCCGCACCCTTCCCGGCCAGGTCGTCGCGGACGCACACCGCACCCACCCGGTGATCCGCGACCCGCACCGCCGCGACAGCTCCCGCTACCGCCCACCCGCCGCCCTCCTGCCCGAACTCCCCGAGCCCCTGCCGCCGGTCCCCGGCGCCCCACTCGCCGACCTGCCCCTGCACGACGTCACCGAACTCGGCGCCGTCCGCCGCACCGTCCGCGCGATCGCCTCCGGCTGGCCCGACGACCCCCTCGACGACCTCCTGCTGGTCACCACCGAAATCGCCGTCAACGGCCTTCGCCACGGCAGCGGCGACCGCCGCCTCCGCCTCTGGCGCACCGCCGACACCGTCATCTGCGAGGTCTCCGACGACGGCCCCGGCCCCCGCGACCCGCTGGTCGGCTACGGCCCTCCGCCCGACGGCAGCCCCGGCGGCCGCGGCCTCTGGCTCGTCCGCCAACTCTGCGACGCCATGGCCATCTCCACCACCACCGGCACCCGGGTCCGCATCTCCGTGACAGCTCCCTGACCACCCCGTCACGCCTCGCCTCCGCACAAGCCCACGTCGGTACGCCGGCGTGAGTCCTTGTCCCGGGTCAGTCGGCGAGCGCGTCCTCGGCGGCCATCTGCTGGCCGCCGAGCGTGAGACCGTCGAGGTCGAGGTTCAGGGCGATCCGTGCCGGGTCGGTCGAGCGGGGCAGCGAGACGATGTTCTTCTGCGGCAGCCGGCGAAGGACGACCTGTGCCGGCCGGCGAGTGCCGCGACATGTCGCGGCGCCGGACCCCGGTGGTCAAGAAACATCTCCGAGGGGTGGCGGGCCGGCGGCGGCCACGCCGGCCGCGACCTTCGTCTCGGTGTCGTGGTGGGTGGCGCCGTTAGCGACGCCATCCCGCAGCAGACCGAGCGAGCTGCGGGAGGCCGATGCCGTCCCGGACGTCCACGATCCAGAGGGCCCGGCGGCGATTGCAACGCAGTGATGCCGAACCCGCGGAGGCGAACTTCTCAGCCGATCACGGGGTGTCAAAAGACGCATTCGACCTGTGTCCCATGCCACCAGGCAGTCAGGGCGAGATCAGGCGACGTGGGCTGCGGTTTCCGGATCCTCCCAGCGGTGTGCGGCGGTGCCGGTCCGGGCGGGCGGCCCGGCGATGCGGGCGGCACCGAGCGCGATCCCGAGCTGAAACCGATTCTCGGCACCGAATCGGTCCATCAGGCCGCGCATCAGGTTGGTCACCGACCGGGCGCTGATCTGCAACGCGGTCGCGGCGGAGGCGTCCGTGTGCCCACGCGCCAACAGGCCGATCAGCGCCCGCTCCCGCTCGGTCAGCCGCGCTCCCGGTGCGTCGACCTGCCGCTGCGCCGCCGCCCAGACATGCGTCAACGTGCTGGCGTCCGTCGTCGCGCCGGCGCCGTCCGAGGTGGAGGTGCCAGCCGCGGCCCTCACGCCGGCTGCGGTTCCTGCGCCGGCCTGACCTGCGCTGGCGGGGGTGCCTGCGCTGGCGGGGGTGCCTGCGCTGGTTGGGGTGCCTGCTCTGGTTGCGGTGCCTGCTCCGGTGCCCGCGTTGGCTGCGGTGCCCGCGTTGGCTGCGGTGCCCGCGTTGGCTGCGGTGCCTGAGCCGGCCGCCGCGCCCGCCCGGGTCGCCGCCCCTGGTCCGGCGACGGTGCCCGCGTAGGCCGTGGTGCCCGCGGTGGCGCAGGCTCCGGCTTCGGCCGGTGTGCCGGCACCGGTCATCGCTACGGCGCCGGAGTCGACCGGTGCCGGAATTTCCGTTGCCGATGCCGGAGTTGCCGGTGCCGGTGATGCGGGCGGAAGGTGTGGCCGACGGCCCGGGCCGGGGCGGACCCGCTGGCCCCGCCGGTTCCGGCGGGCGTGCAACGTGGTGGTCACCTGGGCCGGTGAGGGCACCAGCCAGACAGCGGCGCGCGTCGGCGCGGTGCTCTGCGCCGTTGTGCTCCGCCCCGCGGTGCGGGCTACCCCGGCGGCCCGGAGCTCGGCCAGCCCTCGGTCGACGCGCCACACCGGGATGCCGAGTCCGCGCGCGAGCCCGCCGGCGGTGTGCGGCCCGAGCATGACGATGGTCCGGAATATCAGGTCGGCGTCGCTGGACAGCCCTCACCGCACCAGCGACGGAATGGTCGCCGGTGCGGGCAAGCCGTCGTTGTCCGCCGGTGCTCCAGTCATGTGTACCCCCGTGACCGGCCCGGTCGTCACCCCTGCCCGGTGACGATGAATGGAATGTGGATGTTCGGCGCGTGCGATGCCAAACATCGCCATTATCTCGCTCACCGTCGATGTCCGGCGTCCCGTGGAGGTAACGCCGGACATCGACGATCGGTTGTGGCCTTCTTCGATCAGGGCAGCAGCCGCACGTGGTAGGCGTGGTCCGTGCCCGGCCCGCCGGAGCACGTCCACTGGACGCCGACACCGCCGTCCGCCAGACTCGCGCCGCTGATCCCCAC
This sequence comes from Catenuloplanes indicus, assembly GCF_030813715.1. Lineage (NCBI taxonomy): Bacteria > Bacillati > Actinomycetota > Actinomycetes > Micromonosporales > Micromonosporaceae > Catenuloplanes > Catenuloplanes indicus. The sequence goes on from NZ_JAUSUZ010000001.1 coordinate 8,502,130, forward strand.
GCACTTGTCACTGTGCGCCGCACGCAGTCTCACCTGGACGTCTGCTCCCGCGCCACCCAGATACTCCAGGCGGAACTGCTGGTTGCCGGTGCCCAGGCAGTCCCAGATCTGCAGCAGCGATCCGTCACCGCGCCCGTAGCTGTCGACGTCCAGGCACCGCCCGCTGTTCTCGAACCGCACCTCGTAGTAGGGGCCACCGCCGGCCGGCACGAACGTCACCCGCTGGTTTCCGGCCGTGGCCGTGCACGTCCACTGATGGATCTTGGAACCGCTGGTGGTGCCGACGTTGGACACGTCCAGGCACTTGCCGCTGTGCGACGCGACCACCTGGTACCACCGCCCCGGTTCGGGCGTCACCGATCCGGTGACCGCGCCGATCGATCCGGTCCAGGCCGGTGTGCCGAGGTCCGGAGGGACCGCCGAGGTGCCGCCGGTACCGGAGATGAACAGGTGCACCTTGGCCGCGCCGGTCGCCTCGTAGAGCGCGGCCAGGTCGGCCCGTCCGTCGCCGTTGAGGTCGCCGGGCACCAGCTCCGCCTTGGGCGCGGCGAACGCGGTGCCGGCGGGTGCGCCGTCCCACCACACCGTGGGCGCTCCGACCCCGAGGAACGTGGCGGCCGCGGGGAAGATGAAGAACCGCGTCGCGGCGCCGTAGTCGTACATCTGGATGATGTCGGTGCGCCCGTCACCGGTGAAGTCGGCGGCGACCGGCGTGCCCCGGCCCCACTCCCAGTTGCCCGCGCCGCTGTCCCACACCTGGGTGGCGCTGGAGAACGCGGCGCCGGTGGAGGAGTGCATCCAGAGCCGGGTCAGGCCGTACGTGCTGTTGTCGTAGTTGTAGAAGAAGGCGACCTCGCCCTTGCCGTCGCCGTTGAAGTCGCCGCCGACCACCTTCATCCGGCCCGGCTCCGCATACCCCACCGGGTTGCGGTACCACTCCGCGGGCGCGGCGATCGAGACCGTGGTGCCGCTGCCGGTGTTCCGCAGCACGTTCAGGCTGAACTCGGCCGGGCCCAGCCGCAGCATCGTGACCAGGTCCAGCCGTCCGTCACCGTCCGCGTCCGTGGCCACCGGCTGGATGTTCGTCAGCTTCCACACGCTGCCGGGCGCGCTCTCCCACAGCGGGGTGCCGGCCGCGTCGTACCGATGCGAGTCGGACCGCAGCAGGAACAGCTTGAGCGTGTTGTTCGGGTCGTCGCGGAACAGCGCGATGTCGGCCAGCCCGTCGCCGGTGAAGTCACCGCGGACCTGCTTGATCCGGTACGCGTCGAACCCGCCGTTGATCCCGGTGTCCCAGCCCAGGTACGGCTGCGGGTACAGCCCACCGCCGGACTTGCTGAGCAGGCTCCACGCGGCGGTGCGCCCGTAGCCGAGGTCCAGTGTGGTGGATATGTCGGCGAGTCCGTCGCCGTTGACGTCGCCCGGCGTGTCCGCCGGTGTCGCGGTGCCGGCCTGGGCGCGCAGGTCCCAGGCGGTGCAGATGCACGGTGTGTCGTGGGTGGACGGATTGCCGGCCCGGTCCACCGCCTGGACGTACAGCGTGCGCGCGGTGGTCCAGAGCACCATCGGGATGGCGGCACGCCCGGCGCCGTCGGCGGCCACCCAGCCGGTCATCTTGTCCTGCTGGAAGCCGTACCGGTATCCGCTCAGGTCGGTGTCCACGGTGCCCTGCGGGCCGAAGCCGGGGGCGATCCGCAGCGTGCCGACCTGGCCCACCGGCAGGTTCGGCTCACCGTCCGGGAAGTCGTCCGACTCGATCTGGGGCGTGCCGGGGGTGACGGTGTCCACCGTGAAGTAGCAGGCCGTTGTCCAGGCGCTGGCAAGGTGGCCGTCGTCGGCGCGTGCGGCGTAGGAGAACACCCGCGCGGGCTGGTCGGTGGGGAGCTTGCCGGCCGGCACCGGCGGCCAGGCCACCACGCTGCCGGAGGTGACCGACGGCGTGTCCGACGAGTGCACGACCGTGGTGCCCTCACGGACCTCGAGCCGGCCGTACACGTTGTCGTTGTGCGGGTCGGAGATCCGGGTGGTGAACGTCGGCACGGCGGTGTTCAGCGGCGTCGGGTTCGCCTGGGTGCCACACCCGGTGGGCGGCACGGTGCTCGTCGACTCGGGCACGCGAGGCGGAGCGTTCCAATTCACGGCCAGGCGGGCACCGCCGGTGACGAACTTCTTCCACTGGTTGGCGTCGCCCTCGTTCGGAGCGCGCAGGCCGAGCGTCAGCTGCCCGCCCGCGTCGGCTGCGCCCTGCACCACGCCGGCCACGTTGCCCCACTCCATCAGCGCGTTGCCCTGCCCGCAGCTCGCGTTGGCCCGGCCGGTGGCCTGCGCCAGCCAGGTGTGCCAGGTGCCGCCGCCGGACGAGCTGTTCCACGTGATCGACTGGCTGCGGTTGATGTCCGCGGTCCGGTAGAGGTCGGTCGGCGTGAAACTGCACGACGCGGAGTGGTCCAGCTCGGCCTGGAACGTCGCGCCGGTGATCACCCGGCCCTGCCAGCCACCGAAGCCGAACAGGAAGAACGACCGGTAGGTGACGATCGGGCTCTCCCAGTTGGAGTAGCCGACCTTCGCGCCGTTGGTCCGGTCGTAGCTCCAGTACGACTGGCTCGGATAGGTCTTGTTGATGTGGGTCCAGTCGTTGGACCAGACGGTCTCCGCGGCCGGGTCGATGTAGATCGGCAGGCGGGCCAGCGGGTCCGTGAGGATGTCCCGGTCCGGGACGACGGTGAGCTCGCCGCCGGACAGCCGCGCGGACATTGGGGAGTGCCGCTGCGGCGCGGGCGACTCGCCGGACCGGGCCTGGTGCTGCCGTGCCGCGGGGCCGGGTGGTGCGGGCGTGTCCCACATCATCGGTGCGTCCGCGGTGAACAGCGCCGCGCCGTCGGCATCGCGGGCGATCAGCGCGCCGTCGCCGGTCAGCTCGGCCTCGACGCCGTCCGTGACCATGCCGAACCGCAGCTCGCGAAGCGCCGGCTGGGCCGCGGCCTCGCGCGTCTTGACCACCAGCACCTCACGATAGCCGGCGACGGTTGCGGTGACCTGCAGGTCCACGCCGGGCAGCACGTCGGGGTAGGTGGCGGTGTCGCCGGCCAGCCGGGGCACGGGCAGTGGAGCCGGCCAGGCGAGCCCGATCCGGCCGCCCTCGGCGGCGAGCGTGACGAGCGGCCCGTCGCCGCCGCCGGAGAGGCGCAGGTCGACGGGCACGGCGACCGGGGTGACGGCGCCGTCCGGCCGCATGTGCAGCGTGGTGTCGATCGGCACCCAGCCCCCGTCCTTACGGACCCGCTGCGGCGTCGCGAACAGCTCGGTGGTGAAGCTGCCGTCCGGGTTGGCGAACGTCTGCCCGGTCTCGGTGCGGGCGCCGAGCACCTCCACCCGGTCACCCGTGCGGCGCGCGGTGGCCGTCTCGTTGCTCGCCGCCGCACCGGTGCCGGCTGGGGCTCCGGTGTCACCGGCTGTGGCCGGTGCCGCGACCAGCACTCCGGCCAGGACGGCGACGACGGCCAGGGACGCCCGGACGGGGCGGCGTGGCCACGGCCGCCCGGGCGGCGGGCAATGGCGCGGGCTCCGGGCCCTGAGCGATGCGGACACGATCGACCTCCCCCGTTACGTGTCCAGATGAGGCGCGGAGCGTATGCGCTCGGCGTACACCGGGACAACGATCTGCGGAAGTCCGCACTCCCGCGCCGGAAATATCCGTCCTAATTGCACTGCCGGTCGTGCGGAAGTCCGCATTTCATTGCCTGCGTTCGATGCGGGCGCGAGCATGTGCCCCTACTCGTTCATCGCGGCACTGCTCGATCCCACGGGGGGACGTCATGAGAGTCAGGTGGACCGGCACCGCGGACCGACGGCGGCGATGGGCCGCGGCCGCGACACGACTGGCCGTCCTGCTGCCGGGCGTGCTCGTGGCGTCGCTGCTGTCCGTGCCCGCGCGCGCCGCGGCGGCGGCGCCCGCGGAGCAGCCGTGGCAGGTGACCGCCGAGCGGTCGACACCCGGCCGGGACGCCGCTTACCAGCCCGCCGCCGCGGACCCGGCCGACCGGGCCGCCGTGCGGGGCACCCGCGCGGTCACCTGGCCCGGCCCCGGCGCGGCCACGGTCACGCCGCCGACCACCACCGCACGCGCGACCGGCACCGACGGCCGGGCGCGCGCCGGCACGCTCCCGCTCTGGGTCGGTGCGCCCCGCGACGTCACCGCGAAGGCGGCGACGTCCGCCCCCAGCCGCGTCCGGGTGCAGTTGCTCGACACCCGGTCCACGCGCGACCGGCTGCTGCTGCGTGCGGCCCGTGCCGACGCCGCCACCGTCGCCGGCCGGGTCTCGATCACCGTGGACTACGCGGCGTTCCGGCATGCCTACGGCGGTGACTGGGCGTCCCGGCTCCGCGTGCTGCGGCTGCCCGAGTGCGCGCTGACCACGCCGGACCGGCCGGCCTGCACCGGCACGCCGCTGGCCACCAGCAACGACGTCGCCACCGGCACACTCACCGCGGACGTGGTGGTCCCGGCCGCGTCCACCACTTCCGCGGCCGGCACGCTGTTCGCGGTCACGGCCGGCCCGTCCGGCGGCGCCGGGTCGTTCGCGGCCACGTCGCTGTCCGAGTCGGCCACCTGGAGCGCCGGCGGCTCGACCGGCGACTTCTCGTGGAACTATCCGCTACGCGTGCCCCCGGCGCCCGGCGGGCTGGAGCCGGACCTGTCGCTGAGCTACTCCTCGGCCAGCGTCGACGGCCGGCACTCGGCCGTCAACACCCAGCCGGCCTGGACCGGCGAGGGCTTCGACCTGTGGCCCGGCTACATCGAGCGGCGCTACAAGCCGTGCGCCGACGACATGAGCGGCGGCGCCAACACCACGAAGACCGGCGACCAGTGCTGGGCCACCGACAACGCCACCATGTCGCTGAACGGCTCCGGCGGCGAGCTGATCCGCGACGACGCGACCGGCGTCTGGCGGCCGAAGGCGGACACCGGAGCCCGGGTGGAGAAGCTGACCGGCGCGGTCAACGGCGACAACGACGGCGAGTTCTGGAAGGTCACCACCACCGACGGCACGCAGTACTACTTCGGGCTGAACCGGTTGCCCGGCTGGACCGGCGGCAACCCGGAGACGAACTCCGGCTGGACCGTGCCGGTCTACGGCAACCACGCCGGTGAGCCCTGCCGCGGCAGCTCGTTCGACGCGTCCTTCTGTGACCAGGCCTGGCGGTGGAATCTCGACTACGTCGTCGACCGGCACGGCGACACCATGTCGTACTTCTACACGCCGGAGCGGAACAAGTACGCCCGCAACATCACCGCGACCAAGGTCAGCGGCTACGTGCGCGGCGGCGTGCTCGACCGCGTGGAGTACGGGCAGCGCGACGGCGCCGTCTTCACCACCCCGGCGGTCGGGAAGGTGCTGTTCACGTCCGCGGAGCGGTGCCTGCCCGGCACCGCCTGCACCAAGACCGAGAAGCAGCACTACCCGGACGTCCCCTACGACCAGGAGTGCACCGGCACCAGCTGCGCGGACAAGTGGAGCCCCACGTTCTGGACCAGCAAGCGACTCGCGAAGATCACCACGCAGGTGCGGTCCGGCGACGGCTACGCCGACGTCGACTCGTGGACGCTGCGGCACACCTACCCCGACCCCGGTGACGGCACCCGGGCCGGCCTCTGGCTGGACGGCATCACGCACACCGGTCACGTCGGCGGCCAGGCGAGCCTGCCCGAGGTCACGTTCAGCGGCGTGCAGAAACCCAACCGGGTCGACGGCATCGACGGCATCCCCGCGATGAACTGGTGGCGGATCTCCGGCATCCACTCCGAGACCGGCGGCGAGACCACGGTCAGCTACTCCGGGCCGGACTGCGCCGCACCCGGTGACCTGCCCGCGCCGGCCACCAACACCCGTCGCTGCTTGCCGGTCCGCTGGCAGCCCGAGGGCCTCACCGAACGCCTCGACTGGTTCCACAAGTACGTCGTCACCGAGGTCGCCGAACACGACCGCACCTCCGGTCTCCGGCCGGTCGTCACCCGCTACGAGTACGTCGGCGGCGCCGCCTGGCGGTACGCCGAGTCCGACGGCCTCACCCAGGAGAAATACAAGACGTGGGCCCAATTCAGGGGGTACGGCCGGGTGATCACCCGTGTCGGCCACCCCGACGACGGGCCGGTCACCAAGCAGGAGACGCTCTACCTGCGCGGCATGCACGGCGACCGGACCGCCACCGGCGGCACCAAGTCCGTGCAGGTCACCGCATCCGAGGGTGGCCCGATCGACGACCAGGAGCCGCTCGCCGGGTTCACCCGGGAGACCGTCTCCTACATCGGCGACACCGACCAGGTGCTGTCCCGCACGATCAACGACCCGTGGCTGTCCGCCCCGACCGCGACCGCCGTGCGGTCCTGGGCCACCACCCGGGCCTACGTGCAGGGCACCGCGGCGGTCCACGGCCAGGTCACGCTCGGCGACGGCAGCATCCGCAAGACCCGCGCCGACAACACGCTGACCACGGTCAACGGCCGTCCCGGCGTGCTCACCGCGGCCGACGACCTCGGCGACGTCGCCACCCCTGCCGACGACAAGTGCATCCGGTACGAGTTCGCCGACAACGCCGGGCGGCACCTGCTGGGCGTCACCACCCGGGTCGTCACGTACGCGAAGAGCTGCGCAGCGAACCCCGGCCCGGCCGACGCGATGACCGACACCCGCAATTACTACGACGGCAGCGACACGCTCGGAGCGGTCGACCGGGGCAACCTCACCCGCACCGAGAAGATGGTCGACGTCTCCGCCGGTGCGCCGGTCTACGAGACGACGAACCGGGCCGCCTACGACTCCCACGGCCGGGTGATCGAGTCGTTCGACGGCGACGGGACCCGCACGCTAACCGCCTACACGCCGGCCAGCGGCGGCCCGGTCACCCAGGTGGTGACCACCAACGCGCTCGGGCACACCGTCACGACCGAGACCGCGCCCGCGTGGGGCAGCAGCACCGCGACGATCGACGCGAACGGGCACCGCACCGACTCCGAGTTCGACCCGCTCGGCCGCGTCGTCAAGGTCTGGCAGCCCGGCCGTACCCGCGGCACCGACAGCCCCGACGTCGAGTTCGCGTACCTGATCCGCACCGACGGGCCCAACGTCATCACCACGAAGTCGCTCAAGCACGACGGCACCTACCTGACGTCGTACCAGCTGCTCGACGGCCAGGCCAGGGAACGGCAGACGCAGTCGCCCGCACCCGGCGGCGGCCGCGTCGTCACCGACACGATCTACAACTCGCGCGGCGAGGTGGTGGCCCGCAACGGCCCCTACTACAACGACGCGCCGCCCGGCTTCTCCGTGCTGATCCCGGACGTGGCGCAGCTGCCGATGCGCACCGAGGTGCTCTACGACGGCGCCGGCCGCCCCACCACCGAGATCGTCAAGGTGCAGGGCGTCGAGCAGTGGCGGAGCACGACCACGTACGGCGGCGACCGGGTGCACGTGCTCCCACCGGCCGGTGGCACACCTACCACCACGTTCACCGACGCCCGCGGCCAGACCACGGAGCTGCGGCAGTACCACGCCCGCCCGGCCAGCGGCGTCGTGCCGACCGGCAGCTACGACGCCACGACCTACACCTACACCCGCCGCGGCGAGCCGGACACGGTCACCGACCCGGCCGGCAACACCTGGCGGTACACGTACAACACGCGCGGCCAGAAGATCAAGGACGAGGACCCGGACCGCGGCATCACGCTGTACGACTACGACAACCAGATCGGCGAACTGCGCTCGGTCACCGACGCCCGCGGCAAGAAGGTCTACTACGAGTACGACCCGATCGGCCGCAGGACCGCGACCCGGGACGGTTCCGCCACCGGTCCGAAGCTCGCCGACTGGACCTACGACACCCTGGCCAAGGGCCACCTCACGTCGTCCACCCGCTACGTCGCCAGCGCGGCCTACACCCAGGCCGTCACCGGCTACGACGAGGCGTACCGCCCGCTCGGCACCCGCGTCACCATCCCGTCCACCGAGGGCACGCTGGCCGGCACCTACGAGTACAGCGCCACCTACCACGGTGACGGATCACCCGCGACCAGCACCGCACCCGCAGTCGGCGGCCTGCCCGCCGAGACCCTCACCTACGGCTACGACTCCGCGTTCAGCCTCCCGGACCGGCTCACCTCGAACCTGGGTAGCTACGTCACCGCGTCCACCTACACGCCGTACGGCGAACCGTGGCAGGTGACCACGTCCACCGACCCGTTCGGCGCCACCAACCGGGTCACCACCTCGTTCGAGTACCAGACCGGCACCCGCCGCCTCGGCCGCACCGTGGTCGAACGCGACGCCTCCCCGGCCCGCCTCTCCAACGCGCTCTACACCTGGGACCCGGCCGGAAACCTCACCAAGATCTCCGACCAGGCCACCGGCATCGCCACCGACACCCAGTGCTTCCGGTACGACATCCTGCGCCGCCTCACCGACGCCTGGACCCCGGCCTCCGGCAACTGCACGACCGCCCCGTCCGCGTCCGCGCTCGGCGGTCCGGCCCCCTACTACCAGTCCTGGACCCACGACAAGACCGGCAACCGCCTCACCCAGACCAGCCACGCCACCGCCGGCAACACCGTCGCCACCTCAACCTACCCCGCGGCCGGCACCGCCCAGCCGCACACGCTGCGCTCCGTCACCACCACCGGCCCCGGCGGCAGCCGCCAGGACCTGTACACCTACGACACCGCCGGCAACACCCTCACCCGCAACATCGCCGGCACCACCCAGAACCTCGAGTGGGACACCGAGGGCCGCCTCGCCACGGTCACCGAGGCCGGAAAGACGACCAGTTTCGTCTACGACGCCAACGGCGTCCGCCTGCTCCGCCGCGACGACACCGGCACCACGCTCTACCTCGGCCCCGACGAGCTGTTCATGGCCGCCGGTGGTGCCGCCGTCACCTGCACCCGTTACTACAGCCACCAGGGCCGTACGGTCGCCGTTCGCACCTCCGGCGGCGGCACCCACACCCTCTACTGGCTCGCCGCCGACCACCACGGCACCAATGCCATGGCGATCAAGGCAAGCGATCTCTCGATTCAGCGCCGCTACTCCACGCCGTACGGCGAGCAGCGCGGCACCGCCCCCGCCTCCTGGCCCGGCGAGAAGGGTTTCGTCGGCGGCACGAAGGACGCCGCCACCGGCCTGACCCATCTCGGCGCCCGCGAGTACGACCCGGTCACCGGCCGCTTCATCAGCGTCGATCCGATCATCGATCCGGCCGACCCCCAGCAGATGAACGGCTACTCCTACGCCAACAACGCGCCGACCTCGTCGAGCGACCCCGACGGCCTGCGCCCGATGACCGATGAGGAGTGGTACGGCCCACCCACCGTCTCCAGCTCGCCACCACCGCAGACGACCCCCGCCAAGTCCCAGCCGTCCCCGAAGCCCAAGAAGTGCGGCACCTTCGACCTGATCTGCAAGGGCAAGAAGACCGCCAAGGCCGTCGGCAACTTCGTCGCCGAACACAAGGCCACCATCATCACGGTCGCCGTCAGCGTCGCCGCCGGCATCGGCTGCGGCATCGTCACCGCCGGCGCCGCCGCAGTGGCCTGCGCCGTCGCCGTAGGCGCCGTCATCGGCGCCGCCGAATACCACTTCACCACCCCACCCGACAAACGCAGCGTGGGCGGCTACTTCGGCGCCGCCGCCATCGGCGCCGCCTCCGCCGTCGTCGGCGCCGGCATCGGCAAAGCCGTCGGCGCCGCCGTCAAGGCCGGTGCCAAAGCCGTCGGCCAGGGCGCCAAGACAGCAGCCCAGCAATCCGGAAAGGCCGCATCCACCGAAGCCAAAGCCGCAGCCAAGAGCGCCACAAATGAGGCTAAGAAACCGGTCAAGGCCGCCGGCCGCAAACCCAGTGACTGCAATAGTTTTGTGCCGGACGCTGGTGTGCTGATGGCGGACGGTTCGGCGAAATCGATCGAGGATGTCGAACTCGGAGACCTGGTGGTGGCCACCGATCCGGAAACCGGTGTGACGCAAGCCGAAGCGGTGGCTGCTCTCATTACGGGGGTCGGCGAGAAGCGACTGGTCAGAATCTCGGTCGATGTGGACGGCGGCGACGGAACTGAGGTCGCTGAGATCACCGCAACCGATGGCCATCCCTTCTGGCTTCCGGAGTTGAGCAGGTGGGTGACGGCCGGGAACCTTGAGCGAGGCCAGTGGCTGCGGACGGCTTCAGGTTCCTTCGTCCAGATCGTCTCGATTGAGCTGTGGACGGAGCGACGGTCCACCGTTCATAACCTCACGGTCGCTGACGTGCACACGTATTATGTGCTCGCCGGAAATAGCCCCGTGCTCGTACACAACTGCGGCGAGGTCCGGCAGGATATAATCGACGAGACCGTAGAGCACGGCGAGCGTTTCGTGAACCGCACCTCGAAGAAGTTCTCCGCTAGTTTTATAAGCCGCCATAAGATTACGATGAAGGATGCCATGGCCACCGGTCGTGCCTTCCTGGGAGATGGTGCTCGGGAAGTTGCGCCGGGAGTGTTTCGTAACGGCAGAAGGGGGTTCCGGATGGATCCCGCCTCAGTTCAGGGGAAAGGGCACTGGCCAAATATACCCCACGTGCACTTTGAGCTGTTTGACGATGTTGGTAAGCCAATCGCAAATAACCATGTACCGCTGATGAGTTGACTTTTATGGAGGAAATCCCGGTTGATCGGTACGGCCTCATAGAAGCTGGCGAGAATGAGGGCTTTTTTATCAGGGTTCAATCTGACGAAGAATCTACCGGGGGCTATCATGTAGTTCTTGTCGATAACCTTGCCAATCCTTCCGCTGGTGGTGACTATTGGGCGGCTGACTTGGATGACGTCGCCAAGCTGTTCCGGTTGTCAGAGTGGCGGATTGCATGGTTTCCGGTGAGGGGGGAACCTGACCGCTGATCGGTTGGCTTCGTGCCCCTTAGGGCTTCGGCATCGGGTCGGGCTGCCGAAACCCTCGTGGTGCGCGTTGCTTTTATCGCAGGCGCTCGTGCGTTGACTCGCGCGCTTTGACGTGCGGTGGTCGGGGCGGCAGGCTAGCCAGGTGATCACTGATGTGGACGTCGCCCTGGTGGGTGGTGGGGGAGCGGCCTCGCTGCTGTTGGCGGCGCTCGGGCGGGCCGGGGTGGACGGGCTGCGGGTGGCGATCGTCGATCCGGTGCACAAGCGGGGGCAGGATCGGACGTGGGCGTTCTGGGGGGAGCCGGGGACGTTTCTCGATCCGTTGCTCAGCGCGAGCTGGGATGAGGTCGACGTGGTCACACCGGCGCGGCGACGGGTCCTGAGGCTGGCGCCGTTGCGGTACGCGATGTTGCGGTCCGCGCCGCTGTACGAGCTGGCGGGTGATGCGGAGAAGCGCCTGGATGCGGTCCGGGTCACCGCGCCCGCGGGGGCGGTGGAGGACGACGGGGAGCGCGTCACGGTCACGAGCCCGGACGGTGTGCCGCTGGTACGGGCCGCGTGGGTGCTCGACTCGCGGCCGCGGAAGCCGGAGCGGCCGGGGCTGACCACGTGGCTGCAGCACTTCCGGGGGTGGTGGCTGGAGTCGGACAGGCCCACGTTCGAGCCGGGGCGGGCCGTGCTCATGGACTTTCGGACGCCGCAGCCGGAGCGGGGGATCTCGTTCGGCTATGTGCTGCCGGTCAGCGACCGGTTCGCGCTGATCGAGTACACCGAGTTCTCGCCGGCGACGCTGAGCGGTGCGGCCTACGACGCGGCGCTGCGTACGTACGCGGGGCTGCTCGGTCTGGACCTGGGCGCACTGCGGGTGCGGGAGGTCGAGGAAGGCGTGATCCCGATGACGGACGGGCCGTTCGTGCCCCGTCCGTCGCCGCGCGTGGTGCGGCTCGGGACGGCGGGCGGGGCGACGCGGCCGTCGACCGGGTACACCTTCTCGGCGATGGCGCGGCAGGCAGACGACATCGCGCGGGCGCTGGCGGACGGGCGTCCGCCGGTGCCCGCGCCGCCGTATCCGGCGCGGCATCTGTGGATGGATGCGGTGCAGTTGCGGGCGCTGGACCGAGGTCTGACCGATGGCGTGGCGTTCTTCGACCGGCTCTTCGACCGGAACCCGGCCGACCGTGTGCTCCGCTTCCTCGACGGCACCACGACCTGGCGGGAGGACCTGATGCTGATGGCCTCCAGCCCGACACTGCCGATGACCCGCGCGGCCTTCGAACACGCCATGCACCGCGTGCGCCGCTTCTGAAGCCCTGCGACAACCGTGATCAGCCGCCCCGCACTGCTGCCCCACCCGTCCCAGCCCGTCGAGCCGGGCCCGCCGGCGAGAACACAGCGTGCCGGTTCAGCGCCCCGCCGTGTTACGGATCAGCCGCAGCCGCATCTCCAGCTCGTCGGAGACCATCGAAGCCAGATGTTCCAGCGCCCGCAGCTGCCGCGCCGTGGCCGTACGCGGGCGGCTGTCGATCGCGTTGACCGTGCCGAGCCGGTAACCGTCGTGGGTGCGGATCGGGGCCGCGACGTAGAATCGCAGGCCGAGCTCTCCCCGGACCAGCGGATGTTCCAGCGTCCGCGGGTCCCGGGCCGCGTTCGTCACCACATACGTGTCGTCCTGCGCGATGACCGACGCGCACAGCCCCGGTTCGCGCCCCAGCGACCGGACCCCGGTCAGCCCCTGGCAGGCCGCGAGCCACACCCGGTCCTGTTCCACCAGTGACACCGTGGCGATCGGGGTGTCGAAGATCGCGCCGGCCAGGAACGCGATCCGGTCGTAGGCATCCTCCACCGGCTGGTCGACGAGCACATAACGGCGGACGGCATCGAGCCGGCGCATCTCGGCGGGATCAACGGCGGTGTCCAGGTATTCGTACGAGTTCACGGATCTCCCAACGCCCGAACGGACCGAACGTGAGAGGTCCGCGCGAGATTCACGCGTTCGGGAGACCACGGCTGCGCAGTCCCACAATCGACGGACAGCAACGCCTTGGTACGGCAGACGCGACTGGAGGCTCGACATGACCGGAAACGTGCGCGGCCATTGCGGCGGCTACTTTCCCTTGCTCGCCCAGGCCCGGGCCGACGCCGTCGAGCAGATCCTCGCTCCCCGGCTCTGTCGCCCCCGTTCCCGCCGAGGCGCTGGCCGCGTATGGCCGCCGCGGCACGCCGACCGCAGGTGCCGAACCGGCCTACGCGGCCGGCCGGGTGCACGACCCGCCCAACGCTTCCGGACAAGTCTTCGCCGCTGGTGATCACACAGAGCTGAGCGGCCTCGTTCGCTGTCGGCGCCCCGGTGTGATCACGGCCGGCACCGTCCACCGGGACGGTGAGCGGGTGTTCCGCGACGTCCGCGACGCCACCCGGGCCGTGGCGGTCGAACTCGACGACGACTACGCCCGCCTGGTCATCGAGGTCGCCGACCCGCCCGCGACCGCCGACCTGATCGAGCGCGGACGCCGTCGGCCGACGTCTCGGAGAGAAGACGCACGCCGAACGCGGGCCTAATCGTGCGCGCCGCGACCGACCAGGCCGTTCTGCCAGGCCCAGATCGCGATCTCGGTACGGTTGCGGAGCGCGAGCTTCGTCTGCAGGCTGGCCAGGTGCGTCTTCACCGTGGACAGTGAGATGCGCAGGTCACCGGCGATCTCGGCATTGGTCCGGCCGCGGGCGACCGCGAGGACGACGTCCAGCTCGCGGGCGGTGACCGGCAGGTCCGGCGGCCCGGCGATCCGGGCGGCGTCGCGGGTGAAGTGGCGCAGCAGGCGGACGGTGACCGAGGGGGAGACGACGGCCTCGCCGTTGACGGCGGCGCGGACGGCCTCGGGCAGCCAGCGCGCGCCGGCGTCCTTGAGCAGGAAACCGCAGGCACCGGCGAGCAGCGCGGCGTAGACGGACTCGTCCACGTCGTAGGTGGTCACCACGACCACCCGTAGCGGGTCGGCGACCTGCGGCCCGGCCAGCAGCTCGGTGGCGCGCACGCCGTCCAGCACGGGCATGCGGATGTCCATCAGCGTCACGTCCGGGCGCAGGAGACGGGCCAGCCGAACCGCGGACTCACCGTCGGCCGCCTCGCTGATCACCTCGATGTCCGGCTCCGCGTCGAGGATGAGCCGCAGTCCGGTGCGGACCAGGCTCTGGTCGTCGGCCACCAGGACCCGGATCGGCATCGGTCTCCCCATATCGGCCGAAAGTACTACGTGCGCGCAAGCATCGTAGACGGGCGATGAATCGGGTGCTGGGATCGAGCGGGTCAGATCCCTGCCACGAAAGGACTGCCTGTGCGCAGACCGACCGCCGGCGCGGCAATCGTCCTCACCACGGCGCTCGTGCTCACCGGGACCGGTGTCCCGGCGAACGCGGCCGGCCCGTTCGACGCCTTCGCCGATCAGGAGGTGACCTGGGGGGAGTGCGCGTTCGAGCAGCTGGAGGGCGTGGTTCCCGCGGAGTGCGCGCTGATCACGGTGCCCCGCGACTGGGCCGCGCCGGGCAACGGGCGCACGCTTCAGCTCTCGATCAGCCGGGTCGCCGCGAGCGGTGACAAGCTCGGCTCGATGCTGCTCAACCCCGGTGGTCCCGGCGGCCAGGGCACGTCGCTGCCCGGCGCGATCGCCGCGATCCAGCCACAGCTGCACGAACGGTACGCGCTGATCGGCATGGACCCGCGCGGCACCGGCCAGGAGGGCGGCTTCGACCCGGAGACCTGTGAGGTGCCGCTCGACCGGATCTCGCAGCGCACCGACCTGGACGCCCGGGACCGTTCCGCGGAGAGCATCACCGAGCACCAGAAGACGCCGCGCGCGATCGCCGAGGCCTGCCAGAGCGAGGCGCTCGCGCCGTTCATCACCACCTGGCAGACCGCGCACGACATGGAGCTGATCCGGCTCCTGCTCGGCGAGCCGAAGCTGGACTACCTCGGCTACTCGTACGGCACCTGGCTCGGCGCGAAGTACGCGTCGCTGTTCCCGGCCAGCACCGGCAAGATGGTGCTGGATTCCAGCGTCGACTTCCAGGGCCGGCTGCAGGCCGCGTTCGAGGCGTGGCCACCGATCAACCAGCGCCTGTTCGACGACACGTTCCTGCCCTGGGTGACCCGGCAGTTCCCGGCCGAGGTCGGCGCGACGCCCGAGGAGGCGGCCGCGAACTGGGAGCGCGGCCGGGCCTGGTTCGCCGCCAACGGCGTGAGCCCGGACGACTACGACGCCGCGTTCGTCGGCCTCGGTTCGCCGTTCGCCTGGGTCCTGGCCGCGGCCGTGCTGGTGATGGCGGTCGCCGGTGCCGACGGCGAGACCCCGGCGCTGACCGGCTCGGACCTCGCGCCGCAGCTGGACGCGGTGTCCCGGGAGCGGTTCGGCGTGCCGCTGAGCGCGCTCACCCCGGAGGCGGCCGCGAAGGCGCTCGCCGACGACCCGGCGGACTACGCGCTGGTGCCGACCACCCGGTTCGCGGTCGCCTGCAACGACCAGCCGACCCGCTCGGCCACCTGGTACAAGCGGCTCAGTGACCAGCAGGGTCCGCAGTTCCCGCTGTTCGGCTGGCAGTACGGCATCAGCGAGACGTGCGGCTTCTGGTCCGACGCCCCACGTCAGCGGCTGCCGCAGCTGCCCGCGCAGGTGACCGGCCGGATCCTGGTCGTGCAGAGCGAGTTCGACCCGCAGACCGGCTACGAGCAGGCCCGGTCCGCGGTCCGCGCCGCCCCCGGCGTCAGCATGATCTCGGTCGACGACGCGCCGTTCCACGGCCAGTACGCGCTCGACGGCAACCCGTGCGTGGACGGCATGGTCAACGTGTTCCTGCTGCACAACTCGCGCCCCGGCTCGGTCACCTGCCCCGGCATCCCGCTGCCGGGCGAGACCGAGGTCCACCCGGTGGCCGGCCCGGTCCGCACCCCGCCGGCGGCCCGCACCGCGACGACGGCCGAGGCGGCACCGCTGCCCGAGCTGCGCGCCGCGATCCAGGAAATGATCAGCGAGGCGAACACGCCGAACTGACTTCGACCGGCAGCGCGGGCTCCCGCAACCCGGGGACCCGCGCTGCCGCGCCCAAAACGCGCCCGGAAATCTGGCGGCCGGAAATCTGGCGGCCGGAAATCTGGCGGCCGGAAATCTGGCGGCCGGGACCCGGCGCCCGAGACCCGGCGCCCGAAACCGGCACCCGGAAGCCTTGCTCATGAAGCGCTTGCTCAGGAAGCGGCAGCCTTGCCGGGCCCGCTGCCGCCGCGGGTCTGGGACCGGGGCCGCCGCCGGCCGCCGCCGGCCGCCGCTGGGTGTGCGGATGGGCCGGCGCGGTCAGCACCTCCCGGTCGCGCCCTCCTCGACCACCCGCCCGCGGTGCAGTACCGCCACCCGGTGCGCGATCGACAGCGCGGCCTCCATGCCGATCATCGACGGCACCAGCATGGTGCCGAAGACCAGCACCCTGGGCAGCAGGTTCGGCAGCACGTGCCGCCACAGCAACCGGTGGGGCCGGGCACCGAGCGCGACCGCGGCGACCACGAACGTGCGCTGCCGCAGCGCGATCGTCTGCGCACGCACCACCCGGGCGATCGGCGGCCAGCCGAAGGAGCCGACCACCAGCACTACCAGAAGCAGCCGGGGGATCCCCGGCGGCGCCACCGCGCTGAGCGTGACAATGAAAATCAGAGCCGGAAAACCGAAGACCACATCCGTGGTACGGGAGGCGAGCGCGTCTCACCAGCCGCCGGCGAAGCCCGCCGTGGCGCCGAGCGCGACCCCGGCCAGCGTGGCGCCCACGCCGACCAGCAGCGTGGCGCCCACGCCGACCAGCAGCGTGGCGCCCACGCCGACCAGCAGCGAGGTGCGCGCGCCGGGCAGCACGATCGCGAACAGGTCCCGGCCGGTCATCGGCTCGACGCCGAACCAGTGCTCCGTGCCGATGCCGCCACCGGCACCGAGCGGCACGCCGCCGCCGAAGACCGCGTCCAGGTCGTAACGCATGGAAGCGGAAAGTGTGTGCACGGTCACGTCTCGCCGCCATCACATGATGATCTTCTCTGTTGCCGGGCGGATAACTCTGGATTAATGTGGCTCGACCCGCCGGGCGTGCGGGCCGGAACCTGGGGAGATGAAGCATGAAGTCGTTCGGGAACTCGCGCCGGGTCGCCACGCTGGCGACCGCCGCCGCGCTGGTCGTCGGCGGGCTCGCCGGCTGCGCCAAGGAGGACACCGGTGGCACCACCGAGGGCGGCGTCGCGCTGGTCAAGGCCGGTGCGCTGACCACCTGCACGCACCTGCCGTACGCGCCGTTCCAGGCCAAGGACGACACCGGCAAGGTCGTCGGCTTCGACGTCGCGCTGGTCGACCTGGTCGCGAAGAAGCTCGGCGTGACCCAGGAGATCGTCGACACGCCGTTCGAGGGCATCAAGTCCGGTTCCGACCTCAACGCCGGCAAGTGCGACATCGCGGCGGCCGGCATGACCATCACCGACGAGCGCAAGCAGGTGCTGGACTTCTCCGACCCGTACTTCGACGCCACCCAGGCGCTCGCCGTGCTCACCGGCACCACGGTCAAGACGCTGGACGAGCTGGCCGGCAAGCGGGTCGGCGTGCAGGGCGGCACCACCGGCGAGGACTACATCAAGACCCAGGTCGCGGAGAAGAGCCTGGACATCGAGGTCGTCTCGTACAAGGACCTGGCCGCGCAGCAGCAGGCGCTGGCCACCAAGCAGGTCGACGCGGCCGTCAACGACCTGCCGGTCTGGAACGAGTACATCAAGAACAACCCGGGCAAGGTCGAGGTCGCGGCCGGCTTCGACACCGGCGAGCAGTACGGCTTCGCGGTCAAGAAGGGCAACGCCGAGCTGCTCAAGGCCGTGAACGAGTCGCTGGCCGCGGCGCGCACCGACGGCACCTACGACCAGATCTACGCGACCTGGATCGGCGCCAAGCCGGCCGCCTGACCACCTTCATGAAGCTCACTCGACGCCGGCGGCAACGGCTCGTCCGTACCGCCGGCTATCTGGTTTTCGCGCTGGTCATCCTCGCCGTGGTGGCCGCCGCGGACTGGGCGACCCTGTCGGACGCGTTCTTCCGGCTCGACATCGCGCAGGGCATGTTCCCCGAGGCCATCACGGTCGCGCTGCGCAACACCATCCTCTACACACTGCTCGCATTCGCGTTCGGCCTGGTGCTGGGCCTGATCCTGGCGCTGATGCGGCTGTCGTCGATCCTGCCGTACCGCTGGTTCGCGACCGCCTACATCGAGCTGTTCCGTGGCCTGCCCGCGCTGCTGGTGCTGTTCATGGTCGGCTACGGCGTACCGCTGGCGTTCCCGGACCGGGAGATCCCGGGCGGCGTCTACGGCTCGGTCACGCTCGGCCTCGGCCTGACCGCGGCCGCGTACATGGCGGAGACGCTGCGCGCCGGCATCCAGGCCGTCCCGAAGGGGCAGCTCGAGGCCGCGCGCACGCTCGGCATGTCGCACGCCCGGGCGATGATCTCGATCATCCTGCCGCAGGCGTTCCGGATCGTCATCCCGCCGCTGACCAACGAGATCATCCTGCTGACCAAGGACACCTCGCTGGTGTACGTGCTCGGCGTGACCTCCACGACGATCGAGCTGACCAAGTTCGCCGGTGACGCGCTCAACACCCGCGTCAACCCGACGCCGCTGGTCGTGGCGGGCCTGCTCTACCTGCTGATCACGCTGCCGCTGTCGCAGCTGGTCCGCGGGCTGGAGCGGCGTGCCGCGAGGGAGAGGTGACGGCCATGTCCACGATCGACATCCTCGGCCTGCACAAGTCGTTCGGCAAGCTGCCCGTCCTGCAGGGCATCGACCTCGCGGTCGAGCCCGGCGAGGTCGTCTGCGTGATCGGCCCGTCCGGCTCCGGCAAGTCCACGCTGCTGCGCTGCGTGAACCTGCTGGAGACACCGACGTCCGGCACCATCCACGTCGGCGGGGTCGAGGTCACCGACCCGGACTGCGACATCGACGCGGTCCGGCGCCGGATCGGCATGGTGTTCCAGCAGTTCAACCTGTTCGGGCACCTGACCGTCCGGGAGAACGTGACGATCGCCCAGCGCCGCGTGCTGAAGCGCTCCCGCGCCGAGGCGAACCGGATCGCCACGCTCAACCTCGAGCGGGTCGGCCTGGCGGAGAAGGCCGGCGCCTACCCCGCCCAGCTCTCCGGCGGCCAGCAGCAGCGCGTGGCGATCGCCCGCGCACTGGCGATGGACCCGCAGCTGATGCTCTTCGACGAGCCCACCTCCGCGCTCGACCCGGAGCTCGTCGGCGAGGTCCTCGCGGTCATGCGCGGCCTGGCCGCCGAGGGCATGACCATGCTGGTGGTCACGCACGAGATGGCGTTCGCCCGCGAGGTCGCCTCCCGGGTGGTCTTCATGGACGGCGGCGTGGTCGTCGAGCAGGGCCCGCCCGCGGAGGTCTTCGGCAACCCCCGCGAGGAGCGCACGAAGACGTTCCTGCACCGCGTGCTGGAACCGACCCGGGTCAGCGAGACCGAGATCGGCGCCCACAAGCCGGTCTGACCCCGTCGATCCCTGGTGCGGCCCCTCCCGGCCGCACCGGGGCCTTCGGCCAGCCACCGAACAGGCCATCCGCGGCGCCCGCCCGATGATCGCCCGATCCGAGAAGCGGCCCCGGCGGCCGTCCACGAGCAGCCGCTGTCGCGGCGGGCTCCTCCGCCGTTCAGGTCGCGGTGAAGAGCACCGCCCGCCCGGCGTCGGCGGCGTGCCGGAAGAACTCCCGGACGTCGGCGAAGTTGTCCCACGTGTAGGCGAAGTCCGCGTCATCGAGAGCGCCCCGGTATCCCGCGTCATCGATCGCGTCGAACCGCCGGCGCAGCCAAGCCCGGTGCACCCCCAGCACGGCGACCATCGTATGAGGCGCTGGTCTTCATCAGCGGTATCTGGCCCATGGTTCGCGAGCGTCATATCCGTTCGGGCAGCCGTGACGCTGCGCGCCCGATGGCATCGGGCCCGGAGCGCCGGGGCCGTGACCCGGTCCGACCGCGCCGCCTGGATCCGAGCAGCCCGCCACTGTCCGCGGAGACGCTACCGGCCGTCGGCGCGACCGTCGGCAGCGTGGGCGGCTTGCTCCTCGTGCCGGCCGCGTCGTACTGGGTGGCCGACTACCCGGATGCCGAGGCCGAGCTGCTCTCCGCCTACCTCGGGTTCCGCCGCGCGGACGCGCCGCAGGTCTGCTCCGTCGACCGCCCGCGGCCCCTGGGCGGCCGCCGGTCAGACCTGAGGGCGATCGGCCGGGCCGCCCGCCGGGTGGCGTTCCGGACCTCCCGGTACCACGTCGGCCCGGCCCGCGACCTGGTCGCCGCCGGTGGTGAGGAGCTGATGTGGCGGTCCCGTTGCTGCTGACGGACGACGGGCGGGTGCTGGGCCGGACCGCACCGGCCGGCGCTGCACGACCGGCGGGACTCACCAGGGACCGGCTGCCCCGACACGCATGCGGTCAGCCGGAGCGCAGCGTCTCCGCCGGGGACGTGCCGTACTCGTCCCGGTACGCCGCCGCGAAGCGGCCGAGATGGGTGAAACCCCACCGCCGCGCGATCGCCCCCACCGTCGCGCCCTGGGCCGGATCCGCCGCCTGCAACTCGCGGTGCGCCCGTTCCAGCCTGATCCGCCGCAGATACGCCATCGGCGTGGTGTCCAGGTGCCGCCGGAACGCCGCCTGCAACCCGCGCGGCCCGGTCCGCGCCGCCGCCGCCACGTCGGCCAGCGTCGTCGCCTCCGCCGCGTGTTCCTCCAGGTAGGCGATCGCCCGCCGGACCGCCCCCGGTCCGGTCTCCCCGGGCCCGGGCAGGTAGCAGGCCGTCGTGGCCGTGCTCGGGAACGTTGCGACCGTCGCCGCCGCGGCCAGGTCGACGATGGCCGCGTGCGCCGGTGCGCTGGGCAGCGCCGTGTCCGGGTTGAGTGCCACCCGGTGCAGGTACGTGAGCGTCTCCCGCCAGTACCGGGCCAGCGGCGCGGAGATCGGCAGCATCGAGCGGAACGCGAAGTCGGCCGGTGCCGTCCCCCAGCGAGCCGCGGCCGCGTGGGCGACCGTGGTCAGCGGCAACCGCAGGATCCGTACGTCGAAGTCGACCAGGCGTCCCTGGAAGCGCTGGCCGGGCGGCACCAGCACCAGGTCGCCGGCGGTGACGTGGACCTGTTCGCCGCCGGAGCGGACCGTGAGGTCGCCGTGCAGGACGTACGTGGCGTGCACGTACCCGACCGGCGCGGTGGCGAGGTCGAGCGTGGTGGAGTAGCGCATGCGGTCGAGCCCGATGACGCCGCTGTCGACCGAGTGGACCTGGTAGCTGAAGTCGGTCAGCCCGGGCGGTACGCGCGCGGCGAAGTCGAAGTAGACGCGGCGCATCGCGGCGTGCGCCTCCTCCACGTTCGACGTGGCGTACGCGCTACGCCGCAGCGGCACCTCACCAGGGGCCAATCCGGGTACCTCCAGAGCCGAGGGGGGAATCTGAAGGTTCCAACGACCGAGGCGGTGTGGGGTGGTCCGGAACGCGCAATTTGCACGTTCCGGACCACCGAAACTCACTTGGTCGACGAGTACAGGGTGGCCACCTCGGCGGCCGAGAGTGCCCGATCGTAGACGCGCACCTGGTCGATCGCACCGCGCCAGAAGTCGACCGGCCCACCGTTGTACCGGGCCCGGCCGATGGTCAGCGGCCCGCTGGAGGCGTCGCCGTGGCAGGCGTTGATGCTGCCGGTCCGCTGCCCGTCGACGTAGAGCGTGATGGTGCCCTCGGCCACGTCCCGGACGCCGGTCAGGTGGTACCAGCGCCCGGTCTCCGGCACGTCCGGGGCCAGCGCGCGCCCGCCGGCGAACGAGAACGCGAACCGGTTGTCCGCGCTGGAGAACTGCAGGAAGAACGCGCTGCGGTGGGTACCGTCCTGGCCGACCGCGGTCGCCCAGCCGCCGAGGCTGTCCAGCCGGACCCAGGCGGACGCGGTGTAGCTGCCGGTGGTGTCCAGCACCGGCCCGGCCGTCTCCGCGTACTGCCCGGCGCCGTCGAGCTGCAGCGCCTGACCGGAGTGCCCGTCCGTCCACGCGGGGTCGCCGGCCGGCGAGCCGTCATGATCGCCGACCGCGTCGGTGACGTCGCCGTCGAGCGGCCAGTGGCCCACGCCGGCCGGCCCGGGCGTCCCGGGTGCGGGAGCGCCGGCCCCGCTGCCGTCCACCGACGCGATGATCCGCTCGTTGATCTCCGCGACCGCGGCGAAGTCCATCTTCTCGACCGCCCGGTCGTACGTGTAGAAGCCGTTGACCTCGTGTTCCACGTCGGTGATCTGGGTATAGACGGACCCGGAGAGACCGCACCGCTCCGCCGCGCGCAGCAGATCGGCCTGGTTCTCCACGTACCGCCGGGTGAGGGTTTCGCTGTCCGGCGTCATCTCGTAGGCGTGCCCGTCCGGGTACCACATGTGCCCGGGCACCTCGAGGCCGAAGCCGCCGTGCTCGCCGTCGGCGGCGACCCGGTTCGCGTCCGGCTGGGGGGCGGCCGGCCCGACGTAGTCGTGCCAGTCGATCATGTCGCCGCGCCCGGAGTCGCCCTTGGACGCGCAGCAGTTCACGCCGCTGTGCGCATTGACGATCCGGGTCGGGTCCTGCGCCTTGACCGCGTCCGCGATCCGGCCGGTGGCCGCACGGTCCCACTCGCCCCAGCCCTCGTTGAACGGCACCCAGGTGACGATCGAGGTCCACGACCTCTTCTCGTCGACGATCTCGTGCAGCTGGCGCTCGAACTCGGCCTGCGCCTCGACCGGAGGAGTACCACCGGTCCGCATCGACGGCATGTCCTGCCACACCATCAGGCCGAGCCGGTCAGCCCAGTAGTACCAGCGGTCCGGCTCGACCTTGATGTGCTTGCGGATCGTGTTGAAGCCGAGCCGCTTGGTCTGTGCGATGTCGAACCGGAGCGCCTCGTCGGTCGGCGCGGTGTAGATGCCGTCCGGCCAGTAGCCCTGGTCGAGCGTGGACAGGTTGAACAGGATCTTCCCGTTCAGCGTCTGATACAGCTTCCCGTCCGCGCCGACGGTCTTGCCGACCTCGCGCATCCCGAAATACGAACCCACGTCGTCGATCACGGTACGGCCGCGGAGCACCCGCACGGACAGGTCGTACAGGAACGGTGAGTCAGGAGACCAGAGCTTCGCCTTCGGCACGGGGACGCGCAGTTCACCGCCGGCGGCCCCGCTCGCGCGCCCGACCACCCGGTTGCCCTGCCTCGCAACCGCCTCGACGGTCAGCCCGGCCGGTGCCGTGATCCGCGGGGTCAGCCTCAGCACGCCGGCGCCGACGTCCGGGGTCATCAGCAGCTGGTCCACGGCGCCGCGCCGCACCGGCTCCATCCACACGCTCTGCCAGATGCCGGACGCGCCGACGTAGAAGATGCCCGCGTCCGGCGTGTTGCGCTGCTTGCCGACCGGCTGCCAGGTCGCGTCCGTGAGGTCCTCGACGCCGACGATGATCTCCTGCGGGCCGCGCCCGGTGAGCGCGTCCGTGACGTCCGCGCTGAACGCGTCGTACCCGCCGCGGTGCGTGGCGACCGGGACGCCGTTGACCCAGACGGTCGCGTCGTAGTCCACCGCGCCGAAGTGCAGCCGCAGCCGCTGGTCGCCGCCGACCCGCCAGCCGGCCGGCACGGTGAACGTGCGCCGGTAGAACATCCGGTCCTCGGAGCGCTGGATGCCGGAGAGCGCGGACTCGATCGGGTACGGCACGAGCACCCGCTCGGCCAGCGTGGTCCCGGTCGGCGGTGCCTGCCCGGCGGTGGCGGCGGCGAACTCCCACACGCCGTTCAGGCTCTGCCAGCGGGCGCGGGTGAGCTGCGGCCGCGGGTATTCCGGGAGCGCGTGGTGCGGGCCGACGTCGTCCGTCCACGGTGTCGCGATCGGCGGGGTGCCCGGCTGCCACCGGGCGGGTGGGGGAGCGGCGACCGCGGGTGAGCCGGTGACCGCGACCAGGGCGGCGACCAGCGCGGTGAATGCCTTCATCCGTACGCTTTCCCTTCTCACGGGGGGCGTCGTGCGATCCGGCGTGCAACAGGCCGGAAACACTCAGAAACAATCAAGCATGACGATGGATCGTGTGGCAACAGGTGTCGGTCCATTTCGTAATTGTTGTTTTGTGTGCGGACCGCGATGGTGCGGAAATCCCGCGTCCACGACGCCCCGCCGCCGGTGCACATGACCACGGCATCCCGGGCGTCGCCGCGGGGGACCGGCGGCCGCCGGTCGTGGTGAGTGCGGACGCACGGCGCCGCACCGCTGGGGCCGCGCCGCCGGCGGGAGCGGTGCCGGTGGCGGGAGCGGTGCCGGTGGCGGGAGCGGTGCCGGTGGCGGGAGTGGCGCCACGACCGGGCGCCGCCCCGCCGCCGTAGGCTCTCAGGCGCCGGTGACCAGGCGCCGGCTGCCCAGTGTCACCCGGTCCGCGATCTCCTCCACCGGCACCGACGACCGGCGGAAGAAGCCCTGGGTGTAGAGCGCGGCGTAACCCTGGGCGAGCGCGATCTGCTCCTCGATCAGGTGCAGCGAGTCCTGCATCGGCCGGTCGCCGGTCGCGGTGACCAGCTCGATCCAGCCGCTCATCAGCGCCCTCGTGGCGGCCGTGCGCGCCGGGTCGTCCACGCCGGACACCTCGGTCGAGAAGATCATCAGAAATCCCGCGCCGGTACGGACGGTGAAGCGCAGATACGCCGCACCCGCCGCCGCGAATCGGCTCACCGGGTCCGTCCCGGCCGCGTCCGCCGCCGCCGCGACCTCGGCCGCCAGATCCCGCGCCGCCGTGGCCGCGACCGCGGAGAGCAGATGCTCCCGGTCCGGGAAGTGCCGGTACGGCGCGGCCGTGCTCACCCCGAGCCGCCGCGCGACCCGGGCCACCGAGAACGCGCCCGGCCCGCCCTCGGCCAGTTCCTCAAGGCTCGCCCGCACCAGCGCGGCCCGCAGGTCACCGTGGTGATAGCCGCGCGCCATGCCTCGTACCCCCACTTGCCCTTGGTGTTAAGGGTCTCTTACATTAGCAGTGTAAGAGGTCTCTTACATTGAGCGGGAGGCACGCAGCGTGACGATCCGGCTGGGTTACCAGATCCCGAGTTTCAGCTATCCCGGCGTGGCGCCCGGCGGCATCTTCGGCACGGTCGCGCGGCAGGCCCGCGACGCCGAGGCCGCCGGGTTCGACACCGTGCTGGTGATGGACCACATGTATCAGCTGCCGGCGATCGCACCGGTCGAGGAGCCGATGCTGGAGGCGTACGCGACGCTGGCCGCCCTGGCCCGCGAGACGCGCACCGTGCAGCTGTCCACGCTGGTCACCGGCAACACGTACCGTAATCCCGCCCTGCTCGCGAAGACCGTCACGACGCTCGACGTGATCTCCGGTGGGCGTGCGGTGCTCGGCCTCGGCGCCGGCTGGTTCGCGCGCGAGCACGAGGACTACGGCTTCGCGTTCGGCACCTGGACCGACCGGTTCGCCCGGCTGGACGAGGCACTGCAGATAATCGGCCCGATGCTGCGCGGCGAGCGGCCCACGGTGGACGGCGCGTGGTACCGCACCCGGGACGCGATCAACAACCCGCGGCTGCGCCCGACCGTACCGATCATGCTGGGAGGCAGCGGCGAGCAGCGGACGTTCCGGCTCTCCGCCCGCTACGCCGACCACCACAACATCAACTGCTACCGCCCGGACCTGTCGCACAAACTGTCCGTCCTCCGCCGGCGCTGCGCGGAGATCGGCCGCGACCCGGACACGCTCACGACCAGCTTCCTCACCCGCGCCGTGGTCACCGAGACCGCCGCGGAGGCGAGCCGGATCATGGCGGAGCTGCCGGAGACGTGGGCGCCGATCACGATCGCCGGTACGCCGGACCACCTCGCGTCCGTGCTGCACGACGAGGTGCTGGCACACGGCGTCGACGGCGTGATCATCAGCCTGATCCGGAACGGGCACGAACCGGGCGTTGTGACCTCCGCGGGCGAGGCGTTGCGCCCGTTGATCTCCAGGACGTAACGCCGTTCCGCATTTCCCCAGGTGAGAGCGCGTTAGGGTGACTTCGCCGACGATCGTCGGCATGAGATCGAGGAGGCTCTCATGAACCGTCGCGTGCTGATGGCGGGCGTCGCCACCGCACCCGTCATCGCCGGACTGGCCGCCGCGGGGGCGGCCGGTGCGGCACCGAAAGCGAACGAGAGGGCGACCGTCCGCTCCGGCGGCACCTTCAAGGTCGCCATTCCGGCCGGCCCGCTCTGGAACAACGACCAGGCACAACGAGTCGGCCCGTGGATCGCGGCCGCACACGGCGGCACGTTCACCGGCCAGTGGTGGACCGTGGTCGGCGGCGCGATGAGCGTGGTCGAGGTCGAACTGCCGGTCCACCGGGACGGCATCGACGAGTACACGATGGACGTACCGGCCGGCCCACTGTGGAACAACGACGACGCGCGCGCCAAGTGCCCGCACGTCTGCGCCAGCTACGGCGGCGAGTGGACCGGCAACTGGCGCACGGTCGTCTGGGGCAAACTCAGCGTCGCCGAGTGCCGCTTCCGCGTGTGATGACCTGCGGACCGGCCCGTCTCATCGCCGGAACGGGCCGGTCACGCAGTACGTGATGCCGCCGGACGCCGAGCCGGACGTGCCGCGCTGCGACGAGAAGTAGAGCCGGTCCCCGGCCGGGGTGAACGCGGGCCCGGTCAGCTCCGACGCGCTCTGGCCGCTCACCCGCAGGAACACCGAGATCTTGTCGTCCGGTGTGATCAGGCAGATGTCCATGCTGCCGCCGTCCTCGGCCACGAACAGGTCCCCGGACGGCGTACCGGTCACGTTGTCCACCCCGGTCAGCGGCGCCGTACCCGGGCTGACCAGGTTGTCGTCGTAGGCCAGTTCGTACGTGCCCGCGGCCGGGTTCACCTGCCACACCCGGTTGTCGCCCTTGGTGGTGAACCACACCGTGCCGTTCGCGTAGTGGCAGCCCTCGCCGCCGTTGAACGACTTCGCGCCGCTGACCTGACGGCGGGTCGGCGTCGGCGAGCCGTCCGGGTCCGGCACGGTCTGCCAGCTGAACGTGCCGGAGGTGGCCGAACCGGCCACGAGAACCTGGAGCGTGCCCGCGGACAGATCACCCCACACCGACGGTACGAATCGGTAGAACCGCCCGTCCGTCTCGTCCTCGGTCAGGTAGACGACCCGGCGGTCCGGGTCCGCGGCCGCGGCCTCGTGCTTGAACCGCCCCATCGCGGGCCGGACCACGGCCGTGCCACCCAGCGGGTACGTCTCCCAGACCCGGCCGAGCGACACCTCCTCGCAGGACAACCAGGTTTTCCACGGCGTCTTGCCGCCCGCGCAGTTCATGTTCGTCCCGGACAGGATCCGCGACGCGCCGGTCACCGTGCCGTTCGCGTCGAAGACGATCCGCGACGCGCCACCGCCCGCGGACGCGCTCACCTCCGAGTTCGACACGTAGATCCAGCCGCTGCCGTCCGGGATCACCGCCCCGCCGTCCGGTGCGTCGTGCCAGACGTAGGAGGTGCCCGGCACGGTCTGCCGCGACCGGGCGATCACCCGGCTGCTGAATCCGGCCGGCAACGCGATGCCGTTCGCGTCCGGCGCCTGCAACGGCCCGTACGGCCCGGCCGCGTTCTGCGCCGGCGCGGCATAGGCCGCCGGCCACGCGGTGAACGGCAGCGCCAGCCCACCCGCGCCCGCCACGGTCGCACGCAACAAAGATCGTCGATCCATGTCGAGGACCTTAGCGTTCCGTGGTTATCCAAAAGCAGAGCGTAGCGTGAACGCCATCCGGCGCCCCCGCGAACGGGCGACCCTTCCGGACGTGACAGCTCCCGAGGCGGCCTCGCCGTCACCCCGGAACCGGTCCGTCCGCAGTGACCGTGCCGGTCCGGTCTCGCCCGGCATCGCACGCGTGCCGACTCCGGCTGGGACGCCGGCTCCCGCTACGGCGGCGGCGCCGGCTCGGGTCCCGCCGTGGCTTGAAGGAGCCGAAGTCCTCGGCCGGCGCCGGAACCCGAACGTGAAGCGCGCAATTCCGCGATCCTCGTGCCGCCGATCGCGGAGCGCCCGTGCGCGGCGTCGCCGACCAGGATGATCCGGCCGGCCCGGCGGCGCCCGCGGGATCACCGGAAATCAGCCTGGCGGCGGAAACACCCATGGCTCGCCCCCGATCACGTCTCCCGCGGGGTGAGGCACCGGCGTCCCTCACCCCGGATACCGGTCAGTCCGGGAAACCCGGGATATCGGGCAGCCCGGGAATGTCCGGGATGGGCAGGCCCGGCCCGTCGTCGTCGTTCCCACCGCCGCCGTTGTTGCCACCGCCGCCGTTGGCCGGTGGGCGGGCCGGGGCGTTGCCGTTGCTGATGCGAAGCACGACCACGCCGCCCTCGACCGTGCTGTCGCCCGGCTCGGTGCGGGCCACACGGCCGGCCGCGCAGGTGGAGTCGACTCGCTCGGAGGAGACCTGGACCTGGAAGCCGCGCGCCTTCAGCCGGGTGATCGCATCATCCTCGGAATTGCAGGTCACGGACGGGATCGACACCAGCTTGCCGGTGATCATCTTTTCGCTGGGTGGGGTGAACTCCTTGGCCTCCTTGCCCTTCATCGCGTCGGCCAGCGTGTTGATCACGGCGGGGTTGACCGCCTCGGAGTGCGGGTCGCCCCAGGCGTCGCCGCCGCCCTGCATGGACGTGTTGTGGTTGTCCGGGTCGGCGACGATGCCGGCCACCGTGAGCTGCACCGTGCTGACCACGAACGCGGCCGTGCGGTAGCCGTCCGTGGTGCCGGACTTGCCGATCACCGGCTTGCCGATCCGGTCGCGCGCGCCCGGGTCGGTGCTGCCCGCGCACCGCGACGTCTCGGACCGGTCGCCGACCGGGCAGCGGGCCGCGTCCGCGACCGCGCGCGCCACGTCCTTGTCGATCGCCTGACCGCAGCGCGGGTCGCCGGCGGCCAGCTTCTGCTTGTCCTGCCAGATCTCCGCGACCGGGATCGGCTCGCAGTAGCGGCCGTCCGCGGCGATCGTCGCGTACGCGTTCGCCAGGTCCAGCGACGTGGTGTCGGACACGCCGAGCGTGAACGCGCCCCAGGTGGACGCGTTAGCCGCGTACCCGGCGTCCTTCTCGGTGCGGAACTTGATGCCGAGGCGTTTCGCGGCGTCGACCACCTTGTCCGCCCCGACCCGTTCCTCCAGCGGCACGAAGTACGTGTTCACCGACCGCCCGAACCCGGACCACATGTTGAACGTGCCGGTCAGCGACGAGGAGAAGTTCGCCGGGCAGTAGACCGGGCGGCCGCGGCACGGCCCGGTGTCGTTCGGCTCGACCGGGAAGTTCGAGACGTAGTACGACCGCGGCGACGCGATGTCGTACGTCAGCGGATAGCCCTTCTCCAGCGCCGCGACCAGCGTGAACAGCTTGAACGTCGACCCGCCCTGGAACCCGCCCACGTCCGGGCTGCCGGTGATGATCGGGTTCGTGGTGTTCGGGTACGTCCCGCGCACGCCGGACCGCCGCTTCGCCGGGTCGCTGTTCGGCTCGTTGCCCTTGTCGTCGTTCTTGTAGACCCGGTTGACCGCGAGCGCGCGCACGTGCCCGGTGCCGGGCTGCACGGCCGCGACCATCAGCGCGTTGCGGTTGCCGTCCGCCGCGTACTTACCCACGTTCGCCCGGGCCGACTTCTGGATGTTCGGGTCGAGCGAGGTCACGATGCGGTAGCCGCCGCTCTTGAGCCGCCGCTCCCGGTCGTACGGCGTGGCGCCGAACGTCTCCTGGTCCATCCACCAGCGGTAGAAGTAGTCGCAGAAGAAGCCCCAGTCGTTCTTGCCGGTGTTCACGCAGCCGCCCGGCGTGCGCTTGCCGTTGACCTTGATCTCGGTCTGCTTGGCCTTCTCGCCCTCCTCGGCCGTGATGAAGCCGAGCTCGACCATGCCGGGGATGACGTAGTTGTTGCGCCGGTCCAGCGCGAGCTTCCTGCCCTCCTCGGTGGTCGGGTCGTACGCGGAGGGCGCCTTGACCATGCCGGCCAGCAGCGCGGCCTCCTCGATCGTGAGGTCCTTGGGCTGCTTGGAGAAGTAGACCTGGCTGGCCGCCCAGACGCCGTACGACCCGGCGCCGAACGGTGCCATGTTCAGGTAGTTGGTGATGATGTCCTCTTTGGACATCTCCTCCTCGACCTGCATCGCGTACCGCACCTCGCGCGCCTTGCGGGCGGTGGTGTCCTCGGTCGCCGCGACCACGTCGGCCGGGTGGGTGGCCGAGTAGGAGATCGCCATCCGTACGTACTGCATGGTCAGCGTGGAGGCGCCCTGGGTGGCGGCCTCGCTGTTCTTGTTGTTCAGGAACGCGCGCAGGATGCCCTTGTAGTCGACGCCGTGGTGGGAGAAGAACGTGCGGTCCTCGGCGGCGACGATCGCGTCGCGCATGACCTGCGGCATCTCGCGGTACTCGATGTCCTTGCGGTTCTCGTCATAGATCATGGCGAGTTGCGTCTTGTTGTCCGACGCGTACAGATACGTGTTCTGTGGGGTGCGCTGCACCGTGATCTCGGTGGGCAGGCTGTCGAACGCCTCGATGCCGGACTTCGTGGCGAGGCCGGATATCGCTGCCACCGGGAAAGCGGCCGCGGCCACGACCACACCGGCCAGCAGGCCGCAGATGATCAGCGAGAATGCGCTGGTCAGCGGCGAGTGGTCCCGGTGACCGGCGCGGAACAGGCCGGTCAGCCGGGTCAGGGGCGGAGCCATCGGTCTCCTTCGACAGGCGGTAGTGACCGGAATTCTCCCTCCTCAGACGTGCTGCCGCCCACCCCGGTCGCCTGATGACGGGAAATTCCTCGATCCGGTTTGAACCGCCGGCCCCGGCCCGGCCGTTACTGACGGCGACATACCAGCGGAGCCAGACCGGGAGCCTCCATCGTGTACGAGCAGCCACCCACCGACCGTGACCTGCGCCGGGAACGCCTGGGTACCCGGATCGCGCTGATCAGCGCGACGCTGACGGTCGCGGCCGTGGTGGTGACCGGCGTGATCGTGGCCCGCGACGCGCCCGGCCTCATCGAGATCACCGACGGTGAGCCGGAGACCGGCCGGCTGGCCGTGCCCGGCGACGCGGTCGCGCAGGGCCTGGCCGCGCCGCCGTTCAGCTACACGTTCCACGGCTACACCGCCGGTGGGCTGAAGGTCTCCGAGCCGATGCTGGTCACGCCCGGCTACCAGGAGGCGTGGATCCGCCGGCCGTACGAGCTGATCGAGCTGACGGACGACGACGGCGAGGTGATCGACTCCCGGCCCGGCTACGACGCGCTGCTGACCGTCTACCGGCCCGGCGTCTACGACCCGGCGCGCTACCTGGATCAGGAGAAGATCACGGTGCGCGGCCGGGACGGCTTCTGGACCGAGAACGTGCCCTACCAGCGCGAGTTCGTCGACGAGCAGCCGCGCCCCGGTGTGGCCTGGCAGTACGCGGACGACGCGTGGGCGGTGATCTCCATGATCGCGGCCGAGCCGTACCCCCGGGGCGATCTTCTCGCGGTGGCGGAGGGCCTGACCATGACCGCGCCCTACCCGGCCACCACGCCGATCGACCTGGTCACCGTGCCGGACGGGTTCACGCTCACGTCCGGCGGCACGGTCGACGACTGGCCGCTCAGCGTGAGCGAGCAGATGGGCAGTATCCGGCTGACCGCACAGCGGCCGGAGTACCGCGGGCTCACCATGCCGGTCGACGTGCTGGAGAGCGGCGTACCCACGATCGCGGTCCGGCTGGTCGACGCGCGCTGGTCGCCGCACGCCGCCGCCACCACGCCCGGCTCGCCCGCGACCTGCGTGGACGGCAACACCTGCGTGAAGCTCACCGCGGACGGCCGGTGGCTGGTCGAGGGCCACGCGCCGCCCGTCGCCGAGGTCGGCCCGGAGCTGCTGGAGCGGGTCGTCGACGACACCGTGCTGGCGAACGTGCCGGACCACGGCAGCTGGTTCCCGCTCATCGGGGCCGCCGCACCGTAACCACGGGCCGCGGTTTCAAACATCAAAGTCTGCTGGGAGTACGACACAAGCCCGCTGAATGCTCCGGAACTGCTCACCTCGGACGCTTGTCATGCGCACGGTTCGTCCGGCGTGGACAGCAGCCGGCGCAGCTCGTCCAGATCCGCGACGAGCAGTACCGGGGCTATCCCCTCCAGGCGTTCGGCCAGGCGCAGGCGATCGGCAGGGGAGGACGCGACCGCGATCAGCAACGGGCTCGGGTCGTGCTGGGCATGCTTATCTCTTGGTGACAAGTTGCTTACGTACCGTCTTGATCGTCCATTCTGCTAGATCATAGTGTCCCTTCGGGCCTCCGGCGTCATCCCACCGGAGCCTGGGCATGGAAGGTCACCGTCCACGGATCATCCGAACGGCCGGGCGAGACTTCCGCCGCCCTCCGCATGACTCGCTCAACCCCCGAGTCGTACCGAGGAGAGGCAGCATCGATGTTCGATCGTCCACACCTGCTTAGAGCCGCGGCGGCCACCGCCGTCGCGGCCGCGAGCCTCCTGGTGTCCGTCGTGGGCACGCAGCCCGCGCAGGCCGCCGCCAAGGAGGACAAGATCCCCGCGGCGCTGGACCAGCAGTTCGCGGCGAAGGCCGAGGCCGACTACTGGATCCGGTTCACCGCAAAGGCCGACCTGGGCAAGGCCGCGGCGACCAAGGACTGGAACGCGCGCGGCACCGCGGTCGCCGCGGAACTGAAGAAGACCGCGAACGCCGCGCAGGAGAAGGTCCGCGCGGAACTGACCTCGGCCGGCACCAGCTTCCAGTCGTTCTGGGCCACCAACGCGATCAAGGTGACCGGCGGGTCCACCATGACCGCCCAGAAGATCGCCGCGCTGCCCGAGGTGGAGGGGCTCTACCCGAGCGTCGCCTACGAGATCCCGGAGACGAAGGCGGGCGAGGACGAGAAGACCGTCAACGCCCTGGAGTGGGGCATCGCCAGCATCAACGCCGACGACGTCTGGTCGCAGTACGGCGTGACCGGCGAGAACATCGTCATCGCCAACATCGACACCGGCGTGCAGTTCGACCACCCCGCGCTGGTCGGCAAGTACCGCGGCAACAACGGCGACGGCACGTTCGACCACAACTACAACTTCTTCGACGCGGCCAACGCCTGTGCCGGTGACGCGCCGTGCGACACCGACGGCCACGGCACGCACACGATGGGCACGATGGCCGGTGCCGACGGCGCCAACCAGGTCGGCGTCGCGCCCGGCGTCAAGTGGATCGCGGCCAACGGCTGCTGCCCGTCCGACGCCGCGCTGGTCACCTCCGGCCAGTGGCTGCTGGAGCCGACCGACCTCAACGGCCAGAACCCGGACGCCAGCAAGCGACCCAACATCATCAACAACTCCTGGGGTACGCGGCTGCCGTCCAACGAGCCGTTCATGGAGGACATCACGAACGCCTGGACCGCGTCCGGCATCTTCGGCGTCTGGTCCAACGGCAACATCGGCCTGTCCGGCTGCAACACCAGCGGCTCGCCGGGCAGCCTGGTCAGCAACTACTCGGCCGGTGCCTACGACGTGAACAACGCGATCGCGGGCTTCTCCTCGCGCGGCGCCGGGCAGAACGGCGAGATCAAGCCGAACATCTCCGCGCCGGGCGTGAACGTGCGCTCCAGCGTCCCCGGCAACGGCTACGAGAGCATCTCCGGCACGTCGATGGCCGCGCCGCACCTGGCCGGTGCGATCGCGCTGCTCTGGTCGGCCGCGCCCGCGCTGGTCGGTGACGTCGCCGGCACCCGCGCGCTGCTCGACGGCAGCGCGATCGACGTCAACAACACCAGCTGCGGCGGTACGGCCGCGGACAACAACGTCTGGGGCGAGGGCCGCCTGGACGCGCTCGCGCTGCTGAACGCGGCGCCGATCGGTGACACCGGCACGCTGGCCGGCACGGTCACCGGCCCGGGCGGCGCCCCGGTCGCCGGTGCCACGGTCGCGGTCACCGGTGCGGTCGAGCGCACGCTCACCACGGCCGCGGACGGCACGTTCAGCGTGCTGCTGCCGGCCGGGGACTACACGGTCACGATCGCCGGCTTCGGGTTCGGCACGGTCACCCGGACCGTCACCGTCAGCAACAACGCCACCACCACGCTCGACGTGGCGCTGGCCGAGGTGCCGAAGGTGAAGATCACCGGTACGATCACGGACGGCTCCGGCCACGGCTGGCCGCTGTACGCCAAGGTCAGCGTGGCGGGCCCGGCCGGCGTCTCGGACTACACCGACCCGACCGACGGTTACTACGAGTTCGACCTGCCCGCCGACGCGACCTACCAGCTGACCGTCGACCCGGTCTACCCCGGCTACCAGACCGTCAGCGAGGACGTTACGGTCGGCGTCTCGG
Source organism: Catenuloplanes indicus (assembly GCF_030813715.1). Taxonomy (NCBI): domain Bacteria; kingdom Bacillati; phylum Actinomycetota; class Actinomycetes; order Micromonosporales; family Micromonosporaceae; genus Catenuloplanes; species Catenuloplanes indicus. The sequence goes on from NZ_JAUSUZ010000001.1 coordinate 8,536,470, forward strand.
ACGTCACCTGGGACAAGGCCGTGCCGGTCGACGTCGCGGCCTGCACCACCGCGCCCGGCTACGGCTGGGTCTCGGACGGCGAGTACGAGACGTTCGACAGCGCGTCCACGCCCGCGGGCTGGACCGTGACCGACGCGGCCGGCCGCGGCCAGGTCTGGAAGTTCACCGACGACGGCAACCGGGGCAACAAGACCGGCGGCACCGGCGGTTTCGCCATCGTCGACAGCGACGAGTACGGCGCCGGTGGCGCACAGGACACCTCGCTGGTCAGCCCGGTGGTCAACCTGTCCGCGGTGACCGCGCCGGTGATCCGGTTCAACCAGGACTTCAACTGGCTCGGCTCGGACAGGGCCGACGTCGACCTGAGCATCGACGGTGGCGCCACCTGGACGAACGTGCTCCGGCAGACCACGGACGCGCTCGGCCCGCGCACCACCGAGATCCCGATCCCGACCGCGGCCGGTGAGCCGGACGTCCAGGTCCGGTTCCGCTACTACGACGCCAGCTACGAGTGGTGGTGGGCGGTCGACAACGTGCTGATCGGCACCACGTTCGCGTGCAAGCCGGTCACCAGCGGCCTGGTCGTCGGCCACGTCGAGGACAAGAACACCGGCGGGTACGTCAACGGCGCCACCGTCACCGGCGGCGGCACCTCGGCCGTCACCGTCGCGACGCCGGACGACCCGGGCCTGGAGGACGGCTTCTTCTGGCTGGTCTCCACCGCCACCGGGAAGATCGACTACACCGCGGCCTCGCCGAACTACGCGTCCCAGACCAAGTCCGTCACGGTGAAGGCGAACAAGGTCGTCACCACGTCGTTCCAGCTCGCGGCCGGCCAGATCACGGTCACCCCGGCCGCGGTCACCGGCACGGTCCGCATGCCGGACGGCACGGTCAGCAAGAAGATCACCGTCAAGAACAACGGCGGGCTGCCGGTCGAGCTGGAGTTCAGCGAGCGGCCCGGCGGCTTCGAACTGCTCCGCGCGGACGGCACCAAGGTCACCGACAAGCAGCTGCTGGCCGCGGCCGGTGCACCGCTGCAGCGGCTGACCGCGCAGGCCTCGTTCGCCAGCCGGTCCTCGATGGGCACCACCGCGGCACCGGCCGCGGCGGCGCCGAGCGCGGCACCGTGGACCGGGATCGGCAACTACCCGGCCAACGTGATGGACAACCGGGTCGTGTCGCTGGACGGCAAGACCTACTCCATCGCCGGCGGCAACGGCAGCGCGTCCAGCGCGAAGAACTACGTCTACGACCCGGTGGCGCAGGCCTGGTCCGGGATCGCGGACCTGCCCGAGGCGCGGAACGCGGTGACGGCCGGCGTGATCGACGGCAAGATCTACGTCACCGGTGGCTGGGGCGCGTCCGGCCCGTCGCCGACCACCTGGGCCTACGACCCGGGCGCGAACACCTGGGCCAAGCTGGCCGACAACCCGGCGCCGCGCGCCGCGGCCGGTCAGGCGGTGCTGGACGGCAAGCTCTACGCGATCGGCGGCTGCACCACGGCCGCCTGCACCCCGATGTCCAACTCGGTGACCGCCTACGACCCGGGCACGAACACCTGGTCGACCGCGGCCGCGTACCCGAAGTCGGTGGCGTTCAGCTCGTGCGGCGCGATCGCGGACGCGATCTACTGCACCGGCGGCAACGACGGCTCCGCCTCGCAGAAGGCGTCCTACACCTTCGACGGTACGGCGTGGACCGCGATCGCGGACGCACCGGCCGACAGCTGGGCGTCGTCGTACGCGGTGGCCAACGGCAAGCTGCTGGTCGTCGGCGGCTCGCAGGGCGGCGCGATCACCAACGCGGGCTTCGCCTACGACCCGGACGCCGGCACCTGGTCGGCACTGCCGAACGCGAACGTCGCCCGCTACCGTGGCGGCGCGGCCTGCGGCTTCTACAAGGTCGGCGGCTCGTCCGGGCAGTTCAACGCGCTGCCGGAGAGCGAGGTGCTGCCCGGCTTCGACGAGTGCTCGACCAGCACGGACGTCTCCTGGCTCGCGCTGGACAAGACGACCGCGACGCTCGCGCCCGGCAAGTCGGTGACGGTCACGGCCACGCTCACCGGGAACGTCGAGCAGCCCGGCACGTACACCGCGGGCATCGGGATCAAGGAGAACACGCCGTACACCGTGGCGCCGGTGCCGGTCACGCTCACCGTCCAGCCGCCCAAGACCTGGGGCAAGCTGCTCGGCACCGTGACCGGGATCAACTGCCAGGGCGTCAGCGCACCGCTGGCCGGCGCCACCGTCCAGGTCGACTCGTGGGCGCAGTCGTTCACGTTCACCACGGACGCGACCGGTAAGTACGCGTACTGGCTGGACAACCGCAACAACCCGCTCACGCTGATCGTCGCGAAGGACGGCTGGAAGCCCCAGACGAAGACCGCGAAGATCAACACGAGTTCGCCGACCACGGTCGACTGGGCCCTGCGCCCGACCACCTGCTGACACTCGGTCCCCTCACGGGCCCGTCCCCTGCCGCGCGGCGGGGGGCGGGCCCTTCCCTGTGGCGCTCGTCACGTCACGCTTTCGGGCCGGCCTGGGACGCATAGACGCAGGTGGCTCGCGTCGACGTCCCCAAAAAGGTGACCTTTCGGCTTAAGAGAACGGAAAACCTCATAGCGGGCAGGCGTGCTAACGTTCCGGCCACCAGCACTTGGGAACGCTCCCAGTCACCCCAAAGCACCTCATATAGGGATCGCCATGACTTCTGTCATCGTGGCCGCCACGCCCTTCCACGGACACGTCACCCCGCTTCTCACCACCGCCACCGATCTGGCCGCCCGCGGCCACGACGTGCTGTTCCTGACCGGCGCGCGATACGCCGGCCGGGTCCGCGCGGCCGGACTGCGGTTCGCCGCGCTCGACCCGGAGGCCGACTTCGACGACCGGGACATGGACGCCTCGTTCCCCGGCTTCGCGGACGTGCCGCCCGGACCGGGACAGCACGCGTTCTTCTGGCAGCGCGTCTTCGCTGACGCGGCCGGGGCACAGCACCGGCAGCTGACCGCGCTGCTCACCGAGTTCCCCGCGGACGTACTGGTGCACGACACGATCTTTCTCGGCGCGCTGCCGTTCTCGCTCGCCGACCATCCCGGCCGGCCGGTCACCGTCTGCCTGGGCGTGCTGCCACCCATGCTGACCAGCGCGGACGCGCCGCCCTTCGGGCTCGGTGCGCCGTACACCGCGGACCGCGACCGGATCGGCGCGCTCAACACCGAGCTGCGCGAGGCGTACGCGGACATGCAGCGCGACATCGAGAAGACGTTTGCCGGCCTCGGTGTGCCGCTGCCCGGCTTCATCTTCGACTGCGCGGTCACCGCGCCCGACCACTACCTCCAGCTCACCGTCCCGGCGTTCGAGTACCCGCGCGCGGACGCGCCCGCGTCGTTCCGGTGCGCCGGTGCGCTGCCGCCGTCGGCCGGTGGCGCCTACGATCCGCCGGACTGGTGGCCGCAGCTGGGTGCCGGACGGCCGGTGGTCGTGGTCACCCAGGGCACGCTCGCCAACGACGACCTGACCGAACTGATCGTCCCGGCGATGCGCGGACTGGACGGACTGGACGCGCTGGTCGTGGCCGCCACCGCGCGCCCGGACGGCCCGGCCGAGGTGCACCGGCTGCTGCCGGACCGGCCGGGCAACGCCCGGGTGGAGGGCTACATCCCGTTCGACCTGCTGCTGCCGTACGCGGACGTGCTGGTCACCAACGGTGGGTACGGCGGCGTGCACACCGCGCTGCACCACGGCGTACCGCTGGTGGTGGCCGGCGACACCGAGGACAAGGCCGAGGTCGCCGCGCGCGTCGCCTGGTCCGGCGTCGGCGTGGACCTGCGCACCGGCCGGCCCGCACCGGAGCGGGTGCGGGACGCGGTCCGCACCGTGCTGAGCGACGCGGCGTACCGGCAGCACGCGCGGGCCATGCGCGACGAGTTCGCCCGGCACGACCCGCTCCAGGCGCTCGCGGCGGTGGTCGGCGGGGCGGCCCGGTGACCGACGCGCTGCTCGCCGAGCGGCTGCTCGCGCTGATCGCGGCGGAACAGACCAAGGTCGGCTTCCCCGGCTGGTCCGCGCCGCTGCCGGCCGTGCTCACCGCGTTCTTCGCCTACGAGCTGAACAACTACGGCGACCCGGGCACCGACCCGGTGTTCGCCTGGCATACCAAGGACCTGGAGCGCGAGCTGGTCGGCGAGCTGGCCGACGTGTTCGGCGCCGCACCGGACCAGCGCTGGGGCTACGTCACCGCAGGCGGCGGCGAGGGCGTGCTGGCCGGGCTGTGGGAGGCCCGCCGCCGCCACCCCGGCGCCCGTGTCTACCACTCCACGGCCGCGCACGCGAGTGTGGCCCGCGCGGCCGACCTGCTGCGGATGGAGGCGGTCGCGGTACCGGCCGGCGCCCGCGGCGAGATGGACTACCCGGCGCTGGAACGGCTCGTGCGCGGCCGGCCCGCGATCGTGCTGGCCACCGTCGGCACCACGCTGACCGAGGCGGTCGACGACGTGCCGCGGATCCGGGCCGCGCTGCACCGGGCCGGCGCCACCGGCGGCTACGTGCACGCGGACGCGGCGCTGGCCGGGCTGCCGCTCGCGCTGGCCAGCGCGGGGCCGCCACCGTTCGGGCTGGCCGGCGCCGGAGCGGACAGCGTGTCGATCAGCGGGCACAAGTTCCTCGGCGTGCCGTTCCCGTGCGGCGTCTACCTGGCCCGCCGCGGACCCGGCGTCGCCGCGGACACCGGCGACCTGATGTGCGGCGCGCCGGACGCGCTCAGCAGCTCGCGCAGCGGGCACGCCGCACTGATCCTCTGGTACCTGCTGCGCCGGCACGGCCGGGACGGGCTGCGCGAGCTGGCCGACCGCGGCCGGTCCACGGCCGAGTACGCCGAGCGTGCGCTCACGGCCGCCGGCTGGCCGGCCTGGCGCGCGCATCCGCAGGCCCGGACCGTCGTGTTCGCCACGCCGCCGCACCCGGTACCGCTCGACTGGCCGATGCCGTCGGTCGGCGGCCTCAGCCACATCGTGTGCACACCGGGCGTCACCCGTGCCCGGATCGACCTCTTCGTCACAGCGGTCGCCGAGGCCGCGCACGCACAACCCAGGAGCGAACTGGTATGTCAACCGAACTGAGCGCCAGCGTGATCATCCCGACCTACAACCGGGCCGCGCTGCTCGGGTACACGCTGGAGTCGCTGGCCCGGCAGGACCTGCCGGCCGGCCGGTTCGAGGTGATCGTGGCCGACGACGGCTCCACCGACGACACCCCGGCCGTGGTCGACGCGTACCGTGACCGGCTGGACCTGAGCCACCACGTCCAGCCGGACGAGGGCTACCGGGTGTCCGCCGCGCGCAACCTCGGGCTGTCGCACGCCCGCGGCGACGTCAGCGTGTTCCTCGACTCCGGCGTGCTGGCGCATCCGGGCCTGGTCCGCGCGCACGTCGAGCGGCACGGCCGGGGCGGGGGCGAGGTGGCCGTGATCGGGTACGTCTGGGGCTTCAACCTGGACAACGAGGACGCCGCCACGATCATCGGGCTGATCGACCCGTCCGACGCGGCGGCCGCGATCGCCACGCTCGCCGCGGACGGGCGCTGGCCGGACATGCGCGAGGAGTTCTACCGGCGCCACCACGACGACATCGCGGGCCTGCCCGCGCCGTGGACCGTGTTCTGGAGCTGCAACGTCTCGGTCCGTACCGCGCTGGCCCGCGCGGCGGGCGGGTTCGACGAGCACTTCCGCAGCTGGGGCGGCGAGGACGTGGACTTCGGCATCCGGCTGCACCTGGCCGGTGCCCGGTTCGAGATCAGCCGCGAGGCCGCCGCGCTGCACCACCCGCACGAGAAGGTGTTCGCCGACAACCTGGCCACGCTGATCCCGAACTACCTGCACATCGTGGCGAAGTACCCGACGCCGCTGATCCGGCTGCTGCCCGCGGTGCCGACCATCAGCCCGTTCAACCTCAACGACGTCGCCGCGTTCCTCGACCTGCCGCGCTGCGCCGACGTGCTGGCCGGGCGATGACCGCGGCGCTCCGGGTGAGCACCGCGGCGCTGCGGGTCGTGCCGCTCGCCGGTGCCGGGACGGTGGCCGGGCTGACCGCGACCGCGCTCGTCGCCGGCGTGCTCCCGGTGCTGTTCGCGGTGGCCGGCAGCCAGGTCCTCGGCGCCTCGGCCGGGCCGGTGCGAGGCCCGCGGCTGCTGGTCTGGTTCGTGGTCGCGACCGGCGCGCTGCTGCTCCGCGAGGTGCTGGCGCAGCTGCAGACGGCGCTGGCCGAGCTGGCCGCGCGCCGGATCGACGGCGCGGTGACCGCGCGGATGATGAATGCCGCGCTCGCCGGCCCCGGCCTCACGCCGCTGACCCGGCCGGCCACCGTGGACGCGCTCCGGATCGCCGCGCGCGAACTGGAGGAGGGTGTGCGCAGTCCCGGGCAGGCGGGCGCGGCCGCGGTCGTGCTGCTCGCCCGGGTGGTGGAGTGGGCCGGCTACTGCCTCTGCGTCGCGGTCGCGTTCGCCTGGTGGGCCGGCCCCGTGCTGGCCGGTGTGGTCCTGTTGTTCCGGCACGCCCAGCGGTACGGCCTGCGTCGCTACGCCGCGGCCCGGGACGCGCTGGCCGGCCCGGAACGGGAGATCGACTACCTGCGGCGGCTGTCCGTCGCGCCGGACGCCGGCAAGGAGATCCGGGTCTTCGGGCTCGGCGGCTGGCTGCACGAGCGGCTCGGCGCCGCCTACCACGCCTGGCTGACCCCGCTCTGGGCGGCACGCCGGGCCGCCTACCTGGCACCGTTCTACCGGGTCACCGCGGTCGGCGTACCCGCCGTGGCCCTGGTCCTGGCCGCGCTCGGCGCGACCGGCGGGCACCTGCCCGCCACCGCGTTCTTCCTGACGGTGCTCGCCACGCTCGGCGCGGTCCGGCTCGGCGAGTTCTACCCGGAGGTGGACCTGCAGCTCACGGTCGGGATGCGCGCGTACGACGCGGTCGGCCGCTTCGTCCGGCAGGCCGGCGACCCCGCACCGGCCGGGTCCGGCCCGGCGCCCGGCGTGCGGGACGCGATCCGGTTCGACGGCGTGAGCTTCGCCTACCCCGGCCGGGACCGGCCGGTGCTGAACCGGCTCGACCTCACGCTGCCGGCCGGGCGGTGCACCGCGATCGTCGGCGTGAACGGCGCGGGCAAGTCCACGCTGATCAAACTGCTGTCCCGGCTGCACGACCCGGACAGCGGCCGGATCCTGGTCGACGGCATGGACCTGGCCGGCATCGACGTCGCGGCCTGGCGGCGCCGGATCGCGGTCACGTTCCAGGACTTCGCCCGGTACGAGACGTCCGCGGCGGACAACATCGGGCTCGGCGCCGCGGATTTCCTCGACGACCGGGCCGGGATCCGGGCCGCGGCCGAGGCGGCCGGGATCGCCGCCGACCTGGACCGGCTGCCCGCGGGGCTGGACACGCCGCTCGCGCCGCACCTGACCGGCGGGACCGGCCTGTCCGGCGGCCAGTGGCAGCGGATCGCGCTGGCCCGGGCCGTGTTCGCGCTCCGGCACGGCGCCCGTGTGCTGGTCCTCGACGAGCCCACGGCCAGCCTGGACGTCCGCACCGAGGCCCGGTTCTTCGACGAGTTCGCCACGCTGACCCGGGGCGCGACCACCGTGCTGGTGTCGCACCGGTTCGCCACCGTCCGGCACGCCGACCACATCGTGGTCCTGGCCGAGGGCCGGGTCGCCGAACGCGGCACCCACGACGAGCTGATCGCGCGCGGCGGCCACTACGCGCGGATGTACGGCCTGCAGGCCGCCCGCTTCGACGACCGGCAGGTACCCGCATGATCTCCACGGCCGTCCTGCTGCTGCGCAACGCGTGGCGTGCCGACCCGCGCCGCATCCTGACCGCGGCCGGTTTCGCGCTCGGCGGCGCGCTGGCCGGCCCGCTGATCGCGGCCGCGCTCGCCACGATGACCGGCGCGGTGCTCACCGGCCGCCCCGCGGTCGCGGCCGCGGCCGGTGCCGCCGTGGCCGTGCTGGCCGTGGCCGCGCTGACGTGCAGTCACTTCGGCCACGTCTTCTGGTTCGAACTGTCCGAACTGGCCGAGCTCGACTTCGACCGGGACCTGGCCGCGCTCTCCAACGGCTCGGACGGCATCGCGCACCACGAGCGCGCGGAGCTGGCCGACCGGTTCACGCTGTTGCAGCGGGAGAGCCGGCAGTTCCACACCGGGCTGGGCGCGGTGCTCGGCCTCGGCGGGCTGCTGCTGGCCGTGCCGGTCACCGCGGTGCTGCTCGCCCGGGTCAGCCCGCTGCTGCTGTTCCTGCCGCTGGCGGTGCTGCCGCCGCTGGCCGCGGCCCGGCTGGCCGAGCGGGTGCTGGACCGGTCCCGGACCGCGGCGGCCGAGCCGATCCGGGTGGCGCGGCACCTGTTCGGGCTGGTCACCTCCGTGCAGTACGCCGGTGAACTGCGCGTCGCCGGCGCGGGCGGGCACCTGCTGGACCGGCACGCGGCGCTGTGGCGCACCGCCACCGGCCGGCTCACCGCGGGCCAGGTGCGCGCCGCCGGCATCCGCGCGGCCGGTCAGGCACTGTTCGCGCTGGCGTACGGCGCGGCCGTGCTGGTCGCGGTCGACCGGGCCGCCGGCGCCGGGACCGTGGTGCTCGTGGTCGCGCTGGCCGTGCAGGTCAACGCGCAGGTCACCAGCGCGGTGGCGCTGGTGCGGGACCTGCAGCGGATCGACACCGCGTACCGGCACGCGGACGAGGTGCGGGCCGCGGTCGCGGGCACCGGCGGTACCGGCGACGGCGAGGTGCCGGACCGGCTGCGGGCCGGCATCACCCTCGACGGCGTCTCGTTCCGGCGGCCGGGCGCGGACCGGCCGGTGCTCTCCGACGTGCACCTGACGCTGCCGGCCGGTGCCACGGTCGCGGTGATCGGCGAGAACGGGGCCGGCAAGTCGACGCTGATCAAGCTGTTGTGCGGCCTGTACCGGCCGACCACCGGCCGGATCCTGATCGACGGCGTGGACCTGCGGGACATCCCGGCGGCCCGCTGGCGGGAGCGGCTGTCGGCCGGTTTCCAGGACCACGTCCGCTTCGAGTTCCCGGTCCGGGAGGCAGTGGGCGTGGGCGACCTGCCGCGGCTCGGCGACGAGCCGGCGGTACGCGACGCGCTGTCCCGGGCCGGGGCCGAGGCGCTGGTGGACGCGCTCCCGCGTGGCCTGGACTCGCCGCTGGGCACCGCCCACGCCGACGGCACCGGGCTGTCCGGCGGGCAGTGGCAGCGGCTGGCGCTCGGGCGGGCGTTCATGCGGCGTACCCCGCTGCTGCTGGTCCTGGACGAGCCCGCGTCCGCGCTTGACCCGGACGCCGAGCACCGGCTGTTCGACCGGTACGCGGCACAGGCCTCGGCGGTCGCGGCGCGGGCCGGTGCGATCACCGTGTTCGTCTCGCACCGGTTCTCCACCGTGCGCACCGCCGACCTGATCGTGGTGCTGCGCGACGGCCGGGTCGCCGAGGCCGGTGATCACGACAGCCTGCTGGCCGCGGGCGGCGCGTACGCGGCGCTCTACGCCGTGCAGGCCGCCGCGTACCGCTGAGGCCTCAGTGCGAGGCGTAGCGGAAGCCGACGCCGCGCACCGAGAGGATGCGGGCCGAGGTACCCAGCCCGGCCAGCTTGCGACGGACGCGGCGGACCACGGAGTGCAGGTCGGAGCCGCGGCCGAGGTGCTCGTTGCCCCAGACCTCAAGGTGCAGCTGCTTGTACGTCCACACCTGGCCGGGCGAGCCGACCAGACAGTTCAGGAAGTCGTGCTCCAGCGGCGTGAGGCCGACCTCGCGGTCCTGCCAGCGCAGCACGCGCCGGTCCGAGTCGACGCGCAGCGCCGGTGGCTCACCGGCGGTGGGCCGGACCGGGGCGGCCGGCACCGGCGCGGCCGCGGCCAGCGTCGTGATCATGGTCGACTCGGGCGAGCCGACGATGTCCAGGAACCGCCGGGCCTGGTCGACGCTGGAGACGATCAGGAAGGCCTCGGTGTCGCCGAGCAGCCGGGCCAGGCGGCGACGGTCGTCCGGCGTGGCCGCGATTCCGATGGTCAATGATGTGACCGGGATCTCCGACATGCCGCACCTCCGGAATTCCCCGGAAACCGGGAGCAACGCTGTGATGGCGATCAATTGGCATGGACCCTAATCCCGGATTGTCACGTGCCGGTTAAGAAACTCCTGGTCTGGCGCCTGTTGTTGTCGTGTGTCCGACACGCAGCGACGAATTGGAATGCTTCGATTTTCACATGCACAAAATAGCAGCCAATGCGTATTGGATCGCCGCAGAAGGGGTATGTGACCGGTCACCGCGGGGCCGCCACGGCCCGCGGCATGCCGTACCGGAACGTACGTGAGGAGCTGCCATGACTACCGCCGCGAGCCCGGCCACCGTCGCCACCTGTCTGCGGGTCGGCGCCGGATTCTCCCAGGGGGACCGGAACTGGATCGCCGAGCAGTTCGCCACGCTGGACGCGCGCCTCGCCTCGTTCGACGTCGACGCCACCGAGCTGGAGGTGTCGGTCAAGGACCGCGAGGCGAAGGGCCAGAAGGTCACGCTGGAGTGCTGGATCGCCGGCCGCCCGAAGATCGTCACCACCTCGGCCGAGGAGGACCTGCACGCCGCGCTGAACGACGTGCGTGACGACCTGCGCCGCAAGCTCAACGACCAGAAGTCCCGCCAGGAGCCGCGGAACAACCGCCACCTGCGCGAGGGACGGCCGGAGATCGAGGAGCCGGAGCTGATCCCGGCCGAGGGCCTGCCGGCCCGCGACTGACACCCCGCGGTACGGACCAGAGGGCTCCGGCGCACGCTCGCCGGGGCCCTCCGCCGGACGCCGCCCGCCGCATGGCACCGTCTCCCTCGAGACCTCCGACGGCCGGGGGCGACCGAGGAGTTCCGCGACGATGACCACGACCACACCGGGCGCGCACCGATCCGCGGACGACGAACCGTGGACGGCCACGCCGGTGCGCGTCACCGGCGGCCTGCTGCGCGGGCGCCGGGAGCGCGGCCTGACCGTGCTGCGCGGCGTCCGGTACGCGACCGCGGCCCGCTTCGCCGCACCGGAGCCCGAGGCGCCGTGGGACGGCGAGCGGGACGCGCTCGCCGACGTGGGCGTGCCACCGCAGCCCGCGTCCCGGCCCACGTCCCCGCTCGGCGTGATCACGGTCGGCACGCTGACCGAGGACTGCCTGCGGCTCACCGTCGCCACCCCGGCCGCGGACGACCGCCGCCGCCCGGTGCTGGTTTTTCTGCACGGCGGCGGCTACCGCTCCGGCAGCGCCGCCTGGGGCCGGTACGACGTACGCCGGCTGGCCCGCGAGGGCGACACCGTGGTGGTCGGCGTCGGCAGCCGGACCGGCGCGCTCGGCTGGCTGCGCCTGCCCGGCCTCGCACCCGGCAACCTCGGGCTCGCCGACCAGGTGACCGCGCTGCGCTGGATCCGGGACAACATCGCGGGCCTGGGCGGCGACCCGGACCGCATCACGCTGGCCGGCCACTCGTCCGGCGCGCACGCGGTCGTCTGCCTGATCGGCACGCCGGCCGCGCGCGGGCTGTTCCACCGCGCGATCGTGCAGAGCCCGCCGCTCGGCCTCGGGCTGGGCTCACCGGCCGCGTCCGCGCGCGCGTCCGCCGCGTTCCTGCGCCGGCTCGGTACCGACCCGCGCGCCGCGAGCGTCGCGGACATCGTGGCCGCGCAGGAACGCGCCGAACGTGACCTGGCCGTGCGCACGGTCGGCGGGCTGGTGCCGGCGTTCATGCCGGTCGCGGGCGCGGACCCGCTGCCCGCACCGGACGCCTGGCGTGCCGAGGCGCTGGCGAACGCCGAGAACCTCCAGATCATCGCGGGTACGGCGGAACGCGAGCTCGCCTACTTCTTCCGCAACACGCCGCTGGCCACCGTGCCGGGCCTGGAACGGACGTCGACCGCCCGCGTCTTCGCCCGCCCCACGCAGCGGTTCGCCGAGCTGATGGCCGCGGGCGGCGCTCGCGTGCACACGTACCGGATCGGCGCGCCCGGCCCCGCACTACCGCTGCGCGGCGCACACTGCGGCGAGCTGCCGTGGCTGCTCGGCACGGAGCCGGACTGGGCCGGCGCGCCGATCCTGAACGGCCGCTCCTGGCCCGAGATCGACGCGGACGGTGCCCCGATGCGCGCCGCCTGGCTGCGCTTCACCGCCACCGGCGACCCGGGCTGGCCCGCCGGCCCGGCCCACCCGTACCGCTTCTGATCCCGCGGCCGGGCTCAGGGTCCGGGCGGTCGCCGCCCGCCGCCGGTCAGGAGGCCTCGGCGGGTGCGGCGGTGGTGCGCCAGCGGGCCAGGTTCGCGCGTGCGGAGGCGGTGCCCGGGTGCTCGGGACCGAGCACCGCCTCGCAGTCCGCCAGCAGGGCCGCGAACGCGGCCGCCGCACCGGCGGAGTCCCCGGCCAGCCCGCGGGCGTACGCGAGGTTGCTCCGGCACGTCCACGTGTTCGCGTGGTGTGCGCCGAGCACCTGCGCCGACGCCGCGAGCAGCACCTCGTACGCCGCGATCGCGCCGTCCGCGTCACCGGACTCGCCCAGCCAGCGGGCCGCGTTCCCGCGCGCCAGCAGCGCCCGCGGGTGGTCCGCGCCGAGCAGCCGGCCGGTGTCCGCGGCCAGCCGGGCACCGGCCGCGGCCGCGCCCGCCGGGTCGCCGGACGTGCCCCGGCTGTGGCACGCGCGTGCCCGCACCGGGTGCAGCGCCACCGCGTCCCCGGCCGCGCCGAGCAGTGCGTCCACGCCGGCCCGCAGCCGTGCCGCGTAGCCGGGATCGCGCTCCTGGTCCGGCCACGCCTCCAGCGTCGCCTCCGCCGCGGCCGTGGCCGCGTCCGCCAGTTCGGCCGCGGACAGGTCGTCCAGCAGCAGCCGGCGGACCAGCGGATGCAGCGTCACCGTGGTCTCGTCCGCGACGACCAGGCCGAGCCGGTGCAGCGCGGCCAGCCCGGCGCGGACGTCGGCCGCGTCCAGCCCGCCGGCCGCGGCCGCGTGCGTGCCCAGCCAGTCCCGGGCCGTCGCGGTGAGCAGCACCGGCACCGGGATGCCGGCCGGGTCCAGCACCGCGGACAGCGCCAGCAGTGGCGTGGCCAGCCCGGCCGGTTCGGCGCGGTCCGCGGCCTCGACCGCGAGCGCCAGCGACGCCGCGACCGCCCGCTCCGGGTCGCGGTGCACGCCGGTGCCGCGCGCGGCCAGCCGGCGCCGGTACCACGAACAGGGCAGCGTCTCCTCGGCCATGACCGCACCGGCCAGCGCGACCGCGAGCGGCAGCCCGCCGAGGTCCGCCGCGACGCCGTCCGGGTCGTCGGCCAGGTCCGGGCGCCGGGCCAGCCGGGCGTGCAGGAAGTCGCGCGCCTCGGTGCGGGTGAACGCGGGCAGTGACACGTCCCGGCCCTGCACGGCCGCGGCCGGCAGCCGGGTGGTGATCACGGTGCGCCCGCCCGGCGGGGGCAGCAGCCCTTCCAGGTCGGCCACGTCCGTGACGTCGTCCAGCACCACCAGCCAGCGGCGGCCCTCGCCGGCGAGCGCGTCCGGCAGCGGCCGGCCCAGTTCGGCGGCGGCCCGGCCGTACCCGCTGATGATCTGCTCCTGGGAACCGGCCGGGATCCAGAGCAGCAGGTCGATCTCGCGCCCCCGCCACAGCTCCTCGGCAAGGTGCACGGCCGCCTGAGTCTTGCCGGCGCCGCCCGGCCCGGTCAGCACCCAGCGGCCCGGCCGCGCCGCGATGCCGCGCACCGACGCGCGCGGCTGATGGCCGTCGGCCGGGCGGGGCACCGCGCCGATCCGGCACCGGTCCGCGTCACGGACGGCGCCGCGCTGCCGCGGGAACGCCCGTTCGTACAGCTCACGCCAGGCCGTCATGGTCAGCTCCTGCGCCGCTAGCGGCCGTTGCCGGCTGGCTGCGTAGCCGGCGCACCCGTCGATGAACGCCTCGACCGTGGCCCAGCGCATCCCGCCGGAGCCGCCGGTGACCGCGGCGAGCGCTGATCGGCTGACCCGGTGCCCCCGGCGATGCGCGTGATCCTTCAGGCTGTCGGCCTTCGGGAGTCCGGCACTGGTGTGCAGGCGGCGAAGCCGCTGCCGCAACATGTCCACCGGGCGCTCGTCGGGCACCGCTCGTCCTCCTCGCCACGATCGGTTGCCGCACGTCACACAGTTCGCGCGGTCAGGCGAACACGGACGGTAGTCTCGGCTGGATTCCCGCGACGGACAGCGCGTCCGGGGGTCGCCCGATCAGGCGTCGGAGTGATCACTCAGGATCGTGGTCCGGTCGGCGGCGAGGCCGCGCGTGCACCGCGGCCCGCCGCCAGTCGGAGGTCGAACAGCCCCTTCCGGCGGAGTACGCCGCCCCGTGGCGCCCGCTCCGCCGTTTCGACCACTCAGGGCAGGTTAGTCAAATTTGCGACGGGACCGGAACGGGTCGTTGATCCATCCCGGCTGTCCGGACGGCCCAGGCCGCTTTCCACCGTCCGGTTGACCCTGCCCCGAGGACACGGTTTCTACTGGCCCGATGTTGAAGGAATGGCGCCGGGACCGGGCGCTGCGGCGGGTCCGGCCCGGGAGCGGCCGCCCGCTGAAACGGTTCCGCTGGTGGCAGCCGCTGTCCCGGTCGCTGCTGTACCTGACGCTGCCGGATGCCGTCTACGCGGTCGACGTGCGGCACTGGCGGTCCGACGACGACGGCTACGCCAAGGTCTACCTCTACCGGGACGGCCTGCAGCTCGCCGAGTCGCGGGTGCCCGCGATCCTCCCGGTCCCCGGCGGCGTGATCGAGGTGGACGTGTCCGGCTTCGGGCTCCGGCGCTGCCACTACGTCACCGACGCGGGTGCCGAGTTCCAGCTGGTCCCGGACCCGCGCTCGGCCGAGGGCCGCCGGGCGCGATTCGCGCGGCGGCACCCGGTGCTCAGCCGCGGCCTCGGCGCGATCTCGCTGGTCCTGCTGATCGTGTCGCTCGGCCTCACGCTGCCGCAGCTGGCCGAGCCGATCCTGCGCGTGCCGCCGCTGGAGGACCGGTTCGGGACGTACACCTCGCCGATCGACCTACCGGTGTGGCTCAACGTCGCGCTCGGCGTGGCGGTCGTGCTGGCCAGCACCGAACGAGCGCTCCGTCTCCGGTACAGCTGGCTGGACGCGGCCGCGAACTGACGCCGTCCTCAGCTTCGCGCGAGGAAATCCTCAGGTCCACGCGGCAACGGCCGAAGCGGCGGTCCCCGGGTTCGTCGGAAGAACGTCATGAGGAGACCGTCCATGCGCAGAGCCGCATCCGCCGCCATCGCCGCCGTGCTCGCCGGAGGGCTGCTGACCGTGCCGGCCTCCGCCGCCCAGGCACGCAAGGGCGGTGACCGTACGCCGCCCCGGCTGACCGTCACGTCGTACGCGATGGAGAACAGCACGCTCACGGTGTCGGTCAGCGCGTCCGACTCCTCCGGCGTGCGGGGCGTGTCGCTGCTGGTCCGCGGCAAGGTCGTCGCGACCGACACCACCGCGCCGTACCAGCTGACCGCCGACCTGTCCGCCTACAGCGGCGGCGAGGTCCGGTGGAAGGTCCGCGCAGTCGACCGCCGCGGCAACGACCGCACCAGCGAGGACCGCAAGTCCCGGGTCAAGCCGCGCCCGGAGCGCCCGCGGCCGCGCCCGACCCCGTCGGTGTCTCCGTCGGTGTCTCCGTCCGTGTCTCCGTCCGTGTCGCCGGCCCCGACCGAGACGGTCGAGCCGGCCCCGACCGAGACGGACTGACCCCGCCGCACCGGACGGCCGGCACCGCAGCCACGCGCGGCTGCGGTGCCGGTCCTGCCACGGGCGGCCGGGCCGGCCTCGCCTCGGACGGCCGGCTCGCCTTGCCTCAGGCGGATGGACCGGCTGCCGATAGAGCCGGGGTGAGCGCCATATCGGGCACCCCCTCCCTCCCGGTCGCCGGCACCGGCGCCGGCCCGGATCTCGCCGGCCTGCTGCGGGACGGCGGCCTGCACACCGTCTTCCAGCCGTTCATCGATCTGGACTCCGGTGCCGTCACCGCCTACGAGTCGTTGCTGCGCGGCCCCGTGGCGACCCGGTGGGCCTCGCCGATGGCGCTGCTCGACGCCGCGCGGTCCACCGGCCGCCTCGCCGACCTGGAACACGCCTCGCTGCGCGCGTCGCTGGCCGGTGCGGCCGCGTCGTCGGACGGCCAGGCCGTGACGCTGTTCGTCAACCTCGAGCCGCGCACGCTCACCGACCACCTGGACGTCGTCCTGGACGCGCTCGCCGCCCGCGCCGAGCACGTCCAGGTGGTCGTCGAGATCACCGAGCGGGCGCTGGCCGCCGACCTCGCCGGTGTGCTGGCCGGCGCGGAACGGCTGCGCGCCGCCGGATGCGCCGTCGCGCTGGACGACGTCGGCGCGGAACCGGCGTCGCTCGCCTTCATCCCGCTGCTGCGCCCCGAGGTGGTCAAGCTGGACCTGCGCCTGCTGCGCACGGTCAAGGACCCGGCCACGGTGACCGTGGCCGGTGCGGTTCAGGCGTACGCGGAGCAGAGCGGTGCCGAGGTCGTCGCCGAGGGCATCGAGACGCCGGAGGACCTGACCCGCGCGCTGGTGCTCGGCGCCACGCTGGGTCAGGGATGGCTGTGGGGCCGCGGCGACCGCGGCATGTCGCGGACCACGTTCGCGCCGGAGCGGTTCACCGCCCGCTCGATCGGGCCGGCGTTGCGGGCCACCCCGTACGAGCTGATCGGTTACCGGCGGCGGGTCCGGCGCGCGCCCAAGCATCTGCTCATCCCGCTGTCGAAGACGCTGGAGACGACGGCCCGGCAGGCCGCGGTGCCGCCGATCGTGCTGGCCGCGTTCGAGCACGCCCGGTTCTTCCGCCCGTCGACGATGCGTGACTTCACCGGGCTCGCGGCCACGCTGCCGTTCGTCGCCGCGTTCGGTGTGGACATGCCGGCCCGTCCGGCGCCCGGCGTGCGCGGTGTCGCGCTGTCGCCGGCGGACCCGCTGTCCAGCGAGTGGACCGTGGTGGTGCTGGGCGCGCACACCTGCGGCGCCCTGATGGCCCGCGACCTCGGTGACGACGGCCCGGACGGCGACCGCGAGTTCGAGTTCGTGGTCAGCTACGACCGCGCGCTGGTCACCGCGGCAGCGCACTCGCTGGCCGGGCGCCTCACCGCGGACTGAGTGCCGCGCGCTCCGGCGTACCCGGCAGAATGGTGGGCCGGAGTGCGGTAGGGATCGGCCGGAGGCGGCATGAGCAGCTTGGAAGTGGTGCGGCAGCTGCTGCACCAGTCACATCGTGCCCGGCCGGAGGACCTGCCGGGGATGGTGATGGCCGCCGCCGTCCAGCTGGACGCCACCGCCCTGATCATCTACCTGGTCGATCACCAGCAGCGGCACCTCACTCCGCTGCTGGGCCCCGGCACACCGGCCCGTGAGCCGCTGCTGGTCGACGGGACGCTGGCCGGCCGCGCGTACAGCTACACGGACACCATCACGGTGGACGGCGACGACCGGGTAAGGGCCTGGGTGCCGGTGCTGGACGGCGCCGAGCGCCTCGGCGTACTCGAGGTGGTCGCGGACGCGCCGCTGACCGCGCAGGCGGTCGAGGACTGCAAGGCGGTCGCCTCGCTGCTCGGCGAGATCGTCGAGACCCGGAGCCTTTACACCGACACCGTCGAGCGGGTACGCCGCCGCGAGCCGATGCGGCTGCCGGCCGAGATCCTGCGCGCCCAGCTGCCGCCGCTGACGTTCGCCACCGACCGGCTGGTGGTCAGCGGCATCCTGGAGCCCTGCTACGACGTGGCCGGGGACGCGTTCGACTACGCGGTCAACGGCGACATCGCGCACCTGGCGCTGTTCGACGCGGCCGGGCACGGCTCGTCCGGCGGGACCCGCGCGGTCATGCTGGCCACGATGGCGCTCGGCGCGTACCGCAACGCCCGCCGTTCCGGCCTGGACCTGATCGGCACCTACCATCACATCGACGGCGCGGTCCGCGCCTACGACCGGGCCGGGATGATCACTGCGGTGCTCGCCGAGCTGGATCAGCGGACCGGCGTGCTGAAGGTCATCTCCGCGGGTCATCCGAGCGGCATCGTGCTGCGCGGCGGCAAGGTCGTCAAGGTGCTGCCGACACCGACCGCGCTGCCGGTACCGCTCGGTGACCTGCGCGCCCCGGTCGTGGTCGAGGAGATGCTGGAGCCCGGCGACCAGCTGCTGCTCTACACGGACGGCATCACCGAGGCCAGGTCCCGCGACGGCGACCTGTTCGGCGTGGACCGGCTGATCGACTTCGCGGTCAAGGCGGTCGCGGACCGGCTGCCGCCGCCGGAGACCGCGCGCCGCCTGGTCCACGCGATCCTCGCCCACCAGGACGACACGCTCCAGGACGACGCCACCGTCCTGCTGGCCGAGTGGCGCGACACCCCGCCGACCGACCTGCAACCCTGACCCGGCCGGCTCAGGCCGTACCGCGCCGCACCAGGTGGGTGGGGAGGACGACCGGCACCCGGTCCTGCCCGTCGATCACCCCGAGCAGCATGCGGGTCATCTCGCCGCCCAGCGCCTGGATCGGCTGGTGCACCGTGGTCAGTGGCGGATCGGTGCGGGTCGCGATGCCCAGGTCGTCGAAGCCCACCACCGCCACCTCGGCCGGTACGGCCCGGCCGGCCGAGGCGAGCGCACGCAGCGCCCCGGCGGCCATGTTGTCGCTGGCCGCGAAGACGGCGTCGAGATCCGGGTGCCGCTCCAGCAGCGCGGTCATCGCCGCCGCGCCGCCGGCCTCGGTGAAGTCCCCCTCCGCGGTACCGTGCGGGGTGAGCCCGGCCATGATCAGGGCTTCCCGGTAGCCGCGGTGCCGGGCCTCGGCCACCTCGGTGCCGCGCTCGCCGGTGATGGTGACGATCCGGGTGCGGCCGAGCCCGATCAGGTGCTCGGTGGCCAGCCGGGCCCCGCCGGCGTTGTCCGCGTCGACGTACCACCGGGGCCGGAAGTGCGCCGGCAGGCCGCCGTAGACGGCCGGTAGGCCGGCCTGCTGCACGATCCGGGTCAGCGGGTCGTCGCCGTGCAGCGCCATCAGCATGATGCCGTCGACGCCCCGGGTGCGCAGCAGGTACGTCAGCCGGGCCCGCCCGCGGCCCGCGCTGGCCAGGCACAGCAGCAGGTGCAGGTCGGTCTCCTCGAGCGCCGCGGACACGCCCACGATGACCTGGGCGAAGAACGGGTCGGCGAACAGCTGCGGATCGTCGTGCGAGACCGCGAGCGCGACGATCCCGGTTCGGCGGGTGGCCAGCGCGCGGGCGGTGCGGTCCGGAAGGTAGCCGAGCTCCTCGACGGCCCGCTCGACCGCGGCCCGGGTGGCGCGGCTGACGTGCGGCGCGTTGTTGATCGCCCGGGACGCCGCTGACCGGGACACACCGGCCCGCGCCGCCACCTCGTCGAGGGTGGGCTGCCGCCGGAGCGCCTCTGCCGCCATGTCGATGCCCGGCCCTTCCCACCCGCCGTGAGCGAACGCCGATCGATCATATCGACCCGGACGGGCGCCCGGCGATCCCGGAAGCGCTTCCGGCCCGGCGCCGCATCGGTTCGTACCATCGATGGGTTGCTCCTTGCCCCGGACGGTTTTAGATTGATGAATATAACTGGAAGCGCTTCCAGTAAACCTGCCTCGGGAGAAGTGACAATGACACGTCTGATCCGTCCTTGGACGCTGGCCGCCGCGCTGGCGCTCACCATCCCCGCGGTCCTGCTCGGCGCGCCCGCCGCGCACGCCGACCCGATCAGCCAGACCAGCGGCTTCTACGTCAACCCGAACTCCAGCCCGGCGTCCTGGGTGGCCGCCAACCCCGGCGACGGGCGTGCCGCGGCGATCCGCACCCAGATCGCGCAGCGGCCGATGGCCAGCTGGTTCGGCAACTGGAGCGGCGACATCGCGGGCGCGGTCGGCGGCTACGTCGCGGCCGCGGACGCGGTCGACAAGCTGCCGCTGCTGGTCGCCTACAACATCCCTGGCCGGGACGCGTGCGGCGGCCACTCCGGCGGCGGCGCGGGCAGCGTCGCAGCGTACGACGCGTGGATCTCGTCCTTCGCGTCCGCGATCGGCAACCGCCCCGCCGTCGTGGTCGTCGAGCCCGACTCGCTCGGCGACTTCAGCTGCATGAACCAGTCGCAGATCAACGACCGGGTGGGCATGCTGTCCCGCGCCGTCGCGCAGTTCCGGTCCAAGGCGCCGAACACCTGGGCCTACCTGGACGCCGGCAACCCCGGCTGGGTCAACGCCCAGACCATGGCGCAGCGCCTGAACACCGCGGGCATCGGCAACGCGCGCGGCTTCGCGCTCAACGTGTCGAACTACTTCACCACCGGCGAGAACACCAACTACGGCGGCCAGGTCGCCGCGGCGTTGCGCAACTACGGCCACACCAAGCCGTTCGTGATCGACACCAGCCGCAACGGCAACGGCGCCAACGGTCAGTGGTGCAACCCGGCCGGCCGCCGGATCGGCACCCCGACCCAGCTCGGCGGCGGTGCCGAGATGCTGCTCTGGCTCAAGACGCCGGGCGAGTCCGACGGCAACTGCGGCGTCGGCGGCGGCTCCTCGGCCGGCCAGTTCCTGCCCGAGGTCGCCTACAAGATGATCTACGGCTACTGAGACCGGAAGCGGGTTTTCCCGCTTCCGGCGGCGCGGGTTCCGCACGCTCCCGCGGGCCCCGGTCCGATGCCACTCAGCTTAAGTTGATTATGGGCTCTGACCTGGCTCTTCACGCCGGCCAGGGACTCGCGGCCCTCATC
Organism: Catenuloplanes indicus; assembly: GCF_030813715.1. Lineage (NCBI taxonomy): Bacteria > Bacillati > Actinomycetota > Actinomycetes > Micromonosporales > Micromonosporaceae > Catenuloplanes > Catenuloplanes indicus. The sequence goes on from NZ_JAUSUZ010000001.1 coordinate 8,557,263, forward strand.
GGGTCCGTTTCAAGATCAAAATATGCTGAGTGGCATGGGGTGCCGGTCGTCGCTGGCGTTCCTCCCGCCGGTCTGGCCGCAAGCCCGCCACCGCCATCGCTCTGCTCTGCTTACCTGACCGCCCGCCCTGCCCAAATACCGACATTTCCCTTGCGCCCCCTTCGCCGCCAGGCAACCAGTCGAAATGCCTCACCACCAGCGCACGGTCCAAACTTCGAAGGCGCACGGCATGCCCCGGAGACCCGGCCCGCGCGGAGACCCGACCCGGTCTGGAGGTGCGATCCGGTCTGGAGGTGCGATCCGGCCCGGAGGTGCGACCCGGTTTGGCGCGGGCACGCCGGCACCGCACGGGCGCCGGGCGCCACGCGGACGCGCGAAGCGCGGCGTCGGGTCGCGCGGCACGCCCGACGCGGCGCTGCGCAGTGGCGACACGCCGTGGCTGCCCCGGAGCGCGTGCGAAGCCCGCGTCCGAAATATCGCCATGTCTGGCGCCGCCTTCCAGTGTCCGTGCCCACGGGAATCCCGCCCGTTCACCTGAGTGATCAATCAGTGGAGCAAAAAGGAGGTCAACTTCGATATTTGATCTCCTTTTCGCACCACTGATTGATCACTCAGGGCCGGCGGCGCCGCCTCCGCCCCGGGCCGGCCGAGAGCCGCCGGGCACCTCGCCCCCGATATCACGATATTTCGGGCGCGGCGGTACGGCGGCGGCCGGCCCGGTGGTGCGGTACGAGATCCGTATGCCGCCGGCGACTCCTTCGATCCGTACAAATCGGCCACCCGGAGTGCGCGCATGCATCATCGGCATCGGTCCGGGACCTGTCGCACGCGAAGCACGCGATCGGCGGGGCGGTACGGGTGTGCACTCCCGGTATCGGAGCGGGACCGGCTGGGAGGAGCGCCGGCGACGACCGGCGCCCAATACCGCTTAGCTCAAGTCGATCATGGACTCTGACCTGAGTTCTTCACGAAGCGCCCCACCGCGTCCGCCCCCTGCCCGCCGAACCGGACAGGACGGCATCTGCGCCGGGCAGGAATCGCGGCCCCACCGGGCCCGCTTCAAGATCAAAACAAGCTGAGTGGCGTTGGGCCCCGGTCGTCGCCGGCGCTCCTCCCTGCCGGTTTCGCGGCGCACGAGCACACCCCGTGCGCCCCCGCTCCTGCGCCGTTAGTAAATGACTGATCATTTATTAACTGATACAGTCGCCGGGAGAGGGGGGGCGACATGGCCCGGCCGCGCACCACCAGTGACACCGACATCCTCGCCGCCACCGGGCGCGCCATCGGCGCCCACGGTCCCGGCGGCCTCACCCTGGCGCACGTCGGCGCCGAGGCCGGTGTCTCCCCGGCCACGCTGTCCCAGCGATTCGGTTCCAAGCGCGGCCTGCTGCTGGCGTTCGCTGCGCACGAGGCCGCCCACGCCGCCGCGCCCTACCGCCGGGCTCTGGCCGCGCATGCTTCACCGCTGGCCGCGTTGCGCGCCGTCGCCGAGGAGTACGCCGCCGCCATGTCCACCCCCGAGGAGATGGCCAACCACCTCGGCATGCTCCAGCTCGACCTGTCCGACCCGGAGTTCCGTGCCCACGCGGCCGCACACGCGCACGCGGTGGACGCCGCGCTGCGCGACCTGCTCGCCGCCGCCGTCACCGCCGCCGAGCTGCCGCCCCGCACCGACGTGGCCCGCCTGTCCCGCGCCATCAAGATCACCATCGACGGCTCGCTGCTGCGGTGGGCCCTCACCGGCGACGGCGATCCCGCCGCCCAGCTCCACGACGACCTCGACCACCTGCTCCGGAGAACCGCATGACCTTCACCGCCACCGTCTTCATCGGCACCAGCCTCGACGGCTACATCGCCCGTCCCGACGGCGACATCACCTGGCTCACCTCCCGCGGCGAGCGCGCCGGCGATCTGGGTTTCACCGCGTTCCTCGACTCGGTCGACGCCGTCGTGCTGGGCCGCAACACGTACCGGACGGCGGTCTCCTTCGGCCCGGAGAACTGGCCCTACGGCAACCGTCACGTCGGTGTCCTCAGCACCACCCTGGCCGCCGACGCCGACCCGCGCGTCACGGTCTACCGCACCCTGCCCGACCTCATCGCCGACCTGGACAGCCGCGGCGTCCGCCACGTCTACCCCGACGGCGGCCGCCTCATCCAGAGCCTCCTGCGCGCCGGCCGCATCGACGCCTTCATCCTCAGCATCGCCCCCGTCCTGATCGGCGCCGGCCATCCCCTCTTCGGTCACCTCCCGCAGGACGTCCCCCTGCACCTGACATCCGCCACCGACGCCGGCGGCGGCTTCGCGCAACTGCACTACACCGTGCAGAGGTAGCCGCTGTCCCGACGCCGGTCACGCCATTGCCACGAAGAGTGATCCCCACCGACGAAAGGTGCAGAAAGTAGTCACGCTTCAACTCTTTGTAGGAATGCGGCATCATCGAACGCAGTGAGTCGATGGCCGAGAGGCGGAACCGTGGACATCCAGCACGCGAGCCCCATCATGCTGCGCCGCCGCCTCCGCACCGCATTGCGAACCCTGCGCGACGAGCGCCAGCTGTCACAGCGGGACGTCGCCGCGGCACTCGACTGGGCACCGTCAAAATTGCACCGACTGGAGTCCGGCGAGACCGGCATAACCGTCGTCGACCTACGGTCACTGCTCGCGTACTACAACGTGACCGACCCCGCACAGATACAGAACCTCATTCAGATCGCCCGGTACGCACGCCGCCAGCTGTACGGCGGATACAGCGACATTCTGTCCGCTCCGCTGCTCACCTGGCTCCAATACGAGGGTGCCGCCTCAACCATCAGATCCTTCGAGCCGGTGCTGGTTCCCGGGCTGCTTCAGACCGAGGAATACACCACCGCGCTGATGCGGCTCCACCCCGTCCCGTCGGACACCGAGGAGGTCCTCGCCAGGCGGGTTTAAGCGCGACTGGACCGGCAGGCAACCCTGACCAGGGAAGACGCTCCGAAAGCCTCTTCATCCTCGACGAGGCGGTGCTCCAACGGCATGTCGGCGGCCGGAACGCAATGGCGAGTCAGCTTCGTAAGCTGCTCTCCGTTGCGGACCTCGGCAATGTCGAGATCAGGGTGATCCCGTTCCGGAACGGAGAGCGTCTCGGACTCTGGGGGAGTCTGATGATTCTTGAGTTCGCGGCACCGGAAGACGAAGAGATCGCCTTCGTGGAATACCAGATGGGTGACTCGATCATCGATGGAGGTGCCCATCTGGTCGCGCCCTACCTGAAGAAGTTCTGGTCGCTGGAGACGATCAGTGCCTCGGTTGAGGAAAGCGTCGCCCTGGTCGAGGACTCACTCAGGAAGCTCTCGTGACGAAGATTTCCACCTGCCCGCCGGCGTAGCGAAGCCAGTCCACGCGGCGGGCGAGACGGTGAGCCGAGGCCCGGCCGCATCCTTGGAGTCCCTGATCAGAACCGTGTGGTTCGTGGTGAATGCAACCTCCACGCAGTTGCTCGTCGAGCTTCGCGTGCTCTTACGCCACGGCGTGGACAGATGCGGGGACACTGAGATCTCCGAGCCGTCTGCACGGGCGGGCGAGCTTCGGACCGAAGGGGGTACCGGTTGCAGCCGGGCCCCCTTCACCCCGGGGCCGGGCGGGGCGAACGGGCGCCGGACTCACGCCGGTGACGGCAGGCCCAGGCCGGTCAGGACGATGTCCGCCAGGCGGCGGGCGCGGGCGGACCGGTACTCGGGGGTGCCGGTGTCCGGGTGGAGGCCGGCGCCGGCGCCCGCGGCGATGACCAGCAGCACGTCGGCCGCGGTAACGTCCGAGTGGAGCACGCCGGCCGTGCGGGCGCGGCCGACCAGCATCGCGAGGTCCTGGCGGAACGCGGCGATCCGGCCGGCGTGGCCCGGCAGCGCCGCGGTCGCCGCCCGGATCGCGGCGGTGCGCACGGCGCCGTCCGATTGCGCCTGGAACGCGTGCTCCACGTACGCCCGCAGCGCCCGTGCCGGGTCCGGGTCTGCGATCGCCCGGCGCACCGAGGCGTCGCACGCCCGTGACTGCTCCGCGACCACCGCGTCCATCAGGTCCCGCCGCGCCGGGAAGTGCCGGTAGAGCGTCGCCGCGGACACGCCCGCGTCCCGCGCCACGTCGCGCACCAGCACCGCGTCGCCACCCGGCCCGAACAGCCGCCGCGCCGCCGTCAGGATCCGCCGCCGGTTGGCCACCGCATCCCGCCGCATCCGCACCGGCGCCGCGTCCCGCACGGACGTGGCGTCCCGCCGTACCCGCGAAGGTCTGTGGTTGTCGTGGTTCCGAGACGGCTTCGGGGTGCCGTCTCTCAGTTCGCCGCGATCCATGGCCGCCGCACCTCCCCGCTTCCTACGGTTGCCGCGATCGTTCCGACGACAACGAAAGCACACACCATGAAGGCACTGCTGTTCACCGCCCACGGCGGCCCCGAGGTCCTCACCGTCGGCGACATCCCGGCGCCGCACGCCGGCCCCGGCCAGGTCCGGATCGCGGTCCGCGCGGCCGGAGTCTCGCCGGCGGACGACGCGGTCCGCTCCGGTGCGTTCAAGAACATTCCGCTGCCGTACGTGGTGGGCCTCGACGCCGCCGGCACGGTCGACGAGATCGGCCCGGGCGTCGACGGCGTGCGGCTGGGCGACGAGGTCTACGGCATCCGCCCGGCCGGTGCCACCACCGCGGAGCACGCGGTCCTCGACCTGTGGGCCGCCAAGCCCGCCGCCTGGACCTGGCCGCAGGCCGGTGGCGCGGCCGCCGCCGTCGCCACCGCCACCCACGCGCTGACCGAGCTGCGCGTCCGCGCGAACACCACGCTGCTGCTCGACGGCGCGAGCGGGGGAGTGGGCGCGGTCGCGGTCCAGCTCGCCGTGGCCCGCGGCGCCCGCGTGATCGGCACCGCGAGCCCGGCGAACCATGCGTTCCTCCGTGACCTCGGCGCCGAGCCGGTCGCCTACGGCCCCGGCCTGGCCGGGCGCATCGGTACGCGGGTGGACGCCGCACTCGACGTCGGCGGCCACGGCGAGGTCCGCGCGCTGGTCGCGCTCACCGGCGGCCCGGCCACGGTGCGCACGCTGGTCGCCCGCAACGCCGTGCACGGCGTGGAACTGCTGCGCGTCGACCCGGCGGGCGTGCCCGCCGCCCTGGCCGCGGCAGGCCGGCTGGCCGAGGCCGGCCGTCTGGCGATCCCGGTCGCCGCCGAGTACGCGCTCACCGAGGGCCCGGCCGCGCACGCCCGGATCGCGACCGGCCACGCGCGCGGCAAGGTGGTCATCACCGTGTGCGGCGCCGGGAAATCGCCCAAACGGCAGAAGCACTCAGAAAAAGCGCCCGAGTGCCGATAGTGCGGGCATGTCGACCGGCCGGGGGTGGGCGGGCTGGCGGGGCGCCACAGTGCTCGCCGTCCTCGTCGCCGTGGCCGGGATCGTGCTCGCGCTGGCGGCCGGCGGGATCGTCGCGGCCGGGCAGCGGGACGCGGCCGAGGAGCAGCTGCGCGAGCGGACGAACACGATCGCGACCCGGCTCGCGGCCGAAGCCCGGCGCTACACGGACGCGGTGTCGCTGGTAGCGGCGTCGTTGAGCAACCGGTCCGTGGTGACCGCGCCGGTGTTCGGTACCGCGGTCGCGCCGGTCGAGCGCATGCTGCTGCCCGGCGCGACCACGGTCGCGTTCCTGGCCCCGGTCGCCCGCGGCGACGTGGTGGAGGCGCAGCGGCGGTGGCGGGCGCGCGGCGCGATCGGGCTGAGCCTGCGCCCGGTCGACGTGGCCGCGCCGGAGCACGTGTTCTTCATCTTCGACGCGCCGCTGGACGGCGGTGACGATCAGATGGCCGGTGCGGACGTGTCCACCGCGGACGAGGCGGTGGCGGCGCTGCGCGGCGCGCGGGACGGCCGGCGGCTGACCGTGTCCGACGCGTACTGGCTGCTGCGCGACGCGGACGTGCCGGTCGAGGCGCGGCAGTTGTCGTTCGTGGTGACCGCGCCGGTCTTCATCACGCCGGAGCCGGGCGCGCGCGAGTTCGCCGGCTGGGTGCTGATGGGCTTGCGCGGCCTGGACTTCCTCACCGGCGCGCTGGACACCGGCACGCCGGAGCTGGTCGACGTCACGCTGAGCGCGACCGTGCGCGGCGCCCGCGCGGACGTGGCCACGCTGCGCGGCACCGCGTCCGGCACCCGCGACCTGACCGGCAGCATGCCGATCCGGGTCGGCAACCGCGCCTGGACGCTGCGGTTCGCGGTGCCGGCCGGTGCGCTGCAGTCCGCCCGGGCTGCGGTGCCGGTGGTGCTGTCCACGGCCGGCTCCGCGGTGGCGGTGTGCGTCGCCGCGCTGATCTGGGTGCTCGCCACCGGCCGGGCCCGGGCCCGCGCGCGGGTGGACGCCGCGACGCGGGAGTTGCGCGCGTCCGCGCGGGCCGTCGAGGCGGAGCGTGCGTACCTCGTACAGGTGCTGGATCTGCTGGATCTGACCGTGGTGACGTGTGACGCGGCCGGCCGGGTGGTGCACATGAACCGGACCGGCCGGTCGCGGTTCAGCGGCCCGCACGAGGCGCTGCACGTCCGGGACACGATCGAAGGGATGGGCCTGACCCGGCCCGACGGTACGCCGCTGACCGTGGAGGACGCGCCGCTGCTGCGGGCGCTGCGGGACGAACCGGTGCACGCGGAGGAGATGGTCCGGCAGATGCCGGACGGGTCGGTGCGCCGGCTGCTCACCCACGCGCGCGCCCTGCGCGACCCGGACGGGGTGATCGTCGGCGCGGTCTCCTGCGCCTACGACGTGACGCCGCTCCGCGAGCGGGAGGCGGAGCTGGCCGCGTTCGCCGGGATCGTCGCGCACGATCTGAAGAATCCACTGGCCATGGTCATCGGGTACGTGGACCTGCTGCTCGACGACCTGTCCGTCAACGCGGAGCTGACCGAGGAGCACCTGCGCACGCTCGGCCGGGTGCTGTCGACCGGCCGCCGCATGCGCCGCCTGATCGACGACCTGCTCGGCATGGCGCACGCCCGGGACGGCGCGCTCCGCCCGGCGGACGTGGACCTGCGCGCGCTGGCCGGTGAGGTGGTGGCGGAGCGCCTGGCCACGGCCGGTGACCCGGCGCCGCGGGTGTACGTCGGCCCGCTAGCGCCGGTGCACGGCGACGCCGGGATGCTGCGCCAGGTCGTCGACAACCTGATCGGCAATGCGATCAAGTACACGCCGCCGGGCCGCGCCGCCCGGGTCGACGTGACCACGACCGTGCTGCCGGACGGCCGGGTACGCCTGGAGGTCGCGGATCGTGGCATCGGCATCCCGCCCGGTCACCACGCTCAGGTGTTCAACGACTTCCACCGCGCCCACCCGGCCGACGGCTACGCCGGCACCGGCCTCGGCCTGTCCATCTGCCGCCGGATCGTGGAGCGCCACGGCGGCAGGATCCACGTGGAGGACAACCCGGGCGGCGGCGCCCGCTTCTGCGTGACGCTCCCGGCGGCCACCGGCCCGGTGCCCTCACCCCAGCTCCCGGTGGATGCGCCGGTCTAGTTCGTGTTTCGCGGCCGGCGAGATGCGGCGCCGGCGCTTCCGTGCGGACTGGACGCCGGTGTGCCGTACTGCCGAATCCGTCCACCGTGCCGCGCCGCGAATCCGCTTGATCGCCGCGCTTCCCGCCCGTACCGGTGGATGGTCGTCTCGTCAGGTGAGAACCCGCACCTCAGCGGCCGGCAGGCCCTTCTGCCACCAGTGGCCGTAGCGGGCGTAGACCGCCGGGTCGCGGCCTGCCAGGAATGCGCGCAGGGACCGCGCCTCGCCGGTCAGGCCGTGCCAGGCCGCCTCGCCGAGCGGGTGGAACGCGGTGATCTCGACGCCGTCGCTCGTGGCCCGCCACACGCCGGCGACCTGGCCGTCGACCAGCACGGCCGGAAGGACGTCGCCGTTCCGGCGGAAGATCACCGGGCGGTACGCCGGCGGCACCACGCGGCTGCGGTCGGCGTAGGCGAGCAGGATGCTGTCCCACATCGGCAGCAGGCGGGGTGGCGCGACCGTGTCCTCCTCCGGGAGGACGCCGCCCGGCACGTCCAGCAACCGGCCGTCGAGCCGCACCAGCCGGTCGCCGAGCCCGGTCACGGCGTGCCGGATCGCTGACTGAGTCAACAGGCTGAACTGCCCGATGTCCTGGAGCGTCGCGGGCCCGAACGCTTGCAGATAACGGATGACGAGGTCCTGCGCCGCCTCGTCCGGTGACCGCGAGCCCTGAGCGGCGACATAGGTGGCGGGCGGCGGGCCGTACGCCCACGGGCCGCCGGTGGGCACGTGCCGCAGCGGGGCGAACGTGCGCAGCGCCCACCACACCCACCGCCCGGGTACGCCGGACCGCTCCGCCAGCATCGTCTCGATGTCCGCGCCGGTGCGTGGTGTCGCGGCGAACTCGGTCAGCGCGGGCAGCAGCCCATCACCGTCCACATCGGACAGCCCGGTGCTCCGGTATCGCTGGTCGTAGAGCCGGCCGTCGCGCAGCCGGTGCGCCATCGCACCGTGCAGGACCGGCCAGTCGTCCGCGTGCACCGCGTGCAGCGTCATCCGGACCAGCGTGGCCCGGACCACCGTGCCGTCCGCGAACGCGGCGTCCAGTGTGGCCGGGTCGAAGCCGGACAGCCGGTTCCACAGCGCCAGGTACGGCGACGCGGGTGACTGGGCCTGGAGCGCGACCACGCGGCGGGCGCCGTCCGGCGTGGACAGCGGCTCGCGTGCGAGCAGCAGCTGGCGGGCGAGTGTGGCGCGGTTGAGCCGGGTCGTCGAGGTCATCGGTGACAGTGTTCCGAAACGCGGGACCGGATGCGGGGAGAAATCGGTTTCGCCACGTGATCGATCGTTCATCGTGGCCGGTGGTGCCGGGGTGGATGCGTGGTGTGGCACACGCATGGTGATCAAGACCTTGCGGGACCGTACGACCATGGTTAGCCTAGCCTAAGTTCCGGAGGAATCGACGGATGTGATCCGCCGTCGGGGCATCTTCCTCCTCGTCTGCGAGGTGCTGGATCCACCAGTGGCAGCCGGTACGGGGCCTTACCGCCGCGTACGGGCCGATGACGTGTGCCCGCCGAACGCATCGACCGGCGTGCGCGCCGAATGCATCACGACAGGAGACGAAGTGCAGCGCATCGTGCTCAACGGAAAGATTCACCGCGCCACCGTCACCCAGGCCGATCTGCATTATGTGGGATCGCTGACCATCGACGCCGACCTGATGAAGGCGGCCGACATCGTCGAGGGTGAGCGCGTCCAGGTCGTCGACATCACCAACGGCGCGCGCCTGGAGACCTACGCCATCACCGGCCCGGCCGGCAGCGGCGTGATCGGCGTCAACGGTGCCGCCGCGCATCTCGTCCACCCCGGTGACCTGGTCATCGTCATCACCTACGCGATGCTCACCGAGGCCGAGCTCGCCGGTCACACGCCCCGCGTCGTGCACGTCGGCGAGGGCAACCGGATCGTGGCGCTCGGCGCGTCACCGTCCGAGCCGGTGCCCGGCCGGCCCGAGCTGACCGACGGCGCCCTCGCCGCCCGGTAGACATTTCCCGGACATTGGAGAAATCGCGATGACGAATCCGTTCGACGACGAGAACGGCGTATTCCTGGTGCTCGTGAACGACGAGGGTCAGCATTCGCTCTGGCCCGAGTTCGCCGAGGTTCCGGCCGGTTGGCAGACCGTGTTCGGCCCGTCCGCCCGGGACGCCGCCCTGGCCTACGTGGAGCAGCACTGGACCGACATGCGCCCGCGCAGCCTGCGGGAGGCGATGGACCGCGCCGACTGACCGAACCGGCAAAACGGACGATCCCCGAGCAGAGAGCGGTTGCGGTGAGTAACGAGAACAACGGTTCGCGGCTGCCCTTGACCCAGGCCCAACTGGGCGTCTGGTACGCCCTTCAGCTCCACCCCGGCACCACCGCCTACGACATCGGCGGCTACGCCGAGATCCGCGGCCCGCTCGATCCGGGCCTGCTCGAGGCCGCCTGCGCCACCGTCGCTGGGGAAGCGGAATCGCTGCGCGCCCGCTTCGACGTCCTCGACGGAGCGGTCAGTCAGACCATCGTGCCCGGCCGGCGGCCACCGACCGCGCGCGTCGACCTCAGCGGCGCACCCGACCCGGCCGCCGCGGCCCGCGCCTGGCTCGCCACGTCGTTCACCGTGCCGCGCGACCCGGCGCGGGACCCGCTGGCCGAGTTCACGCTGCTGCGGCTCGGCCCGGACCTGCACTGGTGGTGCCCGCGCGCGCACCACCTGGTGCTCGACGGCTACAGCTTGCCGCTGGTCTGCGCGCGGATCGCGGACGTCTACCGGGCCCGCTCGCAGGGGGCGCCGGACGGCGACAGCCCGTTCCGCCCGTACCGGCTGCTCATCGAGGCGGACGCGGCCTACCGGGAGTCCGCCGGCCGGCGCACCGACCGCGAGTTCTGGGCGGAGCGGACCGGCACCGGCTGGACTGTGCCGACGCTCAGCGGGCGAGGGCCGCAGCCGCCCGGCCCGTTCCACCGCAGCAGCATCGAGGTGCCGTTCGCCGCCGCCGGCACCGCCTCCTGGGGCGAGACCGCGCTCGCCGCGTTCGCCGCCTACCTGTCCCGGCTCACCGGCTCACCCGAGGTCAGTATCGGCATCCCGTTCACCGCGCGGGCCGGCGCGCTGCTGCGCGTCCCCGGCGACGCCGCGAACGTGCTGCCGTTGCGGGTGACCGTGCCGCCGGGCGCGGACGCCGCCGCGCTGACCGCTCAGACCGCCGCCGCGCTCGGGTCGGCCCGCCGGCATCAGCGCTACCGCGGCGAGGACCTGGCCCGCACCGGCCCGATCCACGGCCCCAGCGTGAACCTCAAGTATTTCGACTACCGGCTGGACTTCGGCACCGCGGTCGCGGAACTGCGCAGCGTCGCCGCCGGGCCGGTCGACGACCTGACGCTCTCCGTCCGCCGCTCGGGCACCGGGCTCCTGCTCGACCTGGACGCGAACGCCGGCGCCTACAGCCCCGCGGACACCGACGGATACCTGCGCGGCTTCGGCGAGTTCCTCGCCGCCTTCGACGGCCCTCTGCACAAGATCAATCTCGCGGGTACGTCGTCCGCGCGCGTCGCCGGGGGACAGTTGACCGGGCGCGCGCTGCCACCCGAGCCGCGCCCGTCGTTCGCCGCCGCGTTCGCCACGCAGGCCGCGGCGACTCCGGACCCGGTCGCGCTGCACGACCGGGACCGGTCGTGGACGTTCGCCGCGCTGGACACGGCGGCGGAACACCTCGCGACCGCGCTGCGCGCCGCGGGCGCCGGGCCGGAGCGCCTGATCGCACTGGCCCTGCCGCGCGGCGCCGACGTAGTGATCGCGATGCTCGCCGTCGCCCGCACCGGCGCTGCCTGGCTCCCGCTCGACCTGAGCCAGCCCGCCGACCGCCTCGATTTCATGCTCCGCGACGCGGCCCCGTTCGCGCTGCTCGTCGCGGACCCGGCCACCCCGCCCGTGCCCCCACCGCCCGGCACCGCCGTCCTCGCCGTCTCCGCACCGCCGCCGGGTCCGGCTTCCGTGCCGGTTACCACTTCCGTGCCGGTTACCACTTCCGTGCCGGATGTGGCTTCCGCGCCGGTTGCCGGCGCTGCCTCAGCGCCGAGTGTCCCTTCCGTGCCGCCTGCCGTTTCCGTGCCGCCTGCCTTTTCCGTGTCGCCTGCCTTTTCCGTGTCGTTTGCCGGTGCCGCCTCGGCGCCGGGTGCCGCCTCCGCGTCCGGTGCGGGTTCCGCGTCGCCGTCCGGTGCCGCCTCCGTGCCGTCGTCCGTCGCGGCGCCGGCCGCCGGCTCGGGCTCGGGGGCGTCGGCGGTCGGCGACGCACGGCTCGCGTATGCGATCTACACCTCCGGGTCGACCGGGCGGCCGAAGGCCGTGCAGGTCAGCCAGGGCGCGCTCGCGTCGCTGCTGGCCGGCCACCGGGACGGCATCATGGCCCGCGTGCCGGCCGGGCGCCGGCTGCGGATCGCGCACACCGCGCCGCTGTCGTTCGACGCCGCGCTCGACCCGCTGCTGTGGATGGTCGCCGGCCACGAGCTGGTCCTGGTGCCCGAGGACGTCTACCGCGACCCGGCCGCCCTGGTCCGGCTGGTCCGCGACCAGCGGATCGACTACGTCGACACCACACCCGGCCACCTGACCCTGCTGCTCGACGCCGGGCTGCTCGACCCGGCCGCGCACCGCCCCTCCGTGCTCGTCTTCGGCGGCGAGGCCGCGCCGCCCGCGCTCTGGTCCCGGCTGCGGGCGCTGACTGACGCACCGGTCAGCATCAACGCCTACGGCCCGACCGAGTACACGGTGGACGCGCTGCACGCGGCCGTCGAGGATGCCGCGCAGCCGGTGCTCGGCACGCCGGTCGCGGGTGCGCGGGCGCTCGTGCTGGACGACGCGCTGCGACTGGTGCCCGAAGGCGGCGTCGGCGAACTGTACGTCGGCGGTCCCGGCCTGGCCCGCGGCTACGCCGGCCGAGCCGGTCTGACCGCCGCCCGTTTCGTCGCCGACCCGTGCGGCCGGCCCGGCGCCCGCCTGTTCCGCACCGGTGACCGCGTCCGGCTGCGCATCGGCGGCGCCCTCGAATACCTCGGACGCGCGGACGACCAGGTCAAGATCCGCGGCTTCCGCGTCGAGCCGGGCGAGACCGAGGCCGTGCTCGCCGCGCACCCCCGCGTCGCGCACGCGGTCGTCGTGCCCCGCGAATCCGCGGCCGGCCCGATCCTCGTCGCTTACGTGGTCCCGGCCACCGCCTCCGGTGCGCGGGACGCGGCGGCCAGTGCCGCCTCGGGTGCGCCGGAAGCGACAGCCGACACCTCCCGGACGCCGGGGCCGGCCGCCGGCGAGGCATCGGACGTGCCGGACGCGGAAGCGGGAACCGGCCCGGGCACCGCCGTCACCCCGCTCGGGCAGCCAGGCGCGGACCTCGCCGCCGTGCTGAACGCCTATCTGCGCGAACGGGTGCCGGACTATCTCGTCCCCGCCGCGATCGTGCCGCTGCGAGCGCTGCCGACGACCGTGAACGGCAAGCTCGACGTCCGCGCCTTGCCGGAGCCCGAGACGACGGCCACCGGCCGCGCGCCGCACGGCCGGGTCGAGGAGACGCTGGCCGGGATCGTCACCGAGCTGCTGGGCGTACCCGAGGTCGGCGTGGACGACGACTTCTTCGCGCTCGGCGGGCACTCGCTGACCGCGGCCCGGCTGCTGACCCTGGTCCGGGAGCGTCTCGGCGCGGAATTGGACCTCCGTGCCGTGTTCACCGGCCGGACCCTCGCCGCGCTCGCCCGTACCGTTGAGAACGCCCGGCGCAGCGCACGACCGACGCTGACCGGCGGATCAGGAGACGACCGCACGCCGCTGTCCCCGGCACAGCGCCGGTTCTGGTTCGCCGGCCGGCTGGACGGTGACAGCGCGCTCTACAACATCCCGCTCGTGGCGGAGCTGGACGGCCGCGTGGACCCGGATGTGCTGCGGGCCGCACTGCGCGACCTGGCCCTCCGGCACGAGACGCTGCGGACCGTCGTCGCGGAGGACGCGGACGGACCCTGGCAGCGCGTGCTCGCCGATCCCGGTGATCTGCTCACCGTGCACGACGCCGGGCCGGTGGTCGCGCCGCTGATCGACCGGGCGGTCAGTGAGCCGTTCGACCTCGCGCACCGGCCACCGCTGCGCGCGGTGCTGCTGCGCGGGCCGAAGACGGACACGCTGGTCCTGGTCCTGCACCATGTGGCCGGTGATCAGGCCGCCACCGGTGTCCTGCTGACCGACCTCGCGGCTTTCTACGCGGCACACGCCGAGGGCGGCACGCCCGCGGTCGCACCGCTCTCCATGAGCTACCGCGACTACACCCGCTGGCACGCCGCACTTCTCGCCCACCGGGCCGGCACGCCGGGGCAGGTGGACGAGGGCCGCGGCATCGGGGAGCGGCAGCTCCGCTTCTGGCGGCGCACGCTGGACGGGCTTCCCGCCGAGGTGCCGATCGCCCGGGACCGGCCGCGCCCGGCCGAGCCGCACAGCGCCGGTGCCGTGCACCGGGCCACGCTGGACGCGGGTGCGCATGCCAGGCTGCGTGACCTGGCCCGGGACGGCGGGGTCACCACGTTCGCGGCGCTGCACGCGGCGACCGCGATCGTGCTCGACGCCTTCGGCGCCGGGGAGGACCTGCCCATCGGTACGCCGGTGGCCGCGCGTCCCGACCCCGCGCTGGACGCGGTCGTCGGCTGTTTCCTGAACACGGTCGTGTTGCGCACCGACCTGTCCGGCGACCCCACGGTGCGGGCGCTGCTCGACCGCGTGCAGCGCGCCGACGCGGCCGCGTTCGACCACGCGGATCTGCCGTTCGAGCGGGTCGCGGAGGCGCTCAACCCGCCGCGCGAGCCCGGCCGGCATCCGCTCTTCCAAATCATGATCATCCACGAGTACGCGCAGGACGAGACGCTCCGGCTCGGCGGCGTCTCCGGCCGGGCGCGGCTGGCGGACACCGGCACGGCCAAGTTCGACCTGACCGTCAAGTTCACCGAGCGCACGGACGGCCTCGACCTCCGGATCGAGTACGCCACCGCGCTGTTCGACGCCGCCCGGATCGAAGCGCTGACTCAGTCCCTGCTGACCGTCCTGACCGGACTGCCTGATCACTCGGACAGCCGGTTGTCCCGCCTGCCGGTGCTGCCGGACACGGCCTGGGACGTGGCCCGCGGACCGGACGCCGAGGTCCCGGACACCACGCTCCCCGCGCTGTTCAGCTCCGCCGTGGCCGCCCACCCGGACCGGACCGCGATCGTCGACGACGCCACCGGCCGCACGCTCAGCTACGCCGGCCTGGACGCGGAGGCCACCCGCGTCGCGGCCGGCCTGCGCGCCCGGGGCGCCGGGCCCGGCACGATCGTCGCGGTCGAGATCCCGCGCTCGATCGAGCTGATCGTCGCGCTCTACGCGATCCACAAGGCCGGTGCCGCCTACCTGCCGCTCGACCCGGACCACCCGGCCGAGCGCACCGCGCTGATGCTCGACGACGCCCGCCCGGTCGTCCACCTGCACGCCGACACGGTCCGCACGCTGGCCGCCGCACCCGGCGAGGGCAGCGCCGCCAGACCCGGCGACGGCCGAGCGCCCACGCCCGGGGACGCGGCCTACGTCATCTACACGTCGGGGTCGACCGGGCGGCCGAAGGGTGTGGTCGTGCCGCACCGGGCGATCGTCAACCGGCTGCTGTGGATGCAGCACGCCTACCCGCTGGCCAGCGGCGACGTGGTGCTGCAGAAGACGCCGGCCGGGTTCGACGTGTCGGTCTGGGAGTTCTTCTGGCCGCTGCTCGCCGGCGCCACGCTCGTGCTGGCCGCGCCCGGTGGTCACCGCGACCCCGGCTACCTGGTCGACACGATCACCCGGCACCGGGTCAGTACGCTCCACTTCGTACCGTCGATGCTCGGTGCGTTTCTGACCGACCCCCGGGTGCGCGAGTGCGAGGGCGTGCGCCGCGTCTTCTGCAGCGGTGAGGCGCTGCCGGCCGCGCTGGTCGCGCGCTTCCGGGCGACGCTCCCGGCCGAGCTGCACAACCTCTACGGTCCGACCGAGGCCGCGGTCGACGTGACCGCGTGGCGCACCGGCGACGCGGACACCCGCACGCCCGCGCCGATCGGCCGTCCGGTGTGGAACACCGGCGCGCACGTCCTGGACCGCCGGCTCCGCCCCGCGCCGGCCGGCGTGCCGGGCGAGCTCTACCTGAGCGGCATCCAGCTCGCCACCGGCTACCTCGGCCGGGCCGGGCTGACCGCGACCCGTTTCGTCGCCCACCCGCGAGTCCCCGGCGAACGTCTCTACCGCACCGGTGACCTGGCCCGGCGCCGCCCGGACGGCGCGGTCGACTACCTCGGCCGGGCGGACGACCAGGTCAAGGTGCGCGGCGTACGGATCGAGCTCGGCGAGGTGGAGGCCGCGCTGCAACGCCACCCCGGCGTCCGCGCGGCCGCCGCCACCTCCCGGACCGACCGCTCCGGCAACGCCCGCCTGCTCGGCTTCGTCGTTCCCACGCCCGGCACCGCCCTGGACCCGGACGCGGTCCGCGGCTGGCTCGGCACCGTGGTCCCGGACGCACTGGTCCCGTCCACGATCCGCGTCCTGGACGCGCTGCCGCTCACGCCGAGCGGCAAACTCGACCGCCGCGCGCTCCCGGCCGGCCCACCGGCGCCGTCCGGCGCCGGGGCAGCCGGAGCCGCGCCCGACCGTGCGATCAGTCAGCAGCCCGCCCCGGCGGCAGCCGCCGGGACGGCAGCCGGCCGTGCGGGTGCCGATCCGGTGGGCGTCATGAGCCACGTCTTCGCGGAGGTGCTGGACCGGGCCGACGTGCTGCCGGACACCGGGTTCTTCGCCGCGGGTGGCGACAGCATCCTCGCGATCCAGCTGGTGAACCGCGCCCGCGCGGCCGGCCTGCGGATCCAGGTCAAGGACGTGTTCGCGCACCAGAGCCCGGCCGCGCTCGCCGCGGTCGCCGAGCCGCTGGTCGCGGCCGTTACCGCGCCCGCGGTAACGGCGGAGACCGCGGCCGAGGGACCGGTCGAGCTGACGCCGATCATGCACCGGCTGCGGGAGCGCGGCGAACTCGGCGGCGCCGTGCAGACCGCGACCGCGACGCTGCCGGCCGGCACGGACCTGGCCGCGCTGACCGCAGCGGTGCAGACGCTGCTCGACCGGCACCCGATGCTGCGGGCCCGGCTGACGATCAGCGCGCACGGCCACTGGTCACTGACGATCCCGGCGCGGGACGAGACGCCACCCGCCGCTCGTCTCGTGCGGTCCGCCCCGGACGCCGCGGCGGCCGGCGCCGTGCCCCGCGCACTGATCGAGGAATCAGTGGCGACGCTTGACCCGCGCGCGGCCCGGAACTCCAGCTGGTGCCTGATCCCGGCCACCGACGGCGGCGCACCGCTGGTCGTCGCGGTGATCCATCACCTGGCGGTCGACACGGTCTCCTGGGGCATCCTCTGGGCGGACCTGCGTGCCGCCCTGGCCGGAACGCCGCTGCCGATCGCCGGCCCGCTGCCGTTCCGCGCCTGGTCCGCGCGCCTGCGTGACCTCGCGTCCAGCCCCGGGGTACTCGGCCAGTACGGCTACTGGCTCGGCACGTCGGCCGCCGGCACCCCGGTCCTGCCCCCGGCGGCCACGGCCGGGAACACCGGCCGCGCCACGCTGTCGGTCGAGGCGGACGTGTTCGCGCCGCTGTGGGACTGGGCCGTCGACCGGTACGGCTTCACCGGCGAGGACTTGCTGCTGGCCGCGGTGGTGCACGCCGCGACGGCGACGGCGGCGGACGGCACGGGCCGGGACGTGACCGTCGCGGTCGAACGGCACGGGCGCGACGACGAGGCCACGTTCGGCACGGTCGGCTGGTTCACCACGCTGCACCCGGTGCGCTTCGCGGGCGTCGCCGGCGCGGATCCGGTGGCGACGCTGAAGGCGGTCAAGGAGACGCTGCGCGCGGTTCCCGGCGGCGGGCTCGGCTACGGCCTGCTGCGCCACCTCAATCCGCAGACCGCGCCGGGCCTCGCGGCACTGCCCGAGCCGGAGTTGCTGGTCAACTACCTCGGCAATCTGCCGGACGGGCTGGACCCGGCGCTGCTCGGCGACGCCGGCCCGCACGGCCGGGGCGCGGAGCTGGTCGCCTGGACCGTCGGGGGCCGCGCACTGCACGCGGTGCTGCTCGGCGACGCGGCGTACGACCTGGACCGGTTCCGGGACGCGCTCGGCTCGGCCTTCGTGGCGCTGAGCCGGGCGGTCGCGGACGCGCCGGGCGGCCGTACCCCCTCGGATCTGCTGTTCGACGGTCTGACCCAGGACGACGTGGACGGTCTGGACGCGGACCAGCCGGGCTGGCTGGACGTGGTGCCGGCCGGTCCGTTGCAGGAGGGCCTGGTCGCGCTGGCGCACACCGCGGGCACGCGGCTGGACGTCTACACGGTGCAGCTGCGGCTCCGGTTCCGCACGGTGCCGGACGCGGGCCGGATGCGGGCCGCGATCGAGGCGGTGTTCGCCCGCCACGTGGGGTTACGGCTGGGGCTGCGGCCGGTCGAGTCCGGCCGGGTGGTCGCGGTGGTGCATCCACCCGCCCCGGTGCCGCTGCACGAGCATCGCGACCGCGAGGTGGACGGCCTGGCCCGGGAGCGGCGGCAGGAGCGCTTCGACCTCGCCGAGCCGCCGCTGTTCCGGTTCGACCTGGTGACCGGCCCGGACGGCACCGGCACCCTGATCATCACCGGCCACCACGCCGCCTGGGACGGCTGGTCCGCGCCGCTGCTGGTCAACGACCTGCTGGCGCTCTACAGCGGCCGGCTCGCGGCCCCGGACGGCTCCGCGGCCCACCTCGCCTACCTACGCGACCTCGCGAACCGCGACGAGTCCGCCGACCGGGCGGCGTGGCGCACCCTGCTGGCCGGGCTGGACGGGCCCACGCTGCTGCTCCCGGACGCGCCGCCGGCCGGGGGCACGCTTCCCGCCGAGGTGCGCACGACGCTGCCCGGCGACCTCGGTGACGCGCTGCGGCGCCGGGCCGGGGCGCGCGGGCTCACGCTCAACACGCTGCTGCAGGGCGCGTGGGGCCTGCTGCTGGCGCGGCGCACGGGCCGGTCCGACACCACGTTCGGCATCACGGTGTCCGGCCGGCCACCGGAGATCGACGGGCTGGACCGGGCGATCGGGCTGTTCGTCAACACGGTCCCGGCGCGGTGCGAGACGCGGGCCGGGGACTCGGTCGGCGACGTGCTCGCCCGGCTGCAGGAGCGGCAGGCCGCGACCGCGGCGCACCACCGGCTCGGGCTGGCCGCGATCCAGCGGGCCGCCGGCCTGGGGACGCTCTTCGACACGCTGCTGGTGTTCGAGAACTATCCGCTGGACGAGGCCGCGCTGCTCGGCCCGGCCGGTGGCGGTGACGCGGGCCTGGTCGCGATCGAGGCGGACGACGCCACCCACTACCCGGTGACGCTGACGGTCTTCCCGGGCGACGAGATCGGCCTCGCGCTCGGCTACCGCCCGGACCTGTGCGACGCGGACACCGCGCACGCGCTCCTGGCCGAGCTGCGGGGCCTGCTGGACCTGTTCGCCGCCGGCCTGTCCGCGCCGATCACCCGGGCCGGCCTGCACCCGGCCACCGGCGGCACGGCGGACCGGCCGGCCACCGTGCCGGAGCACGCACCGGCCGCCGGCCCGGACGACCGGCCCGCCGACGGCGACGACCCGGCCGGGCGGCTGGCGGCGATCTTCGCCGACATCCTGGAGATCCCGCACGCGGAGCCCGGCGACAGCTTCCTCGCGCTCGGCGGCGACAGCATCCTCGCCATCCAGCTCGTCGCGCGCGCCCGCGCCGCCGGTCTGCACTTCACCGCCGCGGACGTCTTCACCCACCGGACGGCCGCCGCGCTGGCGACGGCCGCGGCCGCGCCGCGCCGCGCGCCGCGCACCCCGGCGAAGGACGCGTTCCGCACCCCGCACCTGACCCCGATCATGCATTGGCTGCGCGACCTCGGCGGCCCCACCGGCAGCTACAGCCAGCGCGTGCTGCTGCGCCTGCCGGCCGGCCTGACCGAGGAGCGCCTGACCCGGGTGGTCCAGCGGGTGCTGGACCGGCACCCGATGCTCCGCGCCCGCGTCGACGCCGACTGGCGGATCACCGCGGCGCCGCCCGGCGCGGTCCGGGCCGCGGACGTCCTCACCGTCGCCACCGGCGACCCGGAGGACGCGACCGTCACCGCCGCCGCGCTGCTCGACCCGCACGCCGGCGCGGTGACCCGCTGGGTGCTGCTGCGCGACACCGGCACGCTGCTCGTGGTCGCGCACCACCTGGTCGTCGACGGCGTCAGCTGGCGGATCCTGATGGCCGACCTGGCCGCGGCCGCGGCGGACGTCCCGCTGCCCGCGCCCGCGACCGGTTTCGACGACTGGACCGCGCTGCTCGCCACGGACGCCGCGACGCCGAGGCGGACCACCGAGCTGCACCACTGGCAGCGTGCGCTCGACGCGCCACCGCCGTTCCCCGGTCTGCGTCTGGACGCGGCCCGGGACACCGCGGCCACCCGGCGCGAGCTGACGCGCAGTCTCGACTCCGGCGAGACCGAGGCCGTGCTCACCCATGGCGCCGAGGACGTGCTGCTGGCCGCGCTGGTCACCGCGCTCGGCGAGCGACCGGTCGCGGTGCTGCTGGAGGGCCACGGCCGCAACGACGACGTGCTCGACGCGGACGTCAGCCGCACGGTCGGCTGGTTCACCAGCATGTACCCGGTCCGGCTGGACGCCGGTGACCCGGCCCGGGTCGCGGCCGCCCGCAAGGCCGTCCCGGACCACGGCCTCGGCTACGGCCAGCTGCGCCACCTGCGGCGCGTGCTGCACGCGCCGGAGCCGCAGATCCGGTTCAACTACCTGGGCCGGTTCAGTACCGGCACGCACCGCGACTTCGCGCCGGTGGACGAGACCGAACCGATCGGCGGGTACGCCGACCCGGCGCTGCCGATCCCGTACCCGCTGGACATCACGGCCGCGGCGGTCGACGGCGCGCTGCACCTGCGGCTCGCCTGGCCCGGCCGGCACCTCGACGAGCCGCGCATGCGCGCGTTCGCCGACGACTACCTGCACGCCCTGCGACACCTGTCCGGCCGGCGCGCGCCGGACCCGGACGACGCCGTCCTCGTCGACATCGGCGCGGACGAGCTCGACGACCTGTGGAGGAACGCATGACCGGCCTGGAGGACGTCCTTCCGCTGTCCCCGCTGCAGCACGGACTGCTCGTCTGGGCGTCCTACGGTGACGCCGCCGCCGACGTCTACGCGGTGCAGCGCGCGTTCGACGTCGAGGGACCGGTCGACGCGGCGGCGCTGCGGCGCGCGGGTGAGACGCTGCTGCGCCGGCACCCGAACCTGCGGGCGGCGTTCCGCTTCCGGCGCAGCGGCGACCCGGTCGCGCTGGTGCCGCGCACGGCCGAGCTGCCGTGGCGGTCCGCGGACCTGACCGCGCTGGACGCCGGCGCGCGCCGCGCCGAGCTGGACCGGATCGCGGCGGACGAGCGCACCCGCCCGTTCGACCTGGGCCGGCCGCCGCTGCTCCGCCTGGCGCTGGTCCGCACGGACGAGACGCGCTACACGGTGCTGCTCACGTTCCACCACATCCTGCTGGACGGCTGGTCCGTGCCGCGGCTGGTCACCGAGCTGTTCACGCTGTACGGCACGCGCGGCGACGAGGCCGGGCTGGGCGCTCCGGTCCCGTACCGCCGCTATCTGGCCTGGCTGTCCACTCAGGACGCGGAGGCGTCCGTCGCGGCCTGGCGCCGCTACCTGGACGGGCTCGACGGTCCCACGCTGGTCGCGTTCGGCGCGGACCTGCACGGCCGCAGCACGCCCACCGAGATCACCACGTTCTTGACCGAGGACGAGACGGAGGCGCTGCGCGCGCTGACCCGCCGGCACGAGGTCACCGCGAACACGGTGCTGCAGACCGCCTGGGCGCTGGTGCTCGGCGAACTGACCGGCAAGTCGGACGTGGTGTTCGGGCTCAGCGGCTCCGGCCGCTCACCGGAGCTGCCCCGCGCCGACGAGATCATCGGTCTGCTGATCAACACGATCCCGGCCCGCGTCACGCCGCGCGCCGGTGAGACGGTCGCGGAGCTGCTCACCCGCGTGCAGGCCGGCCAGGCCGGGCTGCTGGCACACCAGCACGTGCGGCTCGCGGAGCTGTCCGCGGGCGGCGGCGAGCTGTTCGACACGTACGCGGTCTTCGAGAACTACCCGCTCGACCAGGGCGTGCTGGACGCGCTCGGCAGCCGTGCCGGGCTGCGGATCCACGGCGTCGAGTCGGCCGAGGGCAGCCACTATCCGCTCGGCGTGATCGCCACGCCCGGCGGCCGGCTGCGCCTCGACGTCCGCTACCGCGCCGAGGCGATCCCGCGCGCGACCGCGGAACGCGCCACGCGACGGCTCACCGACACGCTTCGGACGATCATCGAGAACCCCGGCCGGCGGTACGCCCGGCTGCCGCTGCTCGCCCCGGGCGAGCGCGCCGATCTGCTGGACGCCCGCAACCGCACCGAGCCGGCTCCACCCGGGGCCACGTTCGCGGAGCTGGTCGCCGGCCACGACCCGGACGCGCCCGCGGTCGTGCACCAGGGCACCACGCTCACCTACCGCGAGCTGCACGCGCGCGCCGACGTGGCGGCCGGCCGGCTCGCCGCGCGCGGCATCGGCCCGGAGCGCAGCGTGGTGGTGGCGCTGCCCCGGTCCGCCGACCAGATCGTGGCGATGTTGGCCGTGCTGAAGGCCGGTGCGGTGTACGTCCCGGTCGACACGGACTATCCGGCCGAGCGTGTGGCGTACCTCCTCGACGACGCCGCGCCCGCGCTGGTCATCATCGCACCCGCGCACACCCGCCTGCTCCCGCCGTCCGCGCCGGTCGTGCTGCTCAGCGAGCTGGAGGCCGAGGGGCCGTCGCGGGAGCCGGACCGCGCGCGTCCGGACAACGCGGCCTACACGATCTACACCTCCGGCTCGACCGGCCGGCCGAAGGCGGTCGTGGTCACGCACGCCGGACTGCCCGCGCTGGTCCGCACGGTCG
Organism: Catenuloplanes indicus; assembly: GCF_030813715.1. Classification (NCBI taxonomy): domain Bacteria; kingdom Bacillati; phylum Actinomycetota; class Actinomycetes; order Micromonosporales; family Micromonosporaceae; genus Catenuloplanes; species Catenuloplanes indicus. Next base: position 8,579,854 of record NZ_JAUSUZ010000001.1, read on the forward strand.
CGGACGCGTTCCGGCCCGGCCCCGGCGACCGGGTGCTGCAGTTCGCGTCGCAGAGCTTCGACACGTCCGTGTGGGAGCTGTGCATGGCGCTCGGCACCGGCGCGGCCGTGGTGGTCGCGCCACCGGAGCGGCGGCTCGGCCCGGAACTGGCCCGGCTGCTCACCGAGGAGCGGATCACGCATCTGACGTTGCCGCCGTCCGCGCTGGCGGAGCTGCCCACGGACGCGGTCGCGCCCGGCACCGTGGTGATCGTCGCGGGCGAGGCCTGCCCGCCGGAGCTGGCCCGCCGCTGGATCGACGCCGGGCACGTGTTCTTCAACTCCTACGGCCCGACCGAGACCACGGTCGACGCCACGCTGTGGCGGGCCGGTGAGCCGTCCGGCACCGCGCTGCCGATCGGCCGGCCGGTCGCCGGTACCACGGTCTACGTGCTGGACGCGCTGCTGCGCCCGGTCCCGCCCGGCATCCCGGGCGAGCTGTACGCCGGCGGCACCGGCCTGGCGCGCGGTTACCGGGGCGTGCCCGGCCTGACCGCCACCCGGTTCGTCGCGAACCCGTTCGGCCCGGGGCGCCTCTACCGCACCGGTGACCTGGTCCGCTGGCGCGCGGACGGCGACCTGGAGTTCCTCGGCCGCGCCGACCACCAGATCAAGATCCGTGGCTTCCGGGTCGAGCCGGGCGAGGTCGAGGCCACGCTCGCCGCGCACCCCACGGTCGCGTCCGCGCTGGTCCTGGCCGTCGACGACGAGGTGGTCGGCCGCCGCCTGATCGCCTACGTGACGCCGTCCGGCGCGGAGGAGAAACCGGACCAGGTCACGCTGCGCGCGTACGCCGGCCGGAGCCTGCCCGAGCACATGGTGCCGTCCGCGGTGGTGACGCTGGACGCCTTCCCGCTCACCCCGAACGGCAAGGTGGACCGGGCCGCGCTGCCCGGCGCCGCGCCCGCGGTCACCGGCACGGCCCGGCCGTCCGGCGGCGCCCGCCCGCGCGAGGAGCTGATGTGCGGCGTGTTCGCGTCCGTGCTCGGCGTGCCCGAGGTCGGCCCGGACGACAGCTTCTTCGACCTCGGCGGCCACTCGCTGCTCTTCGCCCGCCTGGTCGCGCGCGTCGAGGCGGTGTTCGGCACCACGCTGTCGATGTCCGACGTGTTCGAGGCGCCCACGCCGCGCGACCTGGCCCGGCTGCTGGACGCGGGCCGCCGCCGTCCGCCGCTGACCGCCCGCGACCGCTCCGGTCCGCAGCCGCTGTCGTTCGCCCAGCGCCGCCTGTGGTTCCTGCACCGGCTCGACGGGCCCAGCGCCACCTACAACATCCCGGCCGTGCTGCGCATCCGCGGCGCGCTGGACGTGGACGCGCTGCGCGCCGCACTGTCCGACGTGGTCGCGCGGCACGAGAGCCTGCGCACGGTCTTCCGGGACGGCGACGGCGAGGGACTGCAGGAGGTGCTGGCCGACCCGTCGCTGCCGTTCACGGTCGGCGCGGCCACCGAGGCGGACCTGGACGCGCGGCTGACCGAGGCGGCCGGGCACCGGTTCGCGCTCGACGCGGAGATCCCGGTCCGCGCGCACCTGTTCGCGCTCGCGCCGCAGGACCACGTGCTGCTCGTGCTGCAGCACCACATCGCGGGCGACGAGTGGTCGGTCGGGCCGCTGTTCGCGGACCTGCGCCGCGCGTACGAGGCTCGCCGGCTCGGCCGCGCGCCCGCGTTCCCGCCGCTGCCGGTGCAGTACGCGGACTTCGCGGTCTGGCAGCGGGACCTGCTCGGCGCGGAGGACGACCCGGACAGCGTCGCGGCGAGCCAGGTCGCGTTCTGGCGCACCGCGCTGGACGGCACGCCGGAGGAGCTGGCGCTGCCGTTCGACCGGCCCCGGCCCGCGGTCGCCGGATACGCCGGTGACTACCTGATGTACGAGATCCCGGCCCCGGTCCACCGTGGACTGCTCGCGCTGGCCCGCGCGCACGACGTGACGCCGTTCATGGCCGTGCAGGCCGCGGTCGCGGCACTGCTCACCCGGCTCGGCGCGGGCGAGGACCTGCCGCTCGGCTCGCCGATCGCCGGCCGCACCCAGCAGGAGCTGGAGGACCTGGTCGGCTTCTTCGCGAACACGCTGGTGCTGCGCGTGGACACGTCCGGCGACCCGAGCTTCGCGGAGCTGCTCGGCCGGGTCCGCCGCACCGACCTGGCCGCGTTCGACCACGCTGACGTGCCGTTCGAACGCCTCGTCGAGGTGCTCCGCCCGGCCCGCTCGCTGTCCCGGAACCCGCTGTTCCAGGTGATGGTCACCCACCAGCACCGGCTGGACATGGACCTCGGCGTGGCCGGTCTGCAGACCACCGCGATCCCGTTCGGCCTGGACACCGCGAAGTTCGACCTGACGTTCAGCTTCTTCGGCGACGACGCGGACGGCCCGCTCGGTGCCGGCATCGAGTTCGCCACCGAGCTGTTCGACCGCGGCACGGTCGCCGGGCTCGCGGACCGGCTGACCCGCCTGCTCGCCGCCGTGGTCGCCGCGCCGGACGCGCCGATCGGTGCCGCGGACCTGCTCGCACCGGCCGAGCGCGCCGCGCTGACCGCCCCGCCGGAGCCGCCGGTCACCGTTGCGCTGGTGCCGGAGATGTTCGCTGCGGTCGCGTCCCGCCACCCGGAGCACCCGGCGCTGACCGACGGCGCGGCCGAGGTGAGCTATGCGGCGTTGCACCGGCGGGTCGTGGCGCTGGCCGGACGCCTGCCGGCCGGGCCGGAGGACGTGGTCGCGCTCGCGCTCCCGCCCTCGATCGACCTGGTGGTGGCGCAGCTCGCGGTGCTGCACGCGGGTGCCGCCTACCTGCCGCTGGACACCGGATACCCGGCCGGCCGCATCGCGCTGATGCTCGCGGACGCGCGCCCCGCGCTGCTTATCACGTCCGCGGACATCAGGGAGACCGTCGCACCGGTACGGGACTGGACCGGCCCGCTGCTGCTCACCGGCCCGGAATCCGCGGTCCCGGCACAGGATCCGGCGCGGACCGGCCGCGCCCGGCCGGACAACCCGGCGTACGTCATCTTCACGTCCGGCTCGACCGGCCGGCCCAAGGGCGTCGTCGGCACCCACGGCGGCCTGGCCGCGCGACTCCACTGGGGACAGACCGCGCTGCCGCTCGGCCCCGGCGACACCGTGGTGGCGAAGAGCTCGCCCAGCTTCATCGACGGCACCACCGAACTGCTCGGCGCGCTGATCGCCGGCGCCACCGTGGTGCTCGCGGACGCGGGCACCCGGAGCGACACACACGCGCTCGCCGCGCTCATCGAGACCGCCGGCGCCACCCGGATGACCATGGTCCCGAGCCAGCTCCGCACGCTGCTGGCCGAGACCGGCCCGGACCGGCTCGCGTCCGTCACCCGCTGGGTCACCAGCGGCGAGACGCTCACCCCGGACCTGGCCGCCGCGCTGCCCGGGATCACCGATCTCTACGGCTGCTCCGAGGCCAGCGGCGACAGCCTGGCCCGCCCGCACCCGGAGCACCCGGCGTTCACCGACGTGGTCACCGGCACCGCGGTCTACGTGCTCGACGCCCGGCTCCGCCCGGTCCCGCCCGGCGCGACCGGCGAGCTGTACCTCAGCGGCGCCGGCCTGGCCCGCGGCTACCGGGACGCGCCCGGGCTGACCGCCACCCGGTTCGTCGCGTCGCCGTTCGCGGCCGGCCGGCGGCTCTACCGCACCGGCGATCTGGCCCGGCGCACGCCCGGCGGCGGCATCGCGCTCCGCGGACGCGCGGACGCCCAGGTGAAGATCCGCGGCGTACGGGTCGAGCCGCGCGAGGTCGAGGCCGCGCTCGCGGCGCTCGACGGGGTCGCGGAGGCGGCCGTGCTGGCCCGCACCTCGCCCGCCGGTGAGACGGAGCTGCGCGCGTACCTCGTGCCCGGGGCCGGTTTCGATCTGCCGGCGGTGCGGGCCGCGCTGCGCCGCACGCTCCCGGCGCAGCTCGTACCGGCCGCGCTGATCCCGGTCGACCGGATGCCCCGGCTGCCCGGCGGGAAGACCGACCGGCGCGCGCTGGCCCGGCTCGACGCGCCGGCCGGCGAGCCGGTGGACGCGGCGGACGGCACCGAGCGGGAACGCCTGCTCGCCCAGCTCTTCGCGGACGTGCTGAGCCTCCCGTCAGCCGGGGTGGACCAGGACTTCTTCGACCTCGGCGGCCACTCGCTGGCCGCCACCCGGCTGGTCTCCCGGATCCGCGCGGTGCTCGGCGCCGAGGTGCCGCTGCGCGCGGTGTTCGAGTCGCCGACCGCCCGCGAGCTGGCCGGCCGGCTGACCGATCGGCCGGCCCGCCCGCCGATCACCGCGCGGCCCCGGCCGGACCGCATCCCGCTGTCGTTCGCGCAGCGCCGCCTGTGGTTCCTGGACCGCCTGGAGGGCCCCGGCACGGTCTACACGATCCCGCTGCTGTCCCGGCTGCGCGGCGACCTCGACGTGGACGCGTTGCGCGCCGCGGTCGCGGACGTGGTGACCCGGCACGAGCCGCTGCGCACGCTGCTCGTCGAGCACGACGGCGAGCCGTGGCAGCACATCCTCGCCGAGGCGCCGGACGTGTTCACCGTGCACCCGGACGCGGACCTGCCGGCCGGGCACCGGTTCGCGCTCGACGCCGAGCCGCCGATCCGGGTCGACCTGGCGCGCACCGGGCCGGCGGAGTGGCTGCTGCTGATCCTGCTGCACCACACCGCGGCCGACGCGCTCTCCACCGGCCCGCTCGTCGACGACCTGGAGACCGCGTACGCCGCGCGGCACGCCGGGCACGCGCCGTCGTGGACGCCGCTGGCCGTGCAGTACGCGGACGTCACGCTGTGGCAGCGGGAGCACCGGGGGAGCGCCGGCTACTGGCGGGACCGGCTGGCCGGTGCCCCGGCCGAGCTGACACTGCCCACCGACCGGCCGCGGCCCGCGCTGCCCGGCTACACCGGCGGCACGGTCAGCGAGCCGCGGCCGGACGGGCTGGACGCGCTCGCCCGTACGCTCGGCGTCACCCCGTTCATGCTGTTCCAGGCCGCGGTCGCGGCGCTGCTGTCCCGGCTCGGCGCCGGTGACGACATCCCGCTCGGAGCGCCGGTCGGCGGCCGCACCGAACCCGCGCTGGAGCGCCTGGTCGGGTTCCTGGTCGACACCGTGGTGCTGCGCACGGACGTGTCCGGCGACCCGACGCTGGCCGAGCTGGCCGCGCGCGTGCGCGACGCCGACCTGGCCGACCTCGCGCACCAGGACGTGCCGTTCGAGCTGCTGGTCGAGCAGCTGAGGCCGGAACGCGCGCGGGCTCGGCACCCGCTCTTCCAGATCCTGGTCAACCAGCACCGCGCGGGCGAGCCCGGGGTGCGGCTGGCCGGGCTGGTGAGCGAGTCGGTGGCGCAGGCGCCGGACACGGCCAAGTTCGACCTCAGCTTCCTGCTGGAGGACGACGCGGTGTCGCTCAACTACGCCGCGGACCTGTTCGACCACGGCAGCGCGCGGACCGTGCTGCGCCGTCTGACCCGGCTGCTGGCGGCGGCGACGCCGGGCACGCGGGTGTCCGAACTGGACGTGCTGCTGCCCGCGGAGCGCGTGGCGCTGCGGGAGCGGAACGCGACCGCGCACGACGTGCCCGGCGGTACGGTCGTCGACCGGCTGATCGAGGCGGCGCGCGCCCACCCGTACGCGATCGCGCTGCTGCCGGACGGCGGCGTGCCGGTAACCTACGCGGAGCTGAGCCGGTCCGCGGCCGCGCTGGCCCGCGCGCTGCGCAACCGCGGCGTGGCGCCCGGCGACGTGGTCGGTGTGCGGATCCCGCGTGGCCCGGAGCTGGTGATCGCGCTCTGGGGCGTGCTGCGCGCCGGGGCCGCGTACCTGCCGATCGACCCGGACCACCCGGACGAGCGCGCCGAGCTGCTGCGCGCCGACGCCGGTGCCCGCCTGGTGCTCGGCGCGGACGACGTGCGCGCCTGGTCCGCGGGCCCGGCCGCCGACCTGCCGCCGCCGTCACCGGACCTGCCCGCCTACGTCATCTACACGTCCGGGTCGACCGGGCGCCCGAAGGGCGTCCGGGTGCCGCACCGCGCGCTGACCAACCGGCTGGAATGGATGCAGGCCGCGTTCCGGCTCGGCGACGGCGACGCGGTGCTGCAGAAGACACCGGCCACGTTCGACGTGTCCGTGTGGGAGTTCTTCTGGCCCGCGCTCGCGGCCGCGCCGCTGGTCATCGCGCGGCCGGGCGGCCACCGCGACCCCGGCTACCTCGCGGCGCTGATCCGCCGCGCGCGTGTGACGGTCGCGCACTTCGTGCCGTCGATGCTGCGTGAGTTCGCCGCCACCCCGGCCGCCGGGTCCTGCGCGAGCCTGCGGCTGCTGGTCACCAGCGGTGAGGCGCTGGCCGCCGACCTGGCCACCGCCACCCGCGGCCTGCTCCCGCACGCCGAACTGCACAATCTCTACGGCCCGACCGAGGCCACGGTGGACGTGACGGCGTGGCACGTGACCGGCGACGACGTGCCGATCGGGCGGCCGGTCTGGAACACCCGCGCGTACGTGCTGGACCGCCGGCTGCGGCCGGTGCCGGACGGCGTGCCCGGCGAGCTGTACCTGGCGGGCGTGCAGCTCGCGGACGGCTACCTGGGCCGGGCCGCGCTGACCGCGGAACGGTTCGTCGCGGACCCGTTCGCCCGCGGCGAGCGGCTGTACCGGACCGGTGACCTGGCCCGGTGGCGGCCGGACGGCGCGTTGGACTTCCTCGGCCGCACCGACCACCAGGTGAAGGTGCGCGGTCTGCGGATCGAGCCGGGCGAGGTGGAGGCCGCGCTGGCCGCGCTGCCCGGCATCGCGGCCGCCGTGGTGGTCGCGCACGGCGACCGGCTCGCCGCATACGTCACGCCCGCGGACGAGCGTCACCTCGCACCGGCCGCGCTGCGCGCCGCGCTCGCCGGGACGCTGCCGGAGTACCTGATCCCGTCGACGTTCACGGTGCTGGCCGAGCTCCCGCTCACCACCAGCGGCAAGGTCGACCGGCGGGCACTGCCCGACCCGGCGTCCGCACCGGCCGGCGCCGAGGCACCGCGCGGGCTCGGCGAGGAGGTGCTGTCCGGCGTCTTCGCGGACCTGCTCGGCGTCGACCGGGTCGGCGCGGAGGACGACTTCTTCGCGCTCGGCGGCCACTCGCTGCTCGCGGTGCGCCTGGTCGCCCGGCTGCGCACGGTCTTCGGCGTCCAGCTGGCGCTGCACGACGTGTTCGACGCGCCGACCGTGCGCACGCTCGCGGAGCGGCTGCGGCGCGGCGGGGACCGGCCGGCGCTGCGGGCCGGTGCGCGCCCGGACCCGCTGCCGCTCTCCCCGGCGCAGCAACGGCTGTGGTTCATCGACCGGATGGACGGGCCGTCCGGCACGTACAACATCCCGTTCACGGCCCGGTTCCGCGGCGCGCTCGACCTGGAGGCGTTCACCGCGGCCGCGTCCGACGTGGTGGCCCGGCACGAGATCCTGCGCACGGTCTACCCCGCGCCGGGCGGCCGGGCCGCGCAGTCGATCCGGGCGCCGCACCCGGTCACGATCATCACCGAGGGTACGGTCGCGGAGGCGATCCACCGGCCGTTCCGGCTGGACCGGGAGATCCCGATCCGGTTCCACGCGTTCGCGGCCGGGCCGGACGAGCACGTGGTCGCGGTCGTGGTGCACCACATCGCGGCCGACGAGTGGTCCGCCCGGCCGCTGTTCACCGACCTCGCCATCGCGTACGCGGCCCGGGTGTCCGGAACCGCGCCGGAATGGGACGCGCCGCTGCCGGTGCAGTACGCCGACTACGCGCTCTGGCAGCACGACCTGCTCGGCACCGGCGACGACAAGACGCCACTGGCCGCGGAACAGCTCGCGTTCTGGAGCGCGGAACTCGCCGGCCTGCCCGAGGAACTCGCGCTCCCGGGCGCCCGCCCCCGCCCGCCGGTCGCCACCTACCGCGGTGAACTCGGCCGCCGGCCACTGTCGACGGAGCTGGCGGCGGCGCTGCGGTCGGTGGCCGCGGCGCACGGCGTCACCGTGTTCATGGTGCTGCAGGCCGCGGTCGCGGTGCTGCTGCGCAAGCTGGGCGCCGGTACCGACCTGCCGCTCGGCACGCCGATCGCGGGCCGGGCCGACGCCGCGCTCGACGACCTGGTCGGCTGCTTCCTGAACACGCTCGTGCTGCGCACCGACGTCTCCGGCGACCCCACGTTCACCGAGCTGCTCGACCGGGTGCGGCGCACCGACCTGGCCGCGTTCGCCCATTCTGACCTGCCGTTCGAGCGCCTGGTCGAGCATCTCGCGCCGGCCCGCTCGCTGTCCCGGCACCCGCTCTTCCAGGTCGTCACCACCCACCGGTACGCGGACCAGGACGGCTTCGGTCTCGCGGGCCTGGAGGTGGCGCCGGAACCGGCCGAGTTCACCGTCGCGAAGTTCGACCTGACGTTCGTCATCGAGGAGGACGCGGCCACCGGCGCCACCACGCTGGAACTGACCTGCGCCCGCGACCTCTTCGACGACGGCACCGCGGACCGGCTGCTGGACCGCCTCGACCGGGTCCTGCACGCCGTCCTCACCGACCCCGGCCAGCGGATCAGCACGGTACGGGTGCTGGACGACCGCGAACGCGAGCTGGTCCGGCACGGGTGGAACCGGACCGCGCGGGACGTACCGTTCACCGACCTGGCCGGGCTGTTCGAGGCGCAGGTGGCGGCCCGGCCGGACGCGGTCGCGCTGGCCGACGGCGACCGCGAGCTCACCTACCGGCAACTGGACGCGGCCGCGAACCGGCTCGCCCACGCGCTGCTCGGCCGCGGCGCCGGGCCGGAGCGGATCGTCGCGGTCGCGCTGCGCCGGTCCGCGGAGGTGGTGACCGCGATCCTGGCGGTGGCCAAGACCGGCGCGGCGTACCTGCCGATCGACCCGGACCACCCGGCGACCCGGGTACGGCACGTGCTCGACGACGCGCGGCCGGTGCTGGCGGTCGCGGCGCGCGCAGAAGACGTACCCGCGCCGGGCCCTGAGGTCGTCGACGTCGCCATGGCGTGGGCTGCCGGTCCCGCCACGCGGCCGGACCGGGCGGCGCCGGTGCCGTCGCGGCTGGCCTACGTCATCTACACGTCCGGGTCGACCGGGCGGCCGAAGGGCGTGGCGGTCCCGCACGCGGGGCTGCCGGACCTGGTCGCCACGATGGCCGGTGGGTCGCGCGGCGGCGCCGGGGCCCGGGTCGGGTCGTTCGCGTCGTTCTCGTTCGACGTCACGGTGGCGGAACTGGCCATCTCGATCCTGAGCGGCGGCACCGTCGTGCTGCTGCCGGACCACGCCCGCGCCGGTGCCGCGCTGGCCCGGTTCGCCACCGCGCAGCGGCTGACCCACCTGGTGATCCCGCCGTCCGTGCTGTCCTCGCTGCCCCGGCCCGGCACCGCTGAGCCGACGATCGGCCCGGACGTGACGCTGCTGGTCGGGACGGAGGCGCTGCGCCGCGACCTGATCCGGGACTGGGCCGGCGGGCGGCTGTTCCTGAACTGCTACGGCCCGACCGAGACGACCGTCAACTCCACCCTGTGGACGGCCGAGCCGGACTGGCCGGGCGCGGTGCTGCCGATCGGGCGGCCGGACGTGAACCGCCGCGCCTATGTGCTCGGGCCGGACCTGGCGCCGGTGCCGCCGGGCGTGACCGGTGAGCTGTACCTGGCCGGCGGGCTCGCGCGCGGCTACCTCGGCCGGGCCGGGCTGACGGCGCAGCGATTCGTGGCCGACCCGTTCGGCGTGCCGGGCGGCCGGCTCTACCGCACCGGCGACCTCGCCCGGTGGACCGGCACCGGGCTGCTGGAGTACCTCGGCCGCGCGGACGACCAGCTCAAGGTGCGGGGCCTGCGCATCGAGCCGGCTGAGATCGAGGCCGCGCTCCGTGACCTGCCCGGCGTGGCGGCCGCCGCGGTCGCGGCCCGCCCCGGTCCGGACGGCCGCGACCGTCTGGTCGGCTACCTGGTTCCGGACGGCGACGCCCCGGACCCGGCGCGGATCGCGCGGCTGGCGGGGGAGGTGCTGCCGGCCGGGATGGTGCCGTCCGCGTGGATGGTGCTGGACGCGCTGCCGCACACGGTCGCCGGGAAGCTCGACCGCGACCGGCTGCCGGCACCGGCCACGGTCGAGGCGGAGCGGGCGGACGCGGCCACCGATGTCGAGCAGACGCTGGTGGACCTGTTCGCGGAACTGCTCGGCCGGGACGATCTCGGTGCCACGGACGGCTTCTTCGCGCTCGGCGGCGACAGCATCCTGTCGATCCAGCTGGTCGCCCGGGCCCGCGACCACGGGCTGCTCCTCGCACCGCGGGACGTCTTCGAGAACCCGACGCCGCGCGAGCTGGCGGCGGTCGCGACCGAGGCCGGAATCGCGGTGCACGATCCCGGCGCCGGCGCCGTGCCGCTGACCCCGATCATGCGCCGGTTCGTGGACGCGGACCCGGCCGTGGCGAAGTTCGGCCAGGCGTTGCGGTTGAGTCTGCCGGCCGGGCTGACCGAGCGGACGATCCGGGACGGGCTGCGCGCGGTCCTGGGCCACCACGACGCGCTGCGCGCCCGGCTGGAGCCGGGCCGTCTGGTCGTGCCGCCGGAGGTGCCGGAGCCGGCGCTGACCGTGGTGACCGGCGACGCGGAGCTGCCCCTGGCGACCGCACGGGCCGGCCTGGACCCGTGGCGCGGCGCGATGATGCACGCGCTCTGGCGCGACACCGGGCCGGGCCGGCGCTCCGAGCTGCTGATCCTGATCCACCACCTGGTGGTCGACGGCGTCTCCTGGCGCATCCTCGCGGCCGACCTCGAGTCGGCCTGCACCGCGCTCCATCACGGACGGACACCGCGGCTCCGCCCGGTCGCCACGTCGCTGCGCACCTGGGCGCGGGCGCTGCCGGACGCGGCGCTCGCCCGCGAACCGGAGGCCCGCTACTGGCGTGACGTGCTCGACGCCGTCACCCCGGCACCGCGCGGCCGCGCGGCGGCCTCCGCCGGGTCCACACCGGGGGCCGGGCCCGGCGCCCGCGGCGGTGCGGCCGGCACACCTGATCCCGCCGCTGCCGCGAATGCGGCCGAGCCCGGCACGCTCGACACCGTCGCGCAGCTGAGCCGGACGCTACCGGCCGCGGACACCGCGCCGCTGCTCGGGGACGTGCCGGACCGGCTGCGGGCGGGCGTCAACGACGTGCTGCTGGCCGCGCTCGGGCTGGCGTTGCGCGAGTGGACCGGTGACGAGACCGTGATCGACCTGGAGGGGCACGGGCGCGAGCAGCAGATCGTGCCCGGCGCCGATCTGACCAGGACGGTCGGCTGGTTCACCACGGTCTATCCGGTGCGGCTCGCGACCGGTGGTGCCGGACTGGCCGAGGCCGAGGCCGACCCGGGCCGGGCCGCGGCGGCGGTCAGGGCCACGGCCGCGTCGCTCGGCACGGTCCCGGACCACGGCATCGGGTTCGGGCTGCTGCGCGAGCTGGCCCGGCACCCGGCGCTGACCGGGGCGCCGCGGCCGTGGATCGCGTTCAACTACCTGGGCCGGATCGGTGGCACGCCGGACCGCCACGGTGCCGGCTGGCGCATCGACGGCGGTCTCGGCGGCACGGTGGACGGGCACCGCGTCGCTGACCACACGCTCAGCATCGACGTCACGGCCGTGCCCGGTGCGGACGGGACCGCACTGCGGGCCGTCTTCGCCTACGTCTCCACCGCGATCGAGGAGGACTCCGTGGACCGACTGGCCACGCTGTGGGAACGGGCGCTGCGTGCGGTCGCGGCCGCCGCGGTCACCACCCGGCTCACCCCGGCCGACGTGCCGCTCGCCGGGCTCGACCAGCGGCAGCTGGACCGGATCGCGGCGAAGTGGGCCGCCCGATGAGCGCGATCACGGACGTCCTGCCGCTGTCCCCGTTGCAGGAGGGCTTGCTCTTCCTCAGCGGGTACGCGGATTCCGGCCCCGATCCGTACACGGTGCAGCTCGTTCTCGATCTTCGTGGCCCGCTCGGCGCCGGCCGGCTCCGGCAGGCCGCGAACGCGCTGCTCGACCGGCACCCGCACCTGCGCGCCGCGTTCTGGACCGAGGACGTGGACCGCCCGGTCGCGCTGGTACCGGACCGGGTCGACGTGCCGTGGACCGAGACGGACCTGTCCGGCCCGAGTCACCGGACCGGCATCCTCGAGCGCGCCGAGGCCATCGCGGCGGCGGAGCGAGCCCGCCGGCTGGACCTGACCAGGCCGCCGCTGTTCCGCTTCCACCTGCTGCGGCTCGGACCGGACCGGCACCGGCTGCTGGTGACCAGCCATCACCTGCTGCTCGACGGCTGGTCGACCGCGCCGCTGATCCGGGAGCTGCTCACGCTCTACCGCGCACCGGGCACGCTGCCGGAGCCGGCCCGATACCGCGACTACCTCGCGTGGCTGGCCGCCCGCGACCGGCCTGCCGCCGTCGGCGCGTGGCGCGCGGACCTGGCCGGTGCGGTCTCCTGCACCCCGTTCAGTGGTCCCGCGCGGCCGTCCCCGGTCGTGCACCGGGTCGCGGCCGACATCGACGGCGGCGGGCTCATCGCGCTGACCCGGGAGCTGGGCGTCACGCTCAATACGGTCCTGCAGTGCGCCTGGCTGACCGTGCTGGCCGCGGCCGGTGGCGGGCCGGACGTGGTCACCGGTCAGGCCGTGTCCGGCCGTCCGGCGGAGCTGCCCGGCGCCGACGGGATGATCGGGCTGTTCCTGAACACGGTCCCGGTGCGGGCCCGGCTGCGCCCGGCGGAGCCGTTCGCGGACCTGCTCCGGCGCCACCAGGCCGCGCAGGCCGCGCTGCGCGAGCACGCGTGGCTGGACCTGCCCGCGATCCTGAACGCGGCCGGGCAGGGCGAGCTGTTCGACAGCCTGCTCGTGGTCCAGACGTTCCCGGGCGTGGAACGGACTGACGAGTCAGACGGCCGGCTGACCGTGGAGTCGGTCGAGGGACATGACGGATCGCACTATCCGGTGATGCTCACGGCCGCGCCCGGCGCCGGCCGGCTCCGGCTGGAACTGAAGTACCGCGACGGCACGCCCGGCGCCGCCGCGCTCCTCGACCGCCTGCTGCGCGTCCTGACCCAGATCATCGACGATCCGGCGGTACGCACCGGCGCGGTCACCACGCTCGACGACCACGACCGGTCGCCGGTCACGACCGCGCCGGCCGCAACCGTGCGGCGGGCGGGCGGGCTCCCGTCCGCGGATGCCCGTGCCGCGGTCGGCGCGGCGCTCCCGGAGGACCTGTCCGCGCTGCTGAGGCCCGCGGATCCGGCCGCCACCGCGCTCGTCTGCGACGGGGCCGGCATCAGCGCGGGTGACCTCAGGGACCGCGCCGATCGGCTCGCGGCGGCGTTGCAGCACCGCGGGATCGGGCCGGAATCCGTCGTCGGGCTCGCCACCGGCTACCGCCCGGAGCTGGTGGCCGGGCTGCTCGCGGTGCTACGGACCGGCGCGGCCTACCTGCCGCTCGACCTCGATCATCCGCCGGCCCGGCTCCGCCACATGATCGACACGGCGCGTCCCGATCTGCTGCTGACGACCGGTGAGCTGCCGTACGACGTCCCGCAGCTCGACGTCACCGCGCCGCTGCCGGACGCGGCGCCGAAACCGGTCACCGTGGACCCGGACCATGCCGCCTACGTGCTGTTCACCTCCGGGTCCACCGGCACGCCGAAGGCCGTGATCGGCACCCGCGGCGGTCTGGCCGCCCGGCTGAGGTGGATGCTGGCGGCCGAGCCAGCCACGCCCGGCGACGTCGTGCTGGCCAAGAGCTCGATCGGCTTCGTCGACGGCTCGACCGAACTGCTCGGCGCGCTGGCCGCGCACGTGCCGGTGGTGCTGGCCGGCCGGGACGACCGCCGCGACCCGCTCGCGCTCATCGACCTGATCGAGCGGCACCGGATCACCCGGCTCACGGCCGTACCGACGCTGCTGCGGGCGCTGGCGGAGCACGGCCGCGGCCGGCTCGGCTCGGTCAACCTGTGGATCTCCAGCGGTGAACCGCTCACCCGCGCGCACACCGACGGCCTGACCGCGCGCGTGGTCAACCTGTACGGCTGTTCCGAGGCCAGCGGCGACAGCACCTACCTGGCCGACGCGCGCCGGGACCCGCACCTCGGCACGCCGATCACCGGCACCGCGGCGTACGTGCTCGACGCCTGGCTGCGCCCGGTGCCGGTCGGGGGCGTCGGTGAGCTGTACCTGTCCGGCGCCGGCCTGGCCCGCGGCTACCTGCGTGCGCCCGCCGCGACCGCGGACCGGTTCGTGGCGCACCCGTTCGTGCCCGGCGCCCGCCTCTACCGCACCGGCGACCTGGTGCGGCGCCGCGCCGACGGCGGTCTCGACCACCTCGGCCGCACCGACGAGCAGGTCAAGGTGCGCGGCCACCGCATCGAACCGGCCGAGATCGAGTCCGTGCTCGCCACCGCGCCCGGTGTCAGCGCGGCCGCGGTCACCGTCCACGACGGCCGCCTGACGGCCTATCTCGCGCCGGGTTCCGGCCACACCGCGGGTTCCGGGGGCGGGGCCCGCCCCGCCGGAACCGGGGATGCCGGTGCGAGCGGCGCGCGGATCGACCTGACCGCGGTCCGTGCCCATGCGGCCGGGCGGCTCGCCGAGCACCAGCTGCCGTCGATCATGGTGGTGCTGGAGCGGCTGCCGATGACACCGACCGGGAAGGTCGCCCGGCGCGAGCTGCCGAAGCCGGATCCGGCCGCGCTGACCGGCACCGGACGGCCACGCACGCCGGACGAGCGCGCACTGGCCCGGATCTTCGCGGACGTGCTCGGCCTGCCGGAGGTGGGCGTGCACGACGGCTTCACCGAGCTGGGCGGCGACAGCATCCTGTCGATCCGGCTGGTCAACCGCGCGCGCGAGGCCGGTCTGCCGCTGCGGCCCCGGGACGTCTTCGAGCACCGGACCGTGGCCGCGCTGGCCGCGATCGCCCGTCACCACGGCGAGGACGGCGTGGACGACGGCGAGGCGGCGCTGCGGGCGTTCCGGGACCGGCATGCGGCGCTGCGCGACGATCCCCGGGTCGAGGACGTGCTGCCGCTGACGCCGTTGCAGGCCGGCATGTTCTTCCTCGCCGGGTACGACCGGGAGGCACCGGACGTCTACACGATGCGGCTGCGGCTGCGGCTGCGCGGGCCGGTCGACGAGGAGCGGCTGCGCGACGCGGCCCGCCGCGTGATCGCCCGGCATCCCGCGTTGCGCGCGAGTTTCGTCCACCACGACGGCGAACCGGTGCAGATCGTACGGACCGCGCCGGGCGGCTCGGAGCCGGAGTGGAACGGGCCGGACCGGCGCTTCGACCTCGGCGCACCCCCGCTGATCCGCTTCGCGCTGGACCGCGTCGCCGACGGCGAGCACCGGTTCACGGTCACGAACCATCACCTGATCCTGGACGGCTGGTCCGTACCGCTGCTGGTGCGGGAGATCTTTGCGACCTACGCCGGGCTGGAGCCGGACACGCCGGCCGGCGGCCACCGCGCCCACCTGCGCTGGCTCGCCACCCGCGACCGCGCGGCCGCCGCCCGCGCCTGGCGGGACGCGCTCGACGGCCTGCCCGGCCCCACGCTGCTGGCCGGCCCGGCCGCCGCTGCTCGCCCGGACGGCGGCGGCGCCGACCTGTTGCCGCTGGCCCTGCCCGCGGGCCGGGCCGAGGCGCTGACCGCGCTGGCCCGCCGCACCGGCGTCACGCTGAACACGGTGCTGCAACTGGCCTGGGCCACCGTGCTGGCCCGCGCGACCGGGCGCGACGACGTGGTCTTCGGCGCCACCGTCTCCGGCCGCGACGCCGGTTTCCCGGACGCCGAGGCCACGCTCGGGCTGCTGATCAACACGGTGCCGGTCCGGGTCCGCCTGCCGCGCGCGGAGACGGTCGCCGGCGCGCTGCGGCGGGTCCAGGCCGAGGCCGCGGCGCTGCTGGAGCACCGGCACGCCGGGCTCGCGGACGTGCTGCGCTGGTCCGGCCGGCGGGAACTGTTCGACACGCTGCTGGTCTTCGAGAGCTTCCCGGTCGACGAGGACGCGCTGCACGCGGCCGAGCGCGCGGCCGGCCTCGACGTCGCGGCGCTGGCCGGTGAGTCGGTCACGCACTACCCGCTGACGCTGACCGTGCTGCCCGGCACCGGACTGGACCTGATCCTGGAGTACCGCCCGGATCTGTTCACCGCGGACGCCGCGGCCCGGCTCGGCGACCGCCTGCTGGCCGTGCTCGCCGCGATCGTGGCCGCCCCGGACGCCCCGCTGGCCGCGCTGCCCTCGGCCGGCCCGGCCGAACGTGAGCTGGTCCTGACCGGCTGGAACGACACGTCCACGGCCGGCGCGGAGCAGCTGCTGCCGGACCTGTTCGCCGCGTGCGTGCGCAGCCGGCCGGACGCACCCGCGCTGGTGCTCGGCGGCACCACGTGGACGTTCGCCGAGACCGGCGTGGCCGTCGACCGGATCGCCGGTGCGCTGCAACGACACGGCGTCGGGCCGGAGGACCGCGTCGCCGTGCTCGGCTCCCGCACGCCGGAGGCGATGGCGGCGATGCTGGCCGTGCTCGCGTCCGGCGCGGCCTACCTGCCGATCGACCCGTCCTATCCGGCCGAGCGGATCCGGACGCTGCTGACCGGCGCGCGCCCGGCCGCGCTGCTGCACACGCCGGACGTACCCGCGCCGCCGTTCGACGGCCCGGTGCTGAGCACCGACGCGGCCGGCCCGTTCACCGCGCCGCGGATCAGCGGGCAGCACCCGGCGTACGTGGTCTACACCTCCGGGTCCACCGGCACGCCGAAGGGCGTGGTCATCCCGCACGCCGCGATCGCGAACCTCTACCGAAGCCACCGCCGGCACCTGCACGAGCCGACCGTCCGGCTGGCGGGGCGGGAGCGGCTGCGGGTCGCGCACGCCTGGCCGTTCGCGTTCGACGCGGCCTGGCAGCCGCAGCTGTGGCTGTTCAGCGGCCACGCGGTGCACCTGGCCGACGAGGAGCAGCGCACCGACCCGGCCGCGCTGGCGAAGCTGATCGACCGGTCCGGCATCGACTTCGTCGAGGTCGCGCCCGCGATGCTGGCCGCGCTGGACGACCTCGGTATGTTCCAGCCGGACCGGCACACGCTGTCGATGATCGGCTTCGGTGGCGACGCGGTGGGGGAGCAGCAGTGGCGCCGCCTGGCGAACACGCCCGGCCTGGCCGCGGTCAACCTCTACGGCCCGACCGAGTGCACGGTGGACTCGCTGGCCGCGTTCGCCACGGACGCGGAACGGCCGGTGATCGGCCGGCCGGTGGACAACGCCCGCGCGTACGTGCTGGACGCGAACCTGAGCGTGCTGCCGCCCGGCGTGCCCGGCGAGCTGTACCTGGCCGGTGCCGGCCTGGCCCGCGGTTATCTGGACGCACCGGCCGCGACCGCGGCCCGGTTCGTGGCCAGCCCGTTCGAGCCCGGCGGCCGTCTCTACCGCACGGGCGACCTGGTGCGCTGGACCGAGAACGGCACGATCGACTACCTCGGCCGCACCGACGACCAGGTCAAGATCCGCGGGTACCGGGTCGAGCTGGGCGAGGTGCAGGCCGCGCTCGCCGCCCACCCGGACGTGGCCCAGGCCGAGGCCGCCGCGCCCACGCTCGGCAACGGCCGCCGGATCCTGGCCGGGTACGTGGTGCCGCGCGCCGGGCGGACGCTCGACCCGGCCGCGTTGAAAGGACACCTGGCCGCACGGCTGCCGGACTTCCTCGTACCCGCGGCGTTCGTGGTTCTGGATCGTCTGCCGCTGACCGGGAACGGCAAGGTGGACCGGGCCCGCCTGCCGCGCCCCGACCTGGCGGCGCCCACGTACCGCCCACCGGCCACCGACGCGGAGCACAAGCTCTGCGCGGCGTTCGCGGAGGCGCTGGGCGTGGACCGGGTCGGCGTCGACGACGACTTCTTCGCGCTCGGCGGTGACAGCCTCGCCACGCTCCGCCTGGTCGCGCTGACCAAGGACGTCAGCCCCCGGGACGTCTTCACGCACCGCACGCCCGGCGCGCTCGCAGCCGCCGGGAACCCCCACCCCAAGGAGTACGCATGACCGAGATACCCGACCCGCACGTCACCCGGCGGCGGTTGCTCGCCGGCGGCGTCGCCACCGGTGTCGCGGGCGCCGCGCTGCTGACCAACGAGTCGGTGCGCGGCCTGCTCGCGGTGGACGGCACGCCCACGCTGCCGCGCACCGTGCCGGTCGCCGCGCAGCAGCGGCTGCCCGGCCGGGCCGTGGCGGCCAGAGCGGTCTCGGCCTATCCGGAGCCGCTCACGCCGTACCGGGATGCCCTGCCCGTGCCCCGGGTCCTTCGCCCGGAACGGGGCCGCGGCGGCCGGCCCGCCGAGCTGACCGTGCCGATGCGGCTGGCGAAGCACCGGTTCCACTCGCAGCTCGGGCCGAGCACGGTCTGGGGCTTCGACGGTACGGTTCCCGGTCCCACCATCGAGGTGCGCGCGGACGAGCCGGTCGTGGTCCGGTGGGTCAACGCGCTCACCGGGAAGATCCCGCTGCGCGCCTGCGCGCCGATGATCGCCTGGGCCGACCCGCCGCTCTGGGACCGCCCCGGCACCGACGGCGCACCGCTGCTGACCGACGTGTCGAACCTTCCACCGTGGACGGTCGTGCACCTGCACGGCGCGGAGACCGGCATGGACAACGACGGCTGGCCCGAGGCCGGCATCCCGCCCGGTCAGGCGCAGGTCGCCGAGTACGCCAACGACCAGCGCGGCACCGCGCTGTGGTACCACGACCACGCCATGCCGATCTCCCGATGGAACACCATCGCCGGGCTCAGCGGCCTCTACCTGATCCGCGACGCCACCGAGGACCGGCTCGGGCTGCCGTCCGGGAAGTACGAGATCCCGCTGCTGCTCTGCGACCGTAACTTCGACACCGACGGCGCCGGGAAGCTCACGCCGTTCCAGCTGTACAAGACGGTCATGTACGCGACCGAGCCGGAACTGCTGGCGACCAGCTTCTCCGGGCCGTTCACCACGGTCAACGGCGTGATCTGGCCGCACCTGGACGTCGAGCCGCGCTGGTACCGGTTCCGGGTGGCGAACGTGTCCAACGTCCGCCCGTACCACCTGCAGCTGACGCTGGAGGACGGCACCGCGGTGCCGGAGACGGCGATCAAACTCATCGGTACGGACGGCGGCCTGCTCGCCGCGCCGGTCGACGCCGGGACGGTGAGCGTGCTCGCGGCCGAGCGCGCCGACATCCTGATCGACTTCTCCGCGTTCAAGGGCAAGAAGCTGATCCTGAAGAACGCGGACTACGACCCGGGGCCGTGGCCGCAGGTCATGCAGTTCCGGGTCGGCAGCGGCCGGGGCGCCGGCTGGAAGCCACCGGCCACGCTCGACGCGAAGCTGCCGAAGCCCGGCACCGCCGCGGCCCAGCGCATGATCATGTTCCCGCCGCTCGGCACCGGCCAGATCGAGCAGTGGGAGATGGTGGAGACCGAGGCGCCGGCCGGCCCGTTCCCGGTCGACGGCATCGTGCAGGTCAAGGGCCCGGACGGCGGCGTGCGGACGTACCGGCGGGTGGCCCGCGGCTTCCACGACCCGGCCCGGTTCATGGTGCGGACCGGCGACTGGGAGGACTGGACCTGGATCAACCTGGACGTCGGCGGCTGGCCGCACCCGCAGCACGTGCACGCCACCCACTTCACGGTCAAGCACCGCCATTCCTACGACGTGGCGGAGAAGTGGGAGTTCATCCTGGACGACGCCGGCCGCACGGTCGGCGGGGGCACGGTGGCCCCGATCGAGTACCGCGAGACTCTCCCGGCCGCCGCGTCCGACGCCGGCTGGAAGGACGTGGTCTCGGTCAACAACGGCGAGGCGGTCACGGTAACCGCCCACTTCGCGCACAGTGGCCGCTTCCTGCACCACTGCCACATGCGCGACCACGAGGACATGGGCATGATGCGCCCGTTCGTCGTGATGCCGGCCGAGGTCCTGAAGATCGAGCACCAGGCCGGCCACCCGATGGAGAACCCGGGCCACTCCGGCCACTGAGGTGCGGCGGGCCCGGATCGCTCCAGGCCCGCCGCCAACGGATCACGGATCAGCCGATTCCGGCGATCAGCAGTTGCCAGAGGGCGGGGTCGACCACGCCGGTGGCCGTCCGGTCGTGGGCGGACTGGAACGACGTCACCGCGGCCTGGGTCGCCGGGCCGAACGCGCCGTCCACGGTCAGTGCCGCGCCGGACCGGTTCAGCGCGACCTGCGCGGCCCGCACCGCGCTGCCCTGGTCGCCGGTCTGCACCTGGCGCAGCAGCCTGGACCAGGTGACCATGCCGACGATCCCGTCCGCGGTCGCGCCGTTGGCGGACTGGAACGACCGGACCGCGGTCTCGGTCGCCGCCCCGAACGCGCCGTCCACGGTCAGCGTCTGGCCGGACGCGTTCAGCAGGTGCTGCAGCACCTGCACGTTCACGCCGGTCGCGCCGCGCTCCAGCCGGGGCCAGGAGGCGGGCTGGTCGGCCGCCGTCCACCAGGTCGTCTGCTTGAGCGCGCCGGCCCGGCTGAAGCTGAAGTGCACGTGATCGGTGTGCGGGTTGCTGCCGGTGTACGTCCGCCAGCCCTCGCTCGCCCGGTACGCGGACCAGATGCGGCCGTCGAAGATGATGTACATGATCCCCAGCCGCCGCGCGTTCGCGTGCTGGTTGCCGTGCGCGTCGGTGGCGAGCAGCCAGGCCAGCAGCTCGTCCGCGCGGGCGTGGTCCGCGCTGTTGTTCGCGTTGATCGTCCAGTCCCAGGCCCGGCCCTCCTTATGCTCGGTGACCTCGGCGGCGCTGCACGCGCGGACGATGCCCGAGTCGCCGGTGGCCGGGTAGGTCCGCAGCGCCAGCTCGCGGAAGCCGAGCGTGCCCGGCTTGGCCACCGGGTCGCAGGTGGTCTGCGGGTCGTAGGCCGCGTGAGCGTCGATCGCGGCGCCGAACACCGGCGTGGTGGGCGGCACCGCGGCGGCCGGGACCGCCGCGACCAGCACGGCCAGCGTGGCCGCGGCGGCCGTGACCGCGCCGCGGCGAAGGACGGGGACGAGTCGCATCGGATCTCCTCCGGCTCAGGTCGGCGAGCGTGGCACGACGGAGTCCGGGCAGCGCGCACGGGACATTCACGCATGACCTCCCCCGTCATGCGGCAGACCATACACCCGCCTACGCCATGTAGATTTGTGCGATTCGATGGCAATAGTGCAGATAATTCGGCGCTATTGCCCGCTTTTGGGTAGCCGGGAATTCGGTGCGCGCGGAACTGCGCATGACGATTTGGTGTCGTCCGTCGCGCATTCCCGGACGGCCGGTTCTACTCATCACCGCACGACGTGTGACGAGACGGGGGAGAGCGGGATGGGAGTGTCGGAGAAGTCCGCGGAGGACCCGCTGGCCGGCATGTTCGCCGAGCTGGCCGGGCATCTGGACGAGCGACAGCGCCGGCTGGTGATGGGCGCGCAGGCGCGGCGGCTGGGCCGGGGCGGCATCGCCGTGGTGGCCCGCGCGGCCGGGGTCAACCGCAAGACCGTGGCCCGGGGCGTGGACGAGCTGGACGGCCGGGCCGAGCCGCCGGGCCGGGTCCGCGCCCCCGGCGCCGGGCGGCGTACCGCGGTCGAGGCCGACGACGGTCTGGAACGCGCGCTGTGGGACCTGATGGAGCCGCGGGACGCCGCGCGGTCGCCGTTGCGGTGGACGACCCGGTCGGTGCGCTGGCTGGCGGACGCGCTCCGGGCCGCCGGGCATCCGGTCTCGACCTGGACGGTGCGCCGGTTGCTCGAGGCCGGCGGATTCCGCCGTCCGGCCGCGCCGAGCCGCGGCGGCCACGGCGGCTGGCCGGACGGGGAGCGCGAGCGCCGCTTCCGCCGCCTGGACGACCAGGCCGCGGCCTTCGTCGACGCCGGTGAGCCGGTGGTCAGCCTGGTCGCGTGGCGCGGCGGCATCCCGGAGGCCACCGGTGCGGACGGTGCGACGGTGGGCCTCGCCGACCGGCGGCACCGGGTGCCGGTCGGCGGCGACCGGGAGACGGCCGGGTTCGCCGTGTCGAGCCTGCGCCGCTGGTGGGCGATGGCCGGTGCGGGCGAGCATCCCGGTGCGCGGCGCATGCTGGTCGTGGCGGACAGCGTGCACGCCACCGAGCACCGCCACCCGTGGCTGCGCACCGGGCTGGCCGGGTTCGGCGGGGAGGCGGGGCTGGCCGTGGTGGCCGGCGATCTGCCGCCCG
Organism: Catenuloplanes indicus; assembly: GCF_030813715.1. Taxonomy (NCBI): domain Bacteria; kingdom Bacillati; phylum Actinomycetota; class Actinomycetes; order Micromonosporales; family Micromonosporaceae; genus Catenuloplanes; species Catenuloplanes indicus. The sequence continues at coordinate 8,602,102 of NZ_JAUSUZ010000001.1, forward strand.
GCATCAGCCGGTGGAACCAGCTCGCACACCGGATGTCCGACCAGGTGGTGCTCCGGCCGCGGGGCGGGCCGACGGCCGGCTACCTGGTGGCGATCGGCGTCGTCGGCCCGGAATGAGCGCCGGTTGACCAAGTAATTTTCTCGCACGAACATAAGTGCGGCCGGCGGTGTTGGCAACGACGGCGTGCCGATCATTCACGGTACGGATATTTCCGTCGTATGCGCCGATCGACATTGACGCTCGTCCGCTCCCTCGACACTGTGGTGGCTCGCGGCCCGCACCGCGGGCCACCGGAGCCACGGGGAGTAGTCCGGATGACGAGACAGAAGGTGTTCCGCCTGTTCATGGCGCTGTTCATGATGGTCTCCGCGACCGCCACGGTGAACGTGATGCTGGCGGGTCCGGCCCAGGCCGACGGGTGCTACACCTGGAGCCGCACGCTGCGCGAGGGCATGACCGGCGACGACGTCACGCAACTGCAGATACGCGTCGCGGGCTGGACCGACTCCGGCGAGGTGCTGTCCATCGACGGCGACTTCGGCCCGCGGACCACGGCCGCGGTGCGCAAGTTCCAGGCCGCGTACGGCCTGGGTGCCGACGGCGTCGCCGGCCCGCAGACCGTCAACCAGATCTACGCCCTGCAGGACGACGACTGCAGCCCGATCCACTTCACGTTCGCCGAGGTCACGCAGTCGTCGACGTGCGGCAGCCAGGCCAGCCTGCAGGGCGGTGCGGTGCCGGCCGCGCAGGTGCGGGAGAACCTGATCAGGTCGATGTGGCGGGCCGAGGCGCTGCGGCGCCAGCTCGACGACGCGCCGCTGGTCGTCACGTCCGGGTTCCGCAGCGTGGACTGCAACCGGCGGGTGGGCGGTGCCACCGGCAGCCGGCACACGTACGGTGACGCGCTCGACTTCACCGGCACGCCGAGCCTGTGCACCATCGCGCGGCAGGCCCGGACCGCGGGCTTCGCCGAGATCATCGGCCCCGGCGCCGCCGGCCACGACGACCACACCCACCTGGCCGCGAAGCCGACCCGCAGCTGGTCCGCGCCGGACTGCTTCTGATCCCGCACCACCGCAACGATCGGGACCGCGCCGTCGCGGGGTCCCGGCGAGGAGGTCACCACGTGCACACCCGGACATCGACCGGATCCCTGCTGCTCCGCCTGGCCGTCGCGGTCACCGTGGCGCTCGGCGGCGTCGTGCTCGCCGGCCCGGCGCAGCGGGCCGAGGCGTTCCCCGGCGCGTTCTTCCACACCCAGCGCCAGGGCAACCGTGGCGTCGACACCCAGGCCGTGCAGTACCTGCTGACGGCGCGCGGCCACGCGACCGACACCGACGGCGTCTTCGGCGCCGGCACGACCACCGCCGTGCGCGCGTTCCAGAGCGCGCGTGGGCTGACCGCCGACGGCATCGTCGGCCCGCAGACCTGGGGCGCGCTCGTCGTCACTGTCCGCCAGGGCGACAACGGCCCGGCGGTCCGCGCGGTGCAGACGCTGCTGAACAAGAAGCGGCGGCTGTCGCTCACGGTCGACGGTGACTTCGGCTCCGGCACCCACGCGGCCGTGGTCGCGTTCCAGAACCACGCCGGCATCGCCGCCGACGGCATCGTCGGGCCGGCCACCTGGCAGAACCTGGTCTGGCACTACGCCTACCCGTCGCTGGCCGACATGTGCGACAAGGACCCGGACGGCAACGGCACCGCGAACTGGGGGACCGGCGCCGCGATCGGCTCGCTGGAGGCGGCCGCCGCGTCGTTCGCCGGCAGCGGCAACGGGCAGCTGCCGCTGGGCGACGTCAGTTTCGAGCACGGCGGCGACATCCCCGGTCACAGCACGCACGAGACCGGGCTGGACGTCGACGTGTGGCCGATCCGCACTGACTCGGCACAGTGCACGGCCGGGCGGATCACCTGGCAGTCGTCCACCTACGACCGGGCGGCCACCCGGCTGCTGGTGCAGCGGATCCGGGCCACCGGGCGGATCGAGAGCATCTACTTCAACGACCCGACCCTGATCAGCGAGGGTCTGACCATCGACTACCCGAACCACGACAACCACCTGCACATCAACTACCTCTGACCGGTACGCGACGCCAGGGGCCCGGCGATCCGCCGGGCCCCTGGCGTACCCCCCGTGGCCGTGGTCCCTGCCGTGTTCCGGCAATTCGCGGGACGTGACTCGGCCGGGTTCGTGCCTGGAACACCGCGGCGCCCGCCGCGAGGATGTGGGCATGACGACCGACATCGCGATCCGCGCGGAGGGACTGACCAAGTTCTACGGCGGCGATCGCGGCATCGAGGACCTCGACCTGGAGGTCCGGGCCGGTGAGGTGCTGGGTTTCCTCGGGCCGAACGGGGCCGGGAAGACCACCTCCATCCGGTTGCTGCTGGACTATCTGCGCCCGACCCGGGGGCGCGTCACCGTGCTCGGGCTCGACCCGCGCCGGGACCGGGCCGCGCTGTACCGCCGCGTCGGATATCTCCCCGGCGAGCTGGCCTTCCCCGGGCGCGGGCGGGCCGACGAACTCCTCCGGTTCTTCGCCGCGGCCCGCGGCGGCGTCGCCTGGTCCCGGGTGACCGAGCTGGCCGACCGGCTCGAGCTGGACGTGTCCCGCCCGGTGCACGCGATGAGCAAGGGCAACAAGCAGAAGGTCGGTTTGGTGCAGGCGTTCATGCACCGGCCCGCGCTGCTGATCCTGGACGAGCCGACCAGCGGGCTCGACCCGCTGATGCAGCAGGAGTTCCTGGCGCTGGTACGCGACGCGCGCACCGACGGGCAGACCGTGCTGATGTCCTCGCACGTGCTGGCCGAGGTGCAGCACGCGGCGGACCGGGTGGCGATCGTGCGCGCCGGGCGGCTGGCCGCGGTCGAGCGGGTCGAGTCGCTGGGCCGGCGCGCGGTCCGCACCGTCGAGATCCATTTCGCGGATCCGGTGGACGCGGCCGAGTTCGCCGCGCTGCCCGGCGTCACCGACGTGCTGGTGTCCGGCCCGGTGCTGACCTGCACCGTGGACGGCCGGCTGGACCCGCTGATCAAGGCGGCAGCCCGGCACGACGTGGTCGACCTGCTGTCGGCGGAGCCGGACCTCGAGGAGACGTTCCTGTCGTACTACTACCACTCCGAAGGAGCCGGCGATGCTGCCCGCACTGGTGCGTAAGACCTGGCGGGACGACCGCCGCGCGGTGCTCGGCTGGGCCGCGGGCGTGGCCGTGTTCACCGCGGTCTACTCCGGCTTCTTCGCGAGCTTCCAGGGTACGGCCGAGTTCAAGCAGGACGCGCTGCCGCGGGAGGTGCTGGAGTTCCTCGGCGTCGCCGACCTGCTCTCCCCGGCCGGATATCTGCAGGCCAGCGTGTTCAGCCTGCTCGGGCCGCTGCTGGTGATCATGTGTGCGGTGACGTTGACCGTGCGGACGATCGCCGGGCCGGAGGAGGACGGCGGCATGGAGCTGCTGCTGGCCAACCCGGTGTCCCGGGTCGCGTTCGCCGTGCAGCGCCTGGCCGCGTCCACGGCCGCCGCCACGCTCGTCGCGGCGCTGCCCGGTCTGGTGCTGCTGGTCGTGGTGCCGGTGATCGGCATGGACATCCCGCTGTCCCACGTGGCCGCGGCCGGTGCCGGGCTGGTCGCGCTGGTGTGGTGCTTCACCGGGATCGCCTTCCTGGCCGGCGCGGTCACCGGCCGGCGCGGGCCGGTCCTCGCCGTCACCGGCGCGATCGCGGTCGCGACGTACATGGCGCACGCGCTCAGTGGCGTGATCGACGGGACGGCCTGGATGCGGTGGCTGTCGCCGTTCCACTACTTCATCGGCACCGACCCGCTGGGTACCGGCTGGCATGTGGCGGAACTGCTGGTGCTCGTGGCGGTCGGCGCGGTCACCGCCGCGGCCGGCGTGCTGCTGTTCGATCGCCGTGACGTCGGTGTCTGACGACGACCGGCTCGCCTCGCCGCCCGCTACCGGAACGTCTCTGCCGGGACAGCCGGGGGACGGCGCGGACCGTCTCGCCGCGGGGTGCGCGGCGCTGCTGGCGATGCCGGCCGGTGTGGAACGGGACCGCGCGGCCGCATCGCTCGGTGCGCACGCCGCCGACGCCGGCCTGCGGCTGCCGCAGCTCGTCGACGGCGTGCTCCGCGCCGCCACACTGCACTGGCATCCGACCGCGGGCCTGGCGGCCGGCGCCGCACACGCGCGGGCCGGCACGCTGCTGGACACGATCCGGGTGCTGATCGCCGCGATCCTCGACGGATACACCGATCAGACCAGAGCCGAACTCAGCCGGTACGACCGGGACCGCACCGCGTTCGTCAACGACCTGCTCACCGGCCGTGCAGACCAGGGCGGGCTGGCCGAGCGGGCCGGCCGCTACGGCATCCGGCTCTCCGCCACGCACGTGGTCCTGATCGCCCGGTCACCCGGCATCGGTATCGACGTCGTGCACCGGATCGACGCCGCGCTCGCCGACCGGTTCGGTGAGGGCAACACGCTGACCACGCTGCGCGACGGCGACCTGGTCTGCATCAGTGCCGGCGGCCTGCGCGGCATCGCGGCCGAACTCGCCCACCAGCTCCTCGGCACGCTCGGTGCCGGCCGCTGGCAGATCGCGGTCGGCCGCGCCCACCGAGGCCTGACCGGGCTGGCCCGATCGCTGGACGAGGCCCGCGGCACGCTCGACCACGCGGCCGCGCTGGGCTTCACCGCGCCCGTGCTGCACGCGGCCGACCTACTCGTCTTCCCGGTGCTGCTGCGCGACCGGGACGCGATCACCGACCTGGTCGCCACGGTCCTCGGCCCACTGGAGACCGCGCGCGGCGGTGCCCGGCCGTACCTGGAGACGCTCTCCGTGCTCTTCGACAACCAGGGCAACCACGCGGCCACGGCACGGCAGATGCACCTGTCCGTGCGCGCGGTCACCTACCGCCTCGACCGCATCCGGGCGATCACCGGCTACCACCCGGGCGAACCCACCCAGCGCTTCACGCTGCACGCCGCCGTCCTCGGCGCCCGCCTGCTCGGCTGGCCACCGACGCCCTCCGACTGACCGGAGCCGCCGCCGCAGTCCGGCCGGCGTGGTGTGCCGTCGGGCGTCGGGGAGGTCATGCCGTCCGGTCACCCGCTGAGGGCCGCGACCTCGGCGAGATCGCGGCCCGGCGCTCAGCGATGCAACAGCGTCAGAATTGCAGCGACCAGGACGCGATCGAGCCGGTGTCCCGGGAACTCCTGTCGCGGACGCGGAGCTTCCAGACGCCGTTCGGTTGCTTCGACGACACGTCCAGGACGTACGTCTTGTCGATGCTGTCGTAGTATCCGTACCCGCGATTATGGACGTTGTAGACCGTGCCGTCCGGGGCGATCACGTCCACGACCAGGTCGCGCGGCTCGCCGTGGTAGATCAGGACCTTGACCTTCAGATCGCGAGGCGACGTCGGCTGATCGGTGACGGTGATCGGCGACTCGGCCTCGCCGATCGGGCCGTCGGGGATGACGATGCGGTTCGTGTTCGAGAAGTAGTTGCTCTCCACCGGCGGCAGCTCTCCCGGCGGCGGATCGCCCGGACCGGTGCACACGGCGTCGGAGCCGGAGACGTTCACCGCGGACCAGGCGGCCTGCACGGCCCGGTACTCGTCGTTGCACGTGCCGTACAGGTCCGCAGCGGCCTTGAGCGTGTCCTGCCGGGCCTTGCGGTACGACTCGGTGCTGGTGAAGTGCGCGTCGAGGGCACGGAACCAGATCCTCGCCGCCCGTTCCCGGCCGATGCCGGTGACGGTGGAGCCGTCGCAGGTCGGGCTCGGCTTCGGTCCGCCGGACGAGCCCTCCGCGAGCAGGTAGAAGAAGTGGTTTCCCGGACCCGAGGTGTAATGCGGATCGTAGTCCGGCCAGGGGAACTGGTAACAGTCGAAGGATCGGCCGTCCAGGCTGGGCTGGTACATGTAACGCAACGGCCGGCCGTCGCCGAACAGGTTGATCTCCTCGCCGATGTCGTAGTCACCGGGGTCGTTGACGTTGTTGGCGGCGAACTCGACCATCGAGCCGAAGATGTCACTGGTCGCCTCGTTGAGGCCGCCCGCGTCGTCGTTGTACTCCAGGCCGGCGAGCGAATCGGTCAGCCCGTGGCTGAGTTCGTGGGCGACCACGTCGAGCGCCACCAACGGGTTGGCGTTGTCCCGGCCGTCGCCGAACGTCACGTTCGTCCCGTCCCAGAAGGCATTGGTGTAGTTCCAGCCGTAGTGGACTCGCGCCCGGACGCCCTTGCCGTCGCCACGGATGCCGGTGCGTCGGTGGACGGTCCTGAAGTAGTCCCAGGTCTGTGCGGCACCGTAGTGCGCATCGACACCGGCCGAGTTGCGGTCCGACTGCGTCCCGTTGCCCCAGGCGTTGTCGGCGTCCCACAGGGTGCTGCACAGGTTGGTGTTGTTGCCGAACGTGCAGGTGTCGTTGTCGCCCCGGGACGGATCCGTCAGCGCGAAGCTGCCCCCCGAACCCGGCTTGGTGTCGAGCGGTACGGCTCCGTTGAAGATGCCGAGGCCGGAACCCTTTGCCGGCACGCCGGCGGCTGCGCGCGCCACCGGCCCCGGTGCCGCCGCCGCTGCCGTGAGCTGCTCGGACGGGATGAACACGCGTACGTCATCCCAGCGCTGGAGCACGGCGCCCGTGTGGGCGTCGACGATGACGTTCTCCTTGCTCGGGGTCTGGCCGTCCGCACGTGTTCCGGACAGCCGCACCTGCCAGGCGAGCCGCGGAGTCGGTACGGCGTCCACGATCAGCGTGCTGCCGAGCACCCCCGTCAGGGTGCCCTCGAACCCCTGCTTGGCCGCGTCGGCGGCCTGCCCTGCGGTCTTCTTCGGAGTGATGGACGGCAACGAGATCGCATCCGGCTGCGCCACGTCCGCTCCGGCGAACCGCCCGGCCGCGTCGCTGTGCACGACGAAGTCACCGCCCCGCACCGGCAGGCCCCGATACGTCCGCTGATAGCGGGTATGGGAGGCGCCCGAGGCGTCGATGATGACCCGCCCGGCAATGTACTTCTCGCCGTCTACGCCCTTGATCGCCGCTCGGTGCGCCGACACGGCTTGTTCGGCCCGGGCCAGCGCGGCGGCGCGGTCGGGCACCCGATCGCCTCCGGACGGCGCGCCCTGCGCGGCCGTCGGCACTCCGGCCGCCAATCCCAGCACCACAGCGATGATGCCGGTCGAGGCAAGCATGCTCCTCACCGATACTCCTCCCGTTGGCTGCGTAACCGATCGTCACGCACGGAAAACTTATCGACGTCCGTCGTTTGTTGTTAGCTGTGGGAGCCACCGGTAAGAGCGCGGTAATAAATGAAACCGCCGCGGCCGGGAAACCTGGCCGCCGGAAGGCGTCGGCGTCGACCCGTGTGCCAGTGCGCCGCGGTGGGTCTTCATGTGGAGGTTCAGTTGACGCCCGTACCCGCCTCGCCCTTACCTCCGTGGGCGGCCGTGGTCCTCGTGCCTGAACCAGGCTCGATCGGCGGTAGATCCGCGCACGTGACCCTGGCGTCAAAGGCCACGAAAAGTACGTTGCGAAGGATGTCGAGAACGGCCTGACGGCTCCGTCTCGGAGGTGGATTCGACCACCGTGGCCGCACGACACCAAGGAGGCCCAGCATGACGATCCAGCGGATGGACAACGTCCTCGTCGTCGTCGACGACCTTGACGCTGTCATATCGTTCCTGGCCGAACTCGGCATGGGATCGTGCACAGAGTTCCGCTGAGCGAGTGCCGTATCAGCGCATCAGCGTGAGCGCGCACCCGCTGCTGAGACATCCTCGACGTCACGCCGCGCACGAACGGCGGCAGAAGAGTGCGCCACTCTCATTAGCCGGGCGGTAGTTCGCCCGAGGAGTCAAGGACCGACACCGTCATATCAAGCAGTCTCTGAAAGTAGGCGGCCTCATCGCCCGACAGCTCCGGCACAACCCGCTCGAGATCTCGCTCGCGCGCCGCGAGGACATCCCACCACCGGTCGTCGATGTTGCCACCATCGTTCAGCCAGGTGCTGATGCAGCCAGCGACGTCCGCATCGAGCATCACCATCTCGATACCCGCTATGTCCACGGACCGCAACCGGTCAGGGAAGGCAGCATCGCGATGTGCCGTCCACAGCCGCGCCATACCCGTCATTCGATCGTTTTTCATGCCGGGCGACGCTCCACTCGTCGACTACGGCACACTGTGCCAGAGGTGCGGACCCACCTGCCAGGCGGGAGGAGGCTTCATCGCGGACGGAGACCTCACACCTCGATCCGGGAACCCATGATCACCGTACGGTGGCGGGGGAGGCCGAAGTACTCGGCCGCGTCCGCGGTGATGTGGGCGGTGGCGATGAACAGGCGTTTGCGCCACGCGGCCATGGTGTGCGCCGGGCCGCGGACCAGTTCGATCTTCGACAGGAAGTACGACGCGTCGTCGACCTCGGTCCGGTCCGCCGTGATCAGCCGCAGCACCGCGGGCACGTCCGGCTTCTCGATGTAGCCGAAGCGCACGTTCACGTGCGTGATCCCCTCTCCGACGGCGCCGAGGTCGTCGATCTCGATGCGCTCGGCGTCCGGCACCCGCGGCACCGGCAGCGTCTGGATCGACAGGATCACCACCTTCTCGTGCAGCACCCGGTTGTGCTCCACGTTCGCGCGTAACGCCAGCGGCGCGGTCTGCTTGCCGCGGTTCAGGAACACCGCGGTGCCGGGCACCCGGACCGGCCGGCGCGCGTGCAGCTCCGCGACGAACTCGCGCAGCGGCCCCTCGGCCCGGTCGCGTTCCGCGGTGACGATCTGCCGGCCGCGCTGCCAGGTGGTCATCACCGTGAACGCGATCAGCCCGATGATCAGCGGCAGCCACGCGCCGTGCACCAGCTTGGTCAGGTTCGCGCCGACGAACAGCAGGTCCACCGCGATCAGCAGCGTCGCGCCGGTCGCGGCCAGCCAGGCGGGCACGCCCCAGCGGGTGTGTGCGAGGTAGAAGAACAGCAGCGTGGTGATGGTGATCGTGCCGACGACGGCCATGCCGAACGCGTACGCCAGCGCGGCCGAACTGCGGAACGCGAACACCAGCGTCAGCACCGAGACCATCAGGACCCAATTGATCCACGGTACGTAGATCTGGCCCATCGTCGACTCCGACGTGTGCGCCACCCGCAGTCGCGGCAGGTAGCCGAGCTGCCCGGCCTGGTTCGCCACCGAGTACGCCCCGGTGATCACCGCCTGGGCCGCGATCACCGTGGCCGCGGTCGCCAGCAGCACCATCGGCAGCCGCCCCCACCCCGGCACGAGCAGGAAGAACGGGCTGGACAGCGTGCCCGGATCGGCGAGCAGCAGCGCACCCTGCCCGAGGTAGCTGAGCGTGCTGGCCGGCAGCACCAGCCCGAGCCACCCGAACGCGATCGCGCGCCGCCCGAAGTGCCCCATGTCCGCGTACAGCGCCTCCGCGCCGGTGACCGCGAGCACGATCGCGGCGAGCGCGAAGAACGCGATGTGGAAGTGCCCGGCCAGGAACCCGATCGCGTACGTGGGGGAGAGCGCCCGGAGGATGTCCGGTCGCTGCGCGATCCCGCCGAGCCCGCAGATGCCGATCGCCAGGAACCAGGAGATCGTGATCGGCCCGAACAGCCGCCCGACCGCGTTCGTGCCGAACCGCTGCACCGCGAACAACACCACGATGATCACCGCGGTGATCGGGATGATCAGCTCCTCCAGCCCCGGCGAGACGACCTTCACCCCTTCGACCGCGGACAGCACCGAGATGGCCGGCGTGATCATGCTGTCCCCGAAGAACAGCGCGGCCCCGAACAGCCCCAGCACGGCCAGCGCCACCGCGGTCTTCCGCCCCCGGGCCGCCTCACCGCGCCGCAACAGCGTGATCAGGGCCATGATGCCGCCCTCACCGTCGTTGTTGATCCGCATGACGAGCGTGACGTAGGTCAGCGTCACGATCAGCATCACCGACCAGAAGATCGTCGACACCACGCCGAACAGGTTCTCCTCCGTCAGCGGCACCGGATGCGGGTCCGCCGGATTGAACACCGTCTGCAGCGTGTAGATCGGGCTGGTCCCGATGTCCCCGAACACCACCCCGAGCGCCCCCACCACCCCAGCCACGCTCAACTTGTCCCGCTTCGCCCCCATGCGCCCGATCATCCCGCACGCCCACGGCCCCGGCGACGTGATTCATCGTTTGACGTAATCACTGCGTGCCGCTGATGGCTACCCCGCCCTACCCGAACGACTGACCGGGTCAGGCGGAGGTGCGGCGCCAGTAGCCGCAGAAGTAGACCCGGCTCTTGGCGATGGCGAGGTCGGTGCAGAGGTGGCGGCGGACCGTGGTGACCATGGTCGATTCGCCGGCGATGAAGGCGTAGGGATTGCCCGGCGGCAGTTCCAGCGCGCGCAGCGTGTCGATGATCACGCTGCTGGTGCCCGGCTCGTCGCCGTTGCGGTGCAGCCAGTGGACGGTGACGCCGGGCGGTGCGGCGATCGGGATCTCGCAGGGTGTGCCGCCGCATTCGATTAGCGCCAGGCCGGTCGCGTCGTGCGGAAGGGACTCGATCGCGGCGGCGATCGCGGGGAGCGCGGTCTCGTCGCCGGCGAACAGCTGCCAGTCGGTGTCCGCGGGCGGCGCGTACTCCGCGCCGTCGCTGAGCACGCCGATCCGGTCGCCGGGCGCGGCCTTGTGCGCCCAGGCGGAGGCCGGGCCGCCGTCGCCGTGCAGGACGAAGTCGATGTCGAGTTCGCGGCGGTCGGCGTCGAAGCGGCGGACCGTGTAGTTGCGCACGACCGGGCGTACCTCCTCGGGCATCGCCTTGAGCGCGGGCCACCACCCGTCCGGCGAGTCCGGCAGCGTGAGCGGCACGTCCGGGGCCGGGGCCAGGAAGATGCGGACCAGGTGGTCGGGGCCGTCGTAACCGAAGCCGTGCAGGTCCGGCCCGGTGACGGTGATCCTGGTCAGGTGCGGGGTCAGGCGGCGGTTCGCGACCACCTCCGCGGACAGCGCACGGCTCGTCACGGTCATGGCGAGGCTCCTCTGTGGGGGGTTCTTCCGACCCGAGTGAGGTTAGGTTAGCCTGTCCTGAGTTTTGATCTCACTACTGAGGGGCGGGAAGTGACAGCGGTCGGTACGACCCGGGTCCGTCCCGCGGCACTCCTGCTTCCCGGCCTGCTCGGCGCACTCGGGCTGCTCGCGCTGGCCACCGTGCTCAGCGTGGCGGTCGGCGCGAAGTCGATCCCGCCGCAGGTCCTGATCGACGCGCTGCTGCACTACCGGCCGGACGACCCGGACCATCTGGTGATCCACACGCTCCGGTTGCCGCGTACCGCGGCCGGGCTGCTGGTCGGCGCCGCGCTCGGCGTGGCCGGTGCGGTCATGCAGGGCCTGACCCGCAACGCGCTCGCCGACCCGGGACTGCTCGGCATCAACGCGGGCGCGGCGCTGCTGCTGGTCATCGGCATCAGCGTGTTCGGGATAACCGGCCTGACCGGGTACGTGTGGTTCGGCTTCGCCGGCGCCACGCTCACGGCACTGATCGTCTACGGCATCGGCGCGCTCGGCCGGGACCGCGCCACGCCGGTCAAGCTTGCGCTCTCCGGCGCCGCGGTCAGCGCCGCGCTCGCCTCGGTCACCACCGCGATCGTGCTCACCGACTCGGACGCGTTCGACCGCATGCGCCTCTGGCAGGTCGGCTCGCTGGCCGGCCGGGACGCCGCACTGATCGGCCAGGCGCTGCCGTTCCTGATCGCCGGCGCGGTCGTCGCGATCCCGTGCGGCCGGCTGCTGAACGCGCTCGCGCTCGGCGACGACGTGGCCCGCGCGCTCGGCCAGCGGATCGGCGCCGCCCGCGCGATCGGCGCGCTGTGCGTGGTGGTGCTGTGCGGCACCGCGACCGCACTGGCCGGGCCGGTCGCGTTCGTCGGCCTGACCGTGCCGCACGTCGCGCGCATGCTGACCGGTCCGGACTACCGGTGGATCCTGCCCTACTCGGCCGTGCTCGCGCCCGCGCTGCTGCTGGCCGCGGACGTGCTCGGCCGGGTCGTCGCGCGCCCCGGCGAGATCCAGGTCGGCATCGTCACCGCCGTGATCGGCGCGCCGGTCTTCGTCGCGCTCGTCCGCCGCCGAGACCTGGCGCAGCTATGACCAGCACGCTGCACCGGACCAAGATCCAGATCACGAGGGTACGGCGACGAGGCGCCACCCGTACCGTGGCGGTGTCGTTGATCCTGGCGGCGTCAGCCGTGGTGTTGTTCTGTCTCGCGCTGTCGACGGGTGCGTTCCGGATCCCGGTCACCGGCGTGCTCGACACGCTGACCGGTCAGGGCACGCGGCGGGACACGTTCGTCATCATGGACGTGCGCCTGCCGCGCGTGCTGGTGGCGCTGCTCGCCGGTGCCGCGTTCGGGTTGTCCGGCGCGCTCTTCCAGACCCTGGTGCACAATCCGCTGGCCAGCCCGGACGTCATCGGCGTCACGATGGGCGCCAGCGCCGCCGCGGTCACCTGCACGGTGGTCCTCGGCGTGGTCGGCGCCGCGGTCTCGGCCAGTGCCTTTGCCGGGGCACTGGCCACCGCGGCGCTGATCTACCTGCTCGCCTGGCGGCGCGGCGTCAGCGGCTACCGGCTGGTGCTGGTCGGCATCGGCGTCGGCGCGGTGCTCAGCAGCGCCGTCTCCTATGTGATGTCGCGCGCGGACGTGACCAGCGCCCAGCAGGCCCTGGTGTGGCTGACCGGCAGCCTGAACGCCCGCTCCTACGAGCACGTCTGGCCGCTGCTGGCCGGCGTCGCGGTGCTGCTGCCGGTCGCGCTGGCACTGGCCCGTGGACTGCGCGTGCTCGGCTTCGGCGACGAGACCGCGCGCGGGCTCGGCGCGCGCGTGGAGACGCTGCGACTGTCCGTGCTGGTCACCGGCGTGGCGCTGGCCGCGTTCGCGACCGCGGCGGCTGGGCCGGTGCCGTTCGTGGCGTTCGTGGCCGGGCCGATCGCGCGCCGGCTGGTCGGCGAGCGCACGCTCGCGCTGGTCCCGGCCGCGCTGGTCGGGGCGGTGGTCATGGTCGCGTCCGACCTGGTCGCGCAGCGCCTGCTCGGCGACCGCGCGCTGCCGGTCGGCGTGGTCACCGGCGCGGTCGGCGCGCCGTTCCTGCTCTGGCAGCTGGCCAGCGCGAACCGGGAGGGCCGGGGTGGCTGAAGGCTTGCACGCCCACGAGGTGACGCTCGGCTACGGGGACCGCGCGGTCGTCCGGACGCTGTCCGTGCGCGTCCCGCCGGGACAGATCACCGTCATCGTCGGCCCGAACGCGTGCGGCAAGTCCACGCTGCTGCGCGGCCTGGCCCGGCTGCTGCACCCGTCGCACGGCCGGGTCGTGCTGGACGGCCACGACGTCCACCGGATGTCCACCCGCGCGGTCGCGCTGCGCCTCGGCATCCTGCCGCAGCAGCCGGTCGCGCCGGACGGCATGCGCGTCGCCGACCTGGTCGGCCGCGGACGCTACCCGCACCACCGCTTCTTCGACCGGTGGAGCGACTCCGACGACGAGGCGGTCGCGGCCGCGCTGCTCGCCACCGGCACGGCCGAGCTGGCCGACCGCGCGGTCGACGAACTCTCCGGCGGGCAGCGGCAGCGGGTCTGGATCGCGATGGCGCTCGCCCAGCGCACCGGCATCCTGCTGCTGGACGAGCCGACCACGTTCCTCGACGTCACCCACCAGGTCGAGGTGCTCGACCTGCTCACCGACCTGAACCGCCGGGACGGGGTGACGCTCGTGCTCGTCCTGCACGACCTGAACCTCGCCGCACGGTACGCGCACCACCTGATCGTCATGAAGGGCGGCGACCTGGTCGCGGAGGGCGTGCCGGCGGACGTGATCACCGAGAGCACGGTAGCCGACGTCTTCGGCCTGGCCAGCCGCGTCGTCCCCGACCCGGTCTCCGGCACACCCATGGTCGTGCCGATCGGCCGCTACCACGGCGGCCTGCCCCCGATCGAAACACCGCCCACGCCGCTGCGCGTGAAGAAAGGTTGACCCATGGCCATCAACAGGCGTCTCTTCCTGACCGGCAGTGTGGGCGTCGCCGGCGGCGCGCTGCTCGCGGCGTGCGGTTCCGGTTCCTCCCCGGAGGAGCCGGCCGCGTCCGCCGCCGAGCGCGAGGTGCAGACGGACAAGGGCCCGGTCACGGTGCCGGCCGCGCCCGCGAAGGTGGTCTGCGCCGACTACTACGGCGCGTTCGCGGTCGTCGACCTCGGGCTGATCCCGGTCGGTGTGGGCGGCGGCGGGTACGAGGGCACCGGCGCGTTCTACGGCGACAAGCTCAAGGCCGTGCCGGTCACCGGCGACTACACCGAGCCGGACGTGGAGAAGATCGCCGCGGCCGGCCCGGACCTGATCCTGCGCACCATCGACACGCCGGACGCGCTCTACCAGCAGCTGTCCACGATCGCGCCGACCGTGGTCATCTCGTTCCAGCAGCTGTCCCTGCTCGACGTGGCGAACCGGCTCGGCGACGTGCTCGGCCGCGGCACCGAGGCGAAGGCGCTGCTCACCCAATACGAGCAGAAGACCGCCGCGGTCAAGACCAAGCACGCGGACACGCTGGCCAAGTACACGTTCTCGTTCGTGCAGGTGGCCACGGAGACCGCGTTCTGGACGCTCGGCCCGGCCTGGACCGACACCACCGTGCTGCTCGCCTGCGGCGTCCAGCTGGCGGAGCCGTCCAAGTCGCAGACCGAGCAGACCCAGGAGCACTCGTTCGAGCAGATCAACATCCTGGAGCCGAGCGGCGCGCTGCTCATCCCGGCCGGTCCGGACGGCGTCACGGCCTCCCCGGATAATGCGGCCATGACTGATCTTGACCTGTGGAAGAACCTGTCCGCCGTGAAGGCCGGCCGGGTCTACCCGATCGTCTCCGGCGCCTCCTCGCTCGGCACCGGCATCCAGCTCGCCGACCGCATGGACACGGTCCTGACCGAGCTCGCGGGCTCCTGATGGCGGCGGCCGGCGAGTTCACCGCCAGCGCGGTCCAGCGGCGGATCCTGCGCCGCCAGCGGGCCCGGGTCGGCGTGAGCGTGGTGTTCCTGTGCTCCCATCAGGCCGCCGAGGCGCTCGTACCGGTGATGATCGGCGTGGTCATCGACCGGGCCATCCGCACCTCCGACACCCGCGCGCTGCTGCTGTCGCTCGCCGGCCTCGCCCTGCTCTTCACGGTCCTCACGTTCTCCTACTTCTTCGGTGCCCGCCTCGGGTACGCCGCGGTCGAGCACGAGTCGCACACCACCCGCGTCGAGATCGCGCGGCGCGCGCTCGACCCGCGCGGCCAGCGGTCCGGACTGCGCGACGGCGAGCTGCTGTCCGTCACCGCGTCCGACGCGGAGATCTCCACGCTGGTGCTGCGCGCGGCCGGGATCGCCGCGGCCGCCACCACGGCGCTCGTCGTCTCCGCGATCGCGCTGCTGGTCGTGGACGTGCCGCTCGGGCTGGGCGTGCTGCTCGGCGTACCGCTGGTGGTCCTCGCGCTGCAACGCCTCGCGCCACTGCTCACCCGCCGCAGCGAGGCCCAGCAGGAGGCGCTGGCCGGCACCACCGCGCTCGCCGTCGACCTGGTCTCCGGCCTGCGCGTGCTGCGCGGCATCGGCGCCCAGGACCACGCGGCCCGCCGGTACGCGGCCGCCAGCGCGCACGCGCTCGGCGTCACGCTGCGCGCCGCCAACAGCAAGGGCCTGCACCAGGGCCTGACCACCGCGGTCAACGGCCTGTTCCTCGCGGCCGTGGCCGGCACCGCCGGCTGGCTCGCGCTGCGCGGCCGCCTCACGCTCGGGGAACTGGCCACGGTGGTGCTCCTCGCCCAGTTCATCGCGGAGCCGGTCGGGACGCTCGGCTGGTGCGTGCAGCTGTTCGCGACCGCCAAGGCGTCCGCGACCCGGGTCGGCCGGGTCCTCGGCGCGCAGCCGCTGGTCACACCCGGTACCGCGGGCCTGCCCGGCCCGTCGGACACCCGGCTGGCGCTGGACGGCGTCGGCTACGGCAACCTCGGCGACGTCACGCTGCGGGTCCGCGCGGGCGAGGTCGTCGGCGTGGTCGCCTACGACCCGCGGGACGCGGACGCGCTGGTCACGCTGCTGTCCGGGCGGGTGCCCCGGGACGGCTACCGCGGCACCGTGCGCATCGACGGCGTACCGGCGGAGACGCTGACGCTGGACGCGGTGCGCGGCACGCTGCTGGTCGAGCAGCACGACGTGGCGTTGTTCGAGGGCACGCTGCGGACGAACCTGGCCACCCGTACGGCCGGCGACGACCACCTGCTCACCGCGCTGCGCCACGCCGGTGCCACCGACGTCATCGAGACGCACCCGGACGGGCTCGACCGTGAGCTCACCGAGCGCGGCGCGAACCTCTCCGGCGGTCAGCGGCAGCGCATCGGCCTGGCCCGCGCGCTCGCCGCCGACCCGCCGGTCCTGATCCTGCACGAACCCACCACGTCCGTCGACGCGGTCACCGAGGGCCTGGTCGCGGACGGCCTGACCGCCGCGCGCGGCACCGGCGCGCGCGGCACGCTGGTCATCACCAGCAGTCCCGCGCTGCTGCGCGCCGCCGACCGGGTCGCCGTGCTGGACGGCGGCCGTGTGGTCGCCGAGGGTACCCACGACGCGCTGGCCGCGGCCGACGCCCGATACCGCGAGGCAGTCATCCGATGAGCGAGGGATCGCGTACCACCCAGCTGCTGCCCACCGCGACCGCCCGGCAGACCTGGACCGCGCTCGCCGCGGAGTTCCGGCGCCTGCCCGGCCTGACCGCCGCCGCCGGTGCGCTGCTCGTCGCCGCGTCCGCGTCCGGGCTGGTCGCGCCGTGGGTGCTCGGCCGGCTCGTGGACGACGTCAAGGCCGGGGCCGACACCGGCCGGATCGTCATGTGGGCCGGCGTGATCGCGGCTGCGGCCGTGGTCGCCGGTGTGCTCACCGCGGCCGGCGCGGCCGTCGCCGCGCGGCTCGGCGAGACGGTCCTGGCCCGGCTCCGCGAACGCGTGCTCGACCGCGCGCTGCACCTGCCGTCCAGCACGCTCGAGCGGGCCGGCACCGGCGACCTGGTCGCGCGCGCCGGTGACGACGTCGCGGTGGTCACCAACGCGATCACCGGCATCGGGCCGCTGATGGTCGGCGCGGTGCTCACCATCGTGCTCACCGCCGGCGGGCTGTTCACGCTGAACCCGTGGCTCGGCCTGGCCGGCCTGGTCGCCGCGCCGGCCTATGCGCTGGCGCTGCGCTGGTACCTGCCGAAGTCGGTGCCGTTCTACGCCCAGGAGCGGATCGCCACCGGCGAACGGTCCCAGGCGATGGCCGGTGCGCTGCACGGCGCCGCCACGGTCCGCGCGTACGGCATCGAGGAAGTGCACGTCGCCCGGATCGCGGACCGGTCCGCGGCCGCCCGCGACCTCGGGCTGACCGTGTTCGGCATCTTCACCCGCTTCGGGCTGCGGATCAACCGGGCCGAGCTGATCGGGCTGAGCAGCGTGCTGATCGCCGGATTCCTGCTGGTCCGCGCGGGGCAGACCACGGTCGGCGCGGCCACCGCGGCCGCGCTGTACTTCCACCGCCTGTTCAACCCGATCGGCCTGATCCTGATGGAGTTCGACGCGGTCATGCAGGCCGGGGCCAGCCTGGCCCGGCTGATCGGCGTCGCGTCGCTGCCCGGGCAGCCCGCCGTGGCCGGCCGCGAGCCGGTCGACCACGACGCGGCGCTGAGCGTGACCGTGCGCCGGCACCACTACGAGGACGGGCCCACCGTCCTGGAGGACGTCACGCTGACGCTCGCGCCGGGGGAGCGGGTCGCGCTGGTCGGGGCCAGCGGCGCCGGGAAGAGCACGCTCGCCGGCATCGCGGCCGGGATCATCCCCGCGTCCGACGGCGACGCGCGCCTCCGCGGCGTACCCCTGCAAGATCTAGGCGAGATCCGGGTCCGCAAGGAGATCGCGCTGGTCAGCCAGGAGGTGCACGTGTTCGCCGGCCCGCTCGCCGACGACCTGCGGCTGGCCCGCCCGGACGCGGACGACGCCGAGGTCGAGAAGGCGCTCGACCGGGTCGGCGCGACCGGCTGGCTGCGCACGCTACCGGACGGCCTCGCCACGCACGTCGGCGAGGGCGGCCACCGCCTGACCGCGGCCCAGGCCCAGCAGCTCGCGCTGGCCCGGCTGATCCTCGCCGACCCGGCCGTCGCCGTGCTCGACGAGGCCACCGCGGAAGCCGGCAGCGCGGGCGCCCGCGACCTGGACCGCGCCGCGGCCGCCGCCACCGACGGCCGCACCACGCTGATCGTCGCGCACCGACTGGTCCAGGCCGCGGACGCGGACCGGATCATCGTGCTCGACCACGGCCGGATCGTCGAACAGGGCACGCACGACGCACTGCTCGCGGCCGGTGGACGGTACGCGCACCTGTGGCAGTCCTGGGGAGGACCACGATGAGCTCGGAAACCGCGGAACGCCGATACGCGGACTTCTACCGCTACCAGGCATCCAGCCCGACCCTGCGGCAGATCTACGTCGACGTGTACGGCGACGACTACCCGGACGAGCTGCAGCCGTTCGGCTTCGTCACCCGCACCGACCTGTCCCGCATCGCCACGCTCGTCGGCCCGCTCGACGGCGGCCTGCTCGTCGACGTCGGCTGCGGCCGCGGCGGCCCCGGCACATCCGTCGCACTCACCTGCGGCGCCCGCCTCCTCGGCCTGGACGTGGTCCCGGCCGCGGTCGAGGGCGCCCCCGCGCTCGCCGCCTCCCTCGGCCTGCCCACCGCCGAGTTCCGGACGGGCAGCTTCACCGGGACCGGCGTCCCGTCCGGCGCCGCCGACGCGGTGATGAGCATCGACGCGCTCTGGATGGTGTGGAACAAACCGGCCGCACTCACCGAGATCCACCGCATCCTCCGCCCCGGCGGCCGTTTCGTCTTCACCACCTGGGAGCCGTCCTATCTGGACCACGCGAGATTGCTGGCGAAAGCCGGTTTCGAGGTCTCGGTGCGCGAGGAGACCCCGGACTGGCTCGACCGCCAGGGCGCGGTCTACGCCCGCGTACTCGCCGCCACCGAGACCCTGGAACGCGAGCTGGGCCCCGGCGCCGAGGTCATCTTCGCCGAGGCCCGCGACACCCCCGCCGTCCTCGGCGGCACCCCACGCCTGCTGATCGCGGCGCACAAACCCTGATGGACGAAGGCCGTCTTCCCGCTTCCGGCGTGGTCCGGCCCGCATGCCCGAGGGCGGCCCGGCCCGCCCTCGCCAGGAACTCGCCCAGACTTCGAAACACATTTGATAGAGATCGGCATCGGTTGGACCGTTCTTACTCCTGTCGGTCCTAACGGCAATCGAGGCAATTAGGACACGAGGCTCCGCGTGCCCGGTCCACCGGTGACTTTTCGCCGCCCCCGGCCCCATTATGGGTGGCAATGGACGGTCCGCGCCGTGCGTACCGTTCTCCAACGGGCGGTTAACCACAGCGAAACGCGCATCGACTATCTGGGATCTAGCGACGTCGCCCGCGCACCGATATCCTGTCCGGAATTACGACAGAATCGCGAATCATCGTTTTCCTTCTTCAGTCGAGCAATGTTGAGCAAGGTCGCCCGCGAGCACGTGCGGGTGCTTTCCCGTGATGCGCAGCTCCCCGGAAAGGGGTGACTCATCTTTGTCTGCCTTCATGCGTGCGTGGCGACGCCGGGCGGTCATTCTGGTGCTGGCCGGTGTGGTCGCCGGGACCGCGGGGCTGGCATCGCCGGGTGCCGCGACGGCCGCGGTCGTTCCGCCGCCGGCTCCGGGCCGGGTCGTCTCGGCCAACCCGGACGACCGCACCCCGCATGCCCGTAACGGTGAAGTGCGGGCATTCGCCCAGATCGGCGACGCCGTCTACGTCGGCGGCACGTTCACCCAGCTGCGGACGGCGGCCAACGCCACCTGGATCAGCCGGTCCTATCTGTTCGCCTACGACCGGACCACCGGCGCGCTCCACACCACCTTCCTCCCCGTCCTGGACGGCGCGGTCAACTCGCTGGCCGTCAATCCCGAGGGCGACCTGGTGGTGGGCGGCGCCTTCCGCAACGTCAACGGTGTCGAGCGACGCAATCTGGTCGCCGTCGACCCGCAGACCGGCGCGACGGTGGGTGACTGGGTGGGACGGTCGGACGGCGGCGTGGTGCGGACCATGAAGCTGCTCGGTGACGACCTCTACGTCGGCGGGGCCTTCAACTGGCTCAACGGCGTGGAGCGGCACGGCCTGGCCCGGATCGACGCGTCCAGCGGGGCGATCGACACCGGCTTCGTGGTCCATGCGACCGGCGGGCGCAACAACGCCGCGCCGTACGTGTGGACGGTGGACGTCACCCCGAACGGCGCAACGCTGATCATGGGCGGCAACTTCACCCTGGTCAACGGGCTCTCCCGGAACCAGATCGCGCTCATCGAGATGGACGCCGCGGGTACGCCGACGGTCGCGAACTGGTCGACCACTCGCTACGTGCCGCCGTGCGCCGCACCGAACACGTTCATCCACTACGTGCAGGACGTCGACTTCTCCGATGACGGCAGCTACTTCATCGTCGGCAGCAACGGCGGCGGCGGCTGGCCCGCGGCCTATTGCGACGCGCTGGTCCGGTTCGAGACGAGCATCCGGGGCACCGGCCTGGAGGCCACCTGGATCGACTGGACCGGCAACGACACGATCACCTCGGTCGAGGCCACCGACGAGGTCGTCTATCTCGGCGGGCATTTCCGCTGGCTGAACAACCCCAACGCGAGCGACCAGGCCGGACCCGGCGCGATCGACCGGCTCGGGGTCGCCGCGGCCGATCCGAACAACGGGATGCCGATCAACTGGAACCCGCGACGCAGCGGCGCGCCGAGCGGGACCACCGCGTGGGGCTCGACGGTGCCGGTCATCTGGCGCGGCGACGACGGAATCTACATCGGGCAGAACTCCGACGGACTCGGCAACGAGTACCACGGCCGGTTCGCGATGTTCCCGATCGCGTCCGGTCGCGACATCCCGGTGGTCGAGGCCCCGGCCGGCACGACCGGCTTCCTCTACTCGGGAGACACCGACGGGCAGCTCACCCGCACGCCGTACGCCGCCGGTGGACTCGGCACGGCCACCGTGGTGAGCCAGCCGAACCTGGTGGGGGCGGGTGCGGCGATGCGGGCCGGCGACAAGCTCTACTGGGACGTCGGCGGCGCTTTCGGCATCTCCCAGGTCAGCAACACGGGTGTGGTGGGCGTGCCGTGGCACATCGGCTTCAACGACTGGTTCGACTCGTCCGTGATGACCGGCGCCTTCTTCCTGAGCGGGCGGATGTATTACACGAGGTCCACCGGGAACGGCCTCTACTATCGCTACCTCGAACCGGACGGTCACTACGTGGGCGCGACCGAGTTCACCGCGCCGACCACCGGGGTCACCTGGTCGGCCACGCGCGGGCTGGCCTACGCCGGCGGCACCGTGGTCTTCGGCTCGACGGACGGCAAGCTGCGGTCGGTGCCGTTCGACCCCACCGCGGCACCGAGCCTGGTGGTGGACGGCGCCGCGGTCACCGTGATCGACCCGGGCACCACCTGGACGAGCCCCACGCTCTTCTTCGCCGCGTCGTGATCGGAGCCGCGTCGTGATCGGGAGCCGCGTCATGGCCGGGGACAGCGCACCGGTGGACACCGAGCGCGCGCCGGCCCCCGTCGGCGTCCTGGTCCGGCAGGTGTTCCGGCTCAAGCGTGCGTGGTACCGGCTGCGCTACCCCCGGCTGACCCTGGGCAGGGACGTGCAGATCCGCGGCCGGATCCGGCTTCGGCGGGGCGTGACGGTCGTCATCGGCGACCGGTGCCGGCTGAACAAACTGGTCCGGTTCGCCGGCCCTGGCGTGGTCCGCATCGGACCGGACACCCTGCTCAACGGTTCCTGGGTGGGCTGCTGGACGACCGTCACGGTCGGTGCCGGCAGCTTGCTGTCGGACTGCGAACTGGTCGACAACACCTTCCACAACCTCGACCCGGCCCGGCGCCACGCGGCGCCCTCGCCCAGCACCCGGGCGCCGATCACCGTCGGCGAGAACGTGTGGATCGGTGCCGGCGCCCTGGTCATGAAGGGCGTCACGATCGGCCGGGACTCGGTGGTCGGCGCGGCCACGGTGGTCCGCACCGACGTGCCGGCCCGGGTGGTCGTGATCGGAAATCCGCAGCAGATCGCCAAGAGGTTCGATGACTGACACCACCGATGTCGCGCCCCGCAGCCGCACCGTCAGCCCTCTCGACCTGCTCCGCCCGCCCGTCCGGCGGTGGCGCACGACCCTCGCCGGGGTGCTGCTCGGCCTGCTCGGTGCGGTCGGCTACCTCGCCACCGCGGGCGGCTTCGAGGCCACCGCCGTGGTCGCGGTCCGGCCGGTCGTCACCGACCCGTTCACCTATCCGGGCCCGGGCTCCGACCGGGTGGTCAACATGACGGTGGAGAACGGCCTCGCCACCGGCACCGAGGTGGTCACGGCGGTCGCGGCGGCCACCGGGCAGGGCGAGGAGGCGGCCCGCGCGTCGCTGACCGTCGAGCTGCCGGACGGATCGCAGGTGCTCCGGTTCCGCTACGCCGCGCCGACCGCGGACGCGGCCGTCGCCGGGGCCAACGCCGCAGCCAACACTTACCTGGACGTGCGTCGCCGCCTCTACCAGACCCAGCGGGACGCGAGGATCGCCTCGTACGACCAGAGCATCGCCGCACTCGCCGCCGAACGCGACAAGGTCCGCGCCGCGCTGCCGTCCGGCGCCGGCTCGGTCGCCGCCACCGCCGCACTGGACCGGCTGCGGAGCCTCAATGACCAGCTCGGCGAGCTGGCCACCCGGCGTGCCGACGCCGCCGCGGTCGACGTCACGCCCGGTACGGTCACCCGGATCGCCACCCCACCCGCCGCCCCCGGACGGATGCCGCTGCCGATAGTGCTGATCGCGGCGCTGGCCGGCGGTCTGCTCGCCGGCGCGGTGCTCGCCACCGCGGTGGAGGCGCTGAGCCGCCGAGTCCGGACCGGGTACGACGCGGCCACGATCTCCGGGCTACCGCTGCTCGCCGAGCTGCGCGGCCGGCGGTTCGGCCAGGGTCGCAGCCAGCTCACGGCGGATCTGCGGTACCTGGTGCCGGCGATCCTCGGCCGGCTGGGCCCGGCCACCCGCCGCATCGTGCTGCTCGCCCCGGGCTCCGGTGAACTGCCCACCGGCGTCGCCGCCGGCCTGGCCGTGGCGCTCGCCGACGGCGGCAACGAGGTGCACTGGCAGGACCTGACGCCCGAGGCGCCGCTGAGCCGGTCACGGGTGCTGGCCTCCGCCACCGGCCCGATCACCGAGCGGCCGCGGCCCACCGACACGACCGAGCCGCTGACCCGGCCGCGCCCGTCGCCGGTGCTGGTCGAGCAGCGCGAACGGGACCGGACCAGCGCGTCCGTCACCCGGTCCGTACCGATCGGCCGGGGCCGGGTGTGGTTGATCGCGCCCGCCGACCCGGACGAAAAACTGATCACACTGGTCAGAGCCGTCCCGGCCGACTGGGACGCGCTCGGCGTGCGGTCCGTGCAGCAGGCCGCCGTGGTCCTGGTGGCACGCCGGGATCACACCCGCGCCGCCGACCTGGACCGGCTCGCCACCACCCTTCGCCTCAGCGGGGTCCGGACCCTCGGCATCGTTCTGGTGAGCGGGCATGACTGACCGGATCACGGACGGTGAGCTGCCGCTCTGGCCGCTGGCCGCGATGTTCGGCGCGGTGCCACTGCTCTGGCTGTCCGGCGGGTTCTACCTCGGATGGCCGCTGCTCGGCGGGCTGCTCGGGCTGGTCCTGCTGGCCCGCCGCAGCCGGGTCGAGTTACCCACCGGCAGTGGTCTCTGGCTGGTCTTCTGCGTCCTGGTACTGATCTCCGCGATCCGGCTGGACGCCGGCGGGCTGGTCGTGGCGGCGCTACGGTTCGGGTTCTACGTCGCGGCGTTCCTGCTGCTGCTCTACGCCTACACGGCGCTGCGCGACGGGCAGGGCTGGGAGCGGGTCTTCCGGCCGCTCTGCCTGTTCTGGCTGTCGATGGTCGCGCTCGGCTGGCTGGGCGTGCTGCTGCCGACGTTCGCCGCGGTCAGCCCGATCGAGTTGCTGCTGCCGGCCGGCCTGCGTGCGAACCCGTTCCTCAGCGACCTCGTCCACCTGCGCAGCAGTGAGTACAGCACGAACGCGACGGCGCCGATCTACCGTCCGTCGGCGCCGTTCGCGTACACGAACACCTGGGGCAGCGCCTGGGCGCTCCTCGTCCCGTGTGTGATCGCCTACGTCCTGTCGGTGCGGCGCGGCCCGTTGCGGCGGGCGCTGCTGATCTCCCTGCCGCTCTCCCTGCCGCCGGCCTTCCTGACCCTGAACCGCGGCATGTTCGTCAGTCTCGGCGCGGGCCTGCTGTTGCTGGCCGCGCGTGGGATCGGCAGACGGCAGACCACGGTCGTGGTCTCGGTGGTGGCCGCGACGCTGTTGGCGGGGGCCGTCTGGCTGGTCATCCCGGTGGACGAACTGATCTCGGCCCGGACCAGCAGCAGCGACACCACCACCGACCGGATCGACCTGTACCGGCAGGCCCTGCTGCTCGCGGAGCGTTCGCCCGTGATCGGGTACGGCGCCCCGGTCACCGTCGACACCACTACGGCGCAGGCACCGGTCGGCACCCAGGGCCAGATCTGGCAGGTCCTGGTCTCGCACGGCGTTCCCGCGCTGCTCTGCTTCCTCGCCTTCTTCGTGGTCACCGCCCGGCGGTCGGGCCGTGCGGTGTCCCCCGCCGGTCAGTGGCTGGCCACGGTGCCGGTGATCGGCGCGGTGCAGCTGCCGTACTACGGACTGACCTTCCACAACCTGACGGTGCTCTGCTACGCGATCGGGCTGTCGATGGCGGCGGTGGACGGTCCGGTCCGCCGGGCGGCGCCGCTACCGCCGGCGGGAGCGGCGCCGGCGCGCGGATCCGGCAGCCCTGCGCCGGACCGGGGCGGCACGGCGGAGCAGACCGCATGAGCGTCACCACCGCCCGGCGCACCGGTGCCCGAAGCAGCGCGGTCGGTCTGGCCGGGGCCGCGGTCAGCGGCCTGTTCGGGTTCCTGCTCGCCGTGGTCCTGGCCCGTGGTTTCGGGTCGGCCGGGGCGGGTGCGATCTTCGCCGCGGTCGGCCTGCTCACCGTGGCCTGCGCGGTCTGCTGCCTGGGGGCCGACACCGGCCTGGTCTGGGCCCTGCCCCGGCGGGCCCTCGCCACCGCGGCCCCGCTGCTCACCGTCGCCCTGGCACCGCCGCTGGCGCTGGGGTTGCTGGTGGCGGCGGGCGGGTTGCTCCTGGCCGGGCCACTGGCCGGGGTGCTCCTGCCCGACGCCGGACCGTCCGGTGTCCGCCTGCTGTCGGTGGCCTCGGCGGCGTTGCCGCTGGTCGTCGCGATGACCGTGCTGCTGTCGGCGGTGCGCGCCTCGCGGCCGATCACCGCGTACGCCGCCGTCCAGTTCGGGCTGCTGCCGGTGGGCCGCCCGGTGGCGGTCGGCGCGGTCGCTCTGGCTGCCGGTGGCGTCGTCGCGGCGCTGATCGGGTGGGTGCTGCCGGTGCTGCTCGCCCTGGTCGCCTGCGTGGCGCTGCTGTACCGGCCGCTCGGTGTCGACGGTATGTCCGCGCTGCGTCCGGTGTCTGCCGAGTGGCGCCCGTTCTGGTCGTTCGCGCTGCCCCGAGCGGTGTCCGCGGCGATCGACAGCGGCAGCATGTGGGTGGGTGTCCTGCTCACCTCCGCCCTGGCCACGGCCACCGACGCGGGCGTCTTCGGTGGCGTCGGCCGGTACGTGCTGGCCGGCCAGCTCGCGCTGCAGGGTCTTCGGGTCGCGGTGGCGCCGCAGCTGTCCCGGCTGCTCGGGGCGGGCCGGATCGCCGACGCCGCGGCCGTGCACCGGCAGACCACCGTCCTCGCCATCGCCCTGTCCTGGCCGGTCTACCTGCTCCTGGCGTTGTTCGCCCCGGCCTTCCTGGCGCTGTTCGGCGGCGACTTCGGTGCGGGCGGCACGGCGATGGCGGTGCTGAGCGCGGCCATGCTGGTGAACGTCGGGCTCGGCACGGTGCAGACGGTGCTGCTGATGAGCGGCCACAGCCGTCGCCACCTGGCCGCCACCTCGG
The DNA here is from genome assembly GCF_030813715.1 of Catenuloplanes indicus. NCBI lineage: Bacteria > Bacillati > Actinomycetota > Actinomycetes > Micromonosporales > Micromonosporaceae > Catenuloplanes > Catenuloplanes indicus. The sequence continues at coordinate 8,628,251 of NZ_JAUSUZ010000001.1, forward strand.
CCGGCCTGGCCTGCACGGTGGGCTTCGGCCTCTGGTGGATACCGGCCGGCGGCGTGCTCGGGGCCGCCGCCGCGTGGGCGGTCGGGATCGTCGTCGAGAACGTCGCCGCGGCGATCGGCGCTCGGCAGGTGATCGGCGGTGCGGTGGTGAGCCGGAGCGCGCTGCTGTCGGCGGCGGGATCCGTCGTCGCCGTGGTCCCGATCGGGTTGTGCGCGGCCGCGGTCGCCGGCCGGGGCCTACCGGGACTGCTGCTGGCCTGCGTGTCGCTGATGTGCGGGCTGGCCGCCGCGGTGTCGGTCCGGCGGGTGCGGGAGCTGATCCGGGGCGGGGTGGCGCTGCTGCGCGATGCCCGGTCCGGGTCCGGTACTGGGGAGGACGACACGTGACGACCATGAGGGACCGAGCCAAGCGGATGGCGCCACCGGGACTGCGGGAACGGGCGCGGGAGGGCCTGGTCCGCTACGGCGAGCGCACCAGCGACCGTCGCCCGCTACCCGACTTCCTGATCATCGGTACCAAGCGCGGCGGCACCACCTCGCTGTGGAACTACCTGATCCAGCATCCGCTGGTGCCCCGCCTCTTTCCGGCCTGGAACACCAAGACGTCGCACTACTTCGAGGAGAACTGGCATCGGGGCGAGGCCTGGTACCGATCGCACTTCCCGACCGAACGACACCGGCGGCGGCTTGAGCGGCGGTTCGGCGCGGCGCCGAAGGTGGGCGAGGCGGCTCCGCTCTACATGTTCCATCCGCTCGTCCCGGCCCGGGTGCAGACGCTGATGCCGTCCGTCCGGCTGATCGTGCTGCTGCGCGACCCGGTGGAGCGGGCCTGGTCGCACTGGAAGGAGCGACGGACCGAGGGTCACGAGCCGTTGGGCTTCGCCGAGGCGCTGGCCGCGGAGCCGGAGCGGACGGCCGGCGAACGTGAGCGGTTGATCGCCGACCCGAACCTGTTCAGCGAGCCGTTCGACTGGTGGACGTACCGGGCCCGGGGCCGGTATCTGGAGCACCTCGAGCCCTGGCTCGTGCGCTTTCCCCGGGAACAGCTGCTGGTGCTGCCGAGCGAGGCGCTCTATCGCGACCCGGCCGCGACCTATGCACGGGTGCTGGAGTTCGTCGGCCTGCCCGCGCACGAGCTCGGTAGCTACGAGGTGTTCAACGGTCGTCGTTCGGCGCCGATGGACCCGGCGATCCGGGCGGAGCTGACGGCGTACTTCCGGCCCTGCAACCAGGCGCTCGCCCGGCGGCTGGGGATGTCCTTCGACTGGGCGGGCGGGGAGGGTTGACCGGCTCCGGGGCGCGGGCGGTCCTTCCACATGATCCGCGGGACCGCGACGACGGCCTGGGCTGGGTGGCCCGCGCGGTCTTCCCGGACGAGCGGCTGCGGGTGACGGTCGGCCGGCGCCGGTGGGGCCCCGGTGTGACCAGCTGGGCGGTGGTGCCCTCGGTGTCGCGTGCCCGGTTCCTGGTGCCGCTCGGGGATCCCCGGGTCGCGGCCGGTTCCGTGCTGGCCTTCAACTCGCTGCGGTCCGGCGCCACCCGGGCGGTGCGCACGACGCTGGGTGGTCTGGCCCGCGTGGGTGCCGCCGAGGCGTTGCCGTTCCCGGTGCTCTCCGCCGACGGCCCGGCCGGGGCGGCGGCGGCCTCGTCGCTGATCGCGCACCTGGCCGAGGTGCTGGGCGAGCCGGGCCTGCGCGCGGCGATCGGGGTCCGGCCGCCGGACCCGAACCGCAAGCCCACCCTGCAGTTGTTCGACGGACGGGGAAAGCCACGCGGGTACGCGAAGATCGGCTGGAACGAGGCCACCCGGGCGCTGGTCCGGGCGGAATCGGCGGCCCTGCGCGTCCTGCCGGATCGCCCTCACGACGGCTATCCGGTCGTACCTCGCCTGCTGCACAGCGGCGACTGGGCCGGGCGGGCGGTGTCGGTCACCGCTCCGCTGCCCGAGACGGTGCGCCGGCTGCCGGAGCCGAGCCGTCCTCGCCTGGCCGGGCTGCTGGCTGTCGCGCGCCGCGGTGGGCCGCCGGGCCCGCTCCGGACGACGGCCGAGGCGGGTCTGCTGGACCGGTTCCGCCGGGAGTCGGCGACGGTGCCGGGCGCGGCCGGCGAGACGATCCGGCGGCTGGTCGTGCGACTGGCCGAGACCGTGGGTGGTCTGCGGATGGAGTTCGGCGACTGGCACGGGGACTGGGTGCCGTGGAATCTGGGCGAGGTCGCCGAGCGCCCGGGTGTGGCCCGCCTGGTGGCCTGGGACTGGGAGCACAGCGGCTCCGGTATGCCGGTCGGCGTCGATCTCGTCCATCAGGTGTTCAACACCGCGCTGGTGGTGGCCCGGCGCCCCGCGTCCCGGGCGGTGGACGCCGCACGCGCGACGTTGTGGGCCCGGATGCCCGATCTGGGGATCAGTCCGGACGCCGTCGAATCAGTCGTCGACATATACCTGGTCGAAATGTGGCTGCGCACTTTTCGACTCGCCGCGGGCGGCGCCGGGTGGAATGCCGACCTGCACCCGTCTCTATTGGAGGTGCTGACCAGAAGAATGATGTGAGGCGGTCGACGAGATACGTTCTTCTCTGCGGATCAAATCATATTAAACCTATAGGTCGGCGAGGAAAGCGGGATCCGTCTTAAGCCGGAATTCCGGAAGGTTCCAAGAACTCCTTATGTGCATCATCTGACATTCGGAAAGGCGTATGAATGCCGACACCCACGCGAAAGTGAACGCGAATGAAACGCGCCGCCTATAAATTGTTTCCGTCGTTGAAAGCGGGGCCGCCAAAGATCGTTTAGGAGGAATGCATGGGTCACGTGCCGGGCGACGGGTCGGGCAGCCCGCCGCTTCTGCTGGTCGCCTCCAGCGGAGGACATCTCGCGCAGCTTCTCGCGCTCGAACCGTGGTACCGGGAGCGGAACCGCCGGTGGGTCAGCTTCGACACGCCGGACGCGGTCTCCCTGCTGCGCGACGAGACGGTCACCTGGGCGCATCACCCGACCACCCGCAACCTGCGGAACCTCCTGCGAAACCTGCGCCTCGCCGCCGCTCTGGTCCGCCCCGCCCGGGCCGGTGCGGTGATCACCACCGGAGCGGGCGTCGCCTTCCCGTTCGTGTTGCTGGCCTGGCTCCAGCGGATCCCCACCGTCTACATCGAGGTCTACGACCGGATAGACACGCCGACACTCACCGCGCGCCTGTGCCGGCCGTTCCTGTCCGCGATGCTCGTCCAGTGGGAGGAGCAGCGCAGGCTCTATCCCGAGGCCACCGTCGTGGGGCAGCTGATATGACCGAGGCGAGCACTCCGTCGGTGCTGGTCGTGGTCGGCACCGACGTGCACCGCTTCGACCGGTTGATGGGATGGCTGGAGCAGTGGCACACGACCCGCCGCGACGGTCTCGCCATGTTGATCCAGCACGGCAGCAGCCGGCGCCCGGAGATTCCCGGCGCCACCGCCTTTCTGGCCCATGAGGCACTGGCCGAGGCGATGACCAGGGTTCGGGCCGTGGTCAGCCACGGCGGCCCGGCCACCATCACCGAGGCCCGGCGCAACGGGCACACCCCGATCGTGGTCGCCCGCGATCCCGCGCACGGCGAACACGTCGACGACCATCAGATGCTGTTCGCCGGCCGGCTGGCCGGGTACGGCCTGATCCGGCTCTGCGCCTCCGCCACGGAGTTGCACACCGCGCTCGACGAGGCGATGTCCGGTGTCCCCGGTGCCCCGGCCAGGATACCGGCCCAGACGGACCGGTCGGCGGCGGTACGGCGGGTGGGCCGCATCGTCGACGACCTCCTGGCCGTCCGGCACCAGGGCCGGCGTGGGGGAGGGCGATGAGCCCGGCGATCTCCGTGATCGTGCCGACCGTCGACCGGCCCGAGCTGATGCGCCGGGCCGTGGACGCGGCCACCGGTCAGGAACACCCAGGCATGATCGAGGTGATCGTCGTCTTCGACCGTAACCCGCCGGACGAGTCCCTCCAGCGCGCCTGGCGCGACCCCTCCGGTGCGGAACGGGTGGTCCGGGTGATCCCCAACCGGCGGCGTCCCGGTCTCGCCGGCGCCCGCAACAGCGGGATCGACGCCGCGACCGGCGACCTGATCGCGTTCTGCGACGACGACGACGAATGGCTGCCCGGCAAGCTCGCCGCACAGCTTCCGGCACTGGATGCCGGGGCGGACTTCGTCTGCTCGGGCATCCGGGTGACCACCGGGGAGTCCGAACACGAGCGGGTGCTCCACCGCACCCGGGTGTCGCTCGCCGACCTGCTGCGCGACCGGATCACCGAGCTGCACCCGTCGACGTTCCTCATCCGGGCCGCGGCCCTGCGCGATCACATCGGCCTGGTCGACGAGGACATCCCCGGCAGTTACGCGGAGGACTACGAGTTCCTGCTCCGGGCCGCGCGACGCGGGCCGCTGGCCAACGTGCCGAGTCCCGGGGTGCTGGTCCGCTGGTATCGCCGCTCGCACTTCACCGAGCGCTGGGAGACCATCTCCGAGGCGCTGCGCTGGTTGCTGGAGCGCTATCCGGAGTTCGCCGGCGAGCCGGCCGGCCTCGCCCGGGTCTGCGGTCAGATCGCCTTCGCCGAGGCGGCGCTGGGCAACGGCCGGTCGGCGGCCCGGTGGGCCGGCCGGACACTGGCCGGGAACGCCCGCGAACCCCGGGCGTACCTCGCGCTGGCCGTCGCCGGCGGGCTCCTCAGCCCGGACACCGTGGTGCGCACGCTGCGCCGGCGCGGTCGCGGCATCTGACCGATCCTCCGGGCCGGTTCTGCCGGCCCGGAGGGGTCCGCCGTCAGTAGGCGCCGCTGGACCGGGCCACTGCGGTCACCGTGCGAGCGAGGATGATCAGGTCCAGGGTGAGAGTCCAGTTCTCCACGTACCGCAGGTCGAGCCGAATCGCTTCCTCCCACGGCAGGTCGCCCCGTCCGGAGACCTGCCACAGCCCGGTCATGCCGGGCTTGACCACCAGCCTCCGGCGCATGTCCTCCGGGTACGCGGCCACCTCCGCCGGAAGCGGCGGCCGAGGTCCGACCAGCGACATCTCGCCGCGCACCACATTCACCAGCTGCGGCAACTCGTCGAGGGAGTACCGTCGCAGAAATCGGCCCACCCGGCTGATCCGCGGATCCTCGCGTAGCTTGAACAGCACCCCGTCGTGGTCGTTGAGGTGGCGCAGCGCGGCCAGTTGCGCCTCGGCGCCGAGCCGCATGGTGCGAAACTTCAGCATGGTGAAGGGCCGCTCATGCCGCCCCACCCGGGTCTGCCGAAACAGCACCGGGCCGGGTGCGCTCCGGTCCAGCCGGACGGCGAGCGCGCACGCCGCCAACAGCGGAGCGAGCACGATCAGGGCAAGAGCCGCGGCGGTACGGTCGAAAAGGTTCTTGACCAGGCGTCCCGGGCCGGTGAGCCGTGGATGCTCGACATGCAGCATCGGCAGTCCGTCCACCGGCCGGATGGTCGTACGCCCGTCGGTGACCTCCACCAGCGCGCTGGACAGCACCAGGTCGATGTCCTGGCCCTCCAGCCGCCATGCGAGCCGGCGCACGGCCGGCCCGTCCAGTTCCGGGCAGGGCAGGATCATCACGGTGTCGGCCTGCGCGGTCAGCGCGACCGTGGCGATCGACTCGAATCCCTCGATCACCGGGACGGTCCGTAGCTGCGGCGGCAGATCATCCCGCCGGGGCACACAGGCCGCCACCACCTCAAGCCCGTGGTACCGCTCGTGACGCAGCTGCCCGGTCAGCGCGGCGACCGAGCCGGCGTGCCCGGCCACCACCACCCGGCGCAGGCAGCGCCGACGGGACCAGGCCCGGTGCAGTGCCATCCGGTTCAGGCGCCGGGCGGCGAGCCCGAGCGCGGTGAGCGCCGGCATCGCCACGGTCACGTAGCCACGGGCGACCTCCGCCTCGGACACGTACGACAGAAAGGCGATCGTCGCGGTGAGCGCCAGCGCCGCCCGCAGCACCCGCTGGTACTCCTCGTTGCCGCTGAACAGGTACCGGTCGTCGTAGGCGTGATTGAGCAGCAGTGCGATCAGCCAGCCCGCCGACAGCAGCACGCTGATCAGCGCATACGACCATCCCTCGGTCGTCAGGTCGCCCCCGAAGCGGACTTGCATGGCGATCAGGACCGCGGCCACCACGGCCAGGGTGTCGCTGACGATCAAGGTGAGGACGTAACGCCGTTGCCACGCGGGGCGGGCCGAGGCCTGAGTCCGTGGCGCGGGGACGGTGACGGCCGCAAGGGTGTCTGATGACATCATCGGCTGGTGCCCTTCCGATGGGTAGCACGACAGACCGGGGGTCCCGCCCGGTCGGGTGCCGTCGAAGGAGAGGCCGCCAAGCCACTTCGAACAGAGTTAACGTAACAACCTTTGGTAACGTTTCAGTTACCGTGAGTTTCAGCTCCGTTCCCACACCCGGACGTAGTCGACGCGGAAGTCCGCCGGGAACGTCGTGGCCGCGTTCGGATCGCCGAGCCAGCCACCGACCTGGAAGTTGATCCGCAGGTGGAAGGGCCGGCTGAACGCCTCGGTGAACCAGGGCGTCGTGGACCGGTTCCGCTTCCAGACCTCGGTGCCGTCGATGTACCACCGCAGTTCGTCGCGGTCCCACTCGGTGACGTAGGTGTGGTAGCCGTCGGCCGGATAGCCGACCGGGAAGTCGTAGCGGTTGTCCTGCTTGACCGGCGTGTAGTCATAGAAGATCGACTGAGTGGCCGCGTGGTAGTAGTCCTCGCCGCCGGGCAGCTCCACCACGTCGATCTCACCCACCCCGCCGTCGTCCGGCCGCAACCAGAACGCGGGCCACAGGCCGGTGGAGTTGCCCGGGCCGGTGGGCGTCTTCGCCCGGATCTCGAACCGGCCGTACGTGAACGACTTCTTCCCCTGTGTCGTCAGGTACGCCGTGGTGTATTTGCGGCTCTCGGACCCGCAGGTGGCGCTCTCCCGCTGAGCCGTGATCACCATCGTGTCGTCGCCCACCGAGACGTTGTCGTCGGTGATGCAGGCCAGGTCGTAGTCGACCATCGTGTCGTCCTTCGCCACCCACTTGGTGGTGTCCAGCCTCCCGGTGTCGAACTCGTCGGACCAGGTCAGCTTCCAGCCGGCCGGCGCCTGCGGCCCGGCCGCGACGGGCGGGGTGCTGGCCGGTGTCCGGGAGGGTGGCGGCGGCGGGGCGGTGCTCGGCGCGCTGCCGATCCCCGCGTCGGAGGTGGCCGACGGGGACGGCGACGTGGGGCTGGGCGCCGGTGGCGCGCTGGTGGCGCCGCTCGGCCCGCCACGATAGGTGAGGGTCAGCTGTGGACGGATGCCCGTGTCGCGGTTCTCCCTCGAGGCCCAGTAGACACGGGTGCCGAGCTGCTCCTGCCGCACCGTGAACGTGTACCGCCCGTTACCGGCCACGGCGCCGGAGACGTCCCACTCGTTGTAGCCCGACCGCACCGACGTGGCCCGGTCCAGCCCGGCACCGACGGCGGCACGCCGGGTCACCACGCCGGTGCCGGTGACCGAGCCGCCCAGGTGCACGCTGGTCATCGCGCCGAACGCCTGCCAGGAATAGAGCCGCAGTACGGCCCGGACATCGACGGCGCCGGCCGGGATGTCGGCCACGTCGAAGCTGATCACCGCGTCCCGCCAGCCTCGTGGGTTCCGGTCGCAGGTCGACGGGCACGTGGCCAGGGTGCTCTTGACGCTGTTGTCGCCGTCCTGCGGAACGGTCGTGCTGGTGGTGTCGGCAACCGCCGCGACGGTCAGATCACCGTGGTCGTCCGCGAGCAGCGGCACGGTGGTCAGCAGCGCCGCCGCCGCGGCCACGCCGACCACCAGCAGGAGTCTGGTCCGTCGCACCGGCATTCTCCCCTCACGATGAAGCTCTGGGGCACACTACCGATACGAGCGCCTTGATCACTCTCCGCATGCGCGAACAAGGCATCAACCTAAGCCGAATTTAAGGAAAGGTGCCACCGCGAGGGGTTGCGGTAGGCATGCGTCCCCGGGGCAGGCCGGGGCGTCGCCGGCCGTGATCCGTGGGTGGTGGAGCGACGAGACCGTCGACGACGACTGACCGGGCCGCGTCGGTCGAAGCGCCGGAGAAACCCCGCACGACCGCGGTCGCGCCCAAGATCTACAGCGCGGCCCAAGCCCCGCGGCGCGTCCATTGCCGGCACGCCCCGCTGGACGACGGCGGAACCGGGCACGCGACCCGCTGTCAGCAGCGCGTCCAGTTCGCCGAGCAGCACCTTGAGGTCGTCCGGCCCGGTCAGGTCGTAGTGCTTACTGACCGCGTGCTCATCAGAGATACGGAGGGCGTCAAGCTCCGCTTCCCGGCTGATCCGGATCAGCAGGCTGCCCAGCCAGGCCGCCGACTCGAACTCGCTGACGACCACCGGCTTGCCGTGGTCGGGCCGTGCTCTGCCTATGGCACCCACGTCAGCCGAACCGGGCGAACGGCAGATCTCCGAGTCGAGCCGAACGACGGTAGGCGACATCATGCCGCTCATCCGCTGTGAGCGCGCGCAGGTCGCGATCACTGAGCGATTCATCCAGCTGCGATATCATTGCCGTCATTGAATTATCGAGGCGATCGGGGGCGACGATGTCCGCCAACCCAGGACGGGGAACGGGCCGAGCGTCCAACCAGTCGCCGTCCGCGGAATCGTCTCCGGCCGACGGCCGTCGAGGCATCGTCGGCTGGTTGCTGGGACGCCCCTGGTGGCAGGGTGTCGGTGCAATAGTGGCCATTGTGGCCGTACTGATACCGTTCATCGCAAACGGCGACGGCAAAGGGGCAAAGCCTGACGCCTCCAGCGCCGCAAGCAACAGCGGCCAGGCATCGACGATCCAGGCCAACTCCGGCGGCTGCAACGTGCAGGGTTCGGGCAACGTGGTGGCGTGCGGGCCCGGCTTGGAGCAGTCGTACGGGCAGATCTCCTTGGCCTACTACATCGACTCTTTCTACTACACCGGGACGGCTCAGGAGCTCCCCGCGCCCCCTGATTACCCAGCCGAGAACGCCAACGACCACTGTAAGGAATGGCAGTCCTGGATCGCGGGCAATCCGGCGATGTACAACACGTACCCGTACATCGACCTTGAGATGCTGTCCGGCAGCGCCGACCTGGTGGTGGTGAAGAGCGCCGAGGTGGCGATCTTCAAGCGAACCCCGAGCGCCGGCGGGACCGCCCTGACGTGCCGGCATACCGGAGGTGACATCCCGTCGTAGTCATCGAGGTCGATACGGTAGAAGGCCGGACCACGATGTCCACGTTCGACGGACCGGACCAGGTTGATGGTCCCGACGCCATGCCGCCGGCCTCGATTCAGCTGACCGAACGCGGTTACCGATACGCGAGGCTCCTCATCGAGTCGAAGGAAGGCTATCTCTACGAGGGCGCGTTGACCGTCCGGGCGGTCATCAACGGGACCGAGAAGACCTACCAGATCGGAAGCGCGCAGCATCCTCTCCGCTGGATCCGCACCCCCAGGGACGATTCGGGTCCCGTACCGCTGGATTGGAACCCCACCGCGCGGGAGTGGACCGACACCGCGTGGTGAATCGCGAGGCACGGGGCCGTCGACCGGCCCGGATTGCCGCTGCGCGAAACACCGGGCCTGCTGCCGGCGTGCGCCGTGGCCGGACGCGCCGCTGATGAACAACGCGCAGGCCTGGCGTGCACGCTCGTGCCGACGTGAGTGCGTCTTTTTGGATGGCCCTCAGGCGATGCGAAACCGCGAAGCCGGACCGCGCCATGGCGGATTTCTGTCATACCCGGGCGATACCGTTCGCGGGTGATGGACCCACAACACACGGCCGAGGCCGTCCGGGGTGCCGCGTCGGCCGGACGGCCCGCGTGACCACCATGATCGAGGGGGTCTGGTCCCTGCATCGGAGGCGCGGTGGCGAACTGCTTGCCTCGCTGGTCGTGACCGGCGGGGATTTCCCCTGGCTGCACGCGCGGGTGGAGCCGGCGGGCGGCCTGGAGGACGTGCGGCCGCTGTTCGTCGACGAGTTGCGGCTGCTGGAGCGGGTCGACGAGGACGTCGAGGCGTGGGAGCGGGCGTACGACGCGGTGCGCAACGTCGTTGTGCTGCGCTATCCGGACGGCCGCGACGTGCCGGAGTTCCTGCTGCACGTCGACGGCGACGAGGCCTGGTGGCGGTGGAGCGACCAGGCCTTCGACGACGACTGACCGGACGGCGCCGGTGGTCAGTGGTGGTGCGGGACGACCGCGTGGCCGCGGCCGCGGAAGATGAGCCAGCGGTTGATCGGGACGGTGAGGACGAACGCGACGGCCAGTGCGAACGCGAGCGAGGCCCAGAAGACGACGGTGAGCGGCCCGGCGTCCATCGCGCCGGGGACGAGCAGCATCACGGCGTTGTCGATGGTCTCCACGGCCGCGATCGAGATCGTGCGGCGGCCAGCGCGATGCTCAGCGCGGCACGCGGGCCGAGGTGCTGGGCGAGCAGCGGGCGCATGGTCAGCGCGTAGCCGAAGAGCAACGCGAGCGCGACGGAGAGTGCGCCGGTGCCGCCGACGCGCCGGCCGAGCGCGGGTGCCGATCATCATGCCGAGGATCTCGCCGATCGCGCAGCCGGTGAGACAGCGCGCCGTGGCCTGCACGGCCGGCCGCCAGGTCCCTGCCGGATGCGTCACGCCGACCACAAACCCTCAGGGGGGTACGTGACGACAGTGCCGCCGGGCGGGCCGGACCCGGGCACCACGACGGCGCCGGCGTCGCGCTGAGCGACGCGGAACAGGCGGTGACCGGGCGCCGGCGGCAGCGTCCCGGCCGGTCACGATCGCGCTGCCGCACTGCCGTAGCCCGCTGGAAGTCCTGCGCCACACCGCCCCTGCCGCCGCCCGGGAGATGCCCGGCTGCCCGCGCGTGCGGGCACCTGATAGAAACGCCGCGTGAGCGATCAGCCCCAGTACCCGCAGTACCCGTCGGCGCAGCCGGGCCCGCAGCCCGGTCAGTACCCGGCCTACCCGCAGTACCCCGCCGCCGCACAGTCCGGGCCGCAGCCGGTCCAGTACCCGCCGCACCCGCCCCAGCCGCCGGCCTGGACCGACCCGGTCGCACCGGACGGGCGCCCGGTGGCCGACGCGGGCCGCCGGCTCGCCGCCCGGCTCGTCGACAGCGTCATCTTCATGCTCGCGGCCGGCGTGCTGGCCGGTGCGATCGGCGGCGGCCTGGTCGCGCTGTTGGTCAACACGGCCGGCGACGAGTCCCCGCTCGTCCCGATCACCGGCGTAACCGCGATCGTGCTGGTCATGCTCGGCGTTCAGTACGTCCACGAGGTCGAGATCCCGCTGCGCTGGCACGGCCAGACCCCGGGCAAGCGCATGCTGAAACTGGCCGTCGCCTCACTCGACCCGTACGCGCCGCTGACCCGCGGCCGCCTGACCTACCGATGGCTGGCCACGCTCGGCTTCTCCATCCTCTCCAACTGCTACGTCGGCCTCATCGACCCGCTCTGGTGCCTCTGGGACAAGCCCTACCGCCAGTGCCTCCACGACAAGCCCGCCCGCACCCTCGTGGTCCGCGTCCAGTGATCGGAGGTCGATGACCGGATGGCCCGGGAACGGGAGCGGCCGTCCCAGGGGGCCACGGAGGCGGCGGTCGTGCACCTGCTCCGGGACGCCATTCTCTCGATCAGGTTCGAGGTCGCGCCGCTCCGCGACGACGTGCCGGAACGGGAACGTCTGCACCGTGCGTGGGTGCTCGCCGACCTCTGCCACAACCTTCCGGCATGGCTGGATCCCACCCACCGGGCGAGGATCCACGAGGGCGTGGAGTACCTGTGGCGCTCCGCGCCGGAGCCGAGACGCGCCTGGTTACGGAGCCGCTGGGACGAGATCGGCTATGACCACGCGTGGCTGGCCGATTCGCCGGCATCCGCTCGCGGTGAGTGATGTGGCGCCTCGCACGCCGCCCGGTGGCGGGAGCCGGTGGCGTGATTGGATGGCTGGGTGACGTACACGGTGACTGACCTGCCCGACCGCGAGCGCTTCGAGGCGCGTGATGCTTCCGGGGCGCTCGCCGGGGTGCTCACCTATCAGGTCACCGGGCCGATCATCGCCTGCACGCACACCGACATCGAGCCCGGCTTCGAGAACACCGGCGTCGACGCGGCGCTGGCCCGCGCGGTCATGGACGACGCCCGCAGCCGCAACCGCACGGTCGTGCCGATCTGCCCGTTGCTGACCGCCTGGCTGGACAAGAACCGCCAGTACGAGAAGATCGTCGTCCGGTCCACCCGCCGGGTGAAGTAGCGGCCGCACCGGTTCATGCCGGCGGGCACTCAGGCGATCGACGCTCGCCGCCGCTCCCGGAGCGCGGAGGCCCGGGGAGCGGGGTCAGCGGGTGCGGCGGATCTTGCGGAGCAGCGTGGACCAGACGCCGGCCGCAACGCCGAGGGAGCCGCCGGCTGCCGCGCCCGCGCCCGAGGCCAGGAAGAGGGCCCGGGCGCAGTCCGGGCAGACCTCGCGGCCGAGGATCGTCTCCTCGAAGGGTTCGCGGACCCGGCGTTCGCAGTCGGGGCATACGCGACCGGACAGACCCATGCCGACCTCCTGATGCGGTCATCGTACCGGTGAATGCCGAGGTCTTCGGCCTTCAACAAGTAACCTTTTGTGCAAACGAAGATTTGTATTAGGGTCGAACCATGACGACATCGCTCGCGCCGCCGGAGCCCGACCTCGATGCGGCGTTCGCCGCGTTGGCCGATCCGGTGCGGCGGGCGCTGGTGAGCCGGCTGGCGCGGGGGGAGGCCACGGTGAAGCAGCTGGCGGAGCCGTTCGCGCTCACCCAGCAGGCGATCTCGCACCACGTCGGTGTGCTGCGCCGCTGTGGGCTGGTGGAGCAGCGGCGGGACGGGACCAGCCGGCCGTGCCGGCTGCGGGCGGAGCGGCTGGAGCTGCTCAGCACGTGGATCGACGACCAGCGGCGGGCCTGGGGTGACCGGCTCGACGCGCTCGAACGGCACCTCGGCGACGACGGGACGGCGCGGTGAGCGGTGACGAGCTGATCGCGCGGCGGCGGCTGGCGGCGAGCCCGGAGCGGGTGTGGACCGCGTTCACCACGCCGGCCGGCATCGCGGCGTTCTGGGGTGGCGCGCACGCCACCGTACCGCCGGGGTCCGTGGTCGTCGATTGCCGGCCGGGCGGGGAGTTCGCGCTCGACACGCGCGCGCCCGGCGGTGCGGCGGGCCGGCTCCGGTTCGTCTACGTCAGTGTCGCGGCGCCGCACGAGCTGGTCTTCGACGAGCCGGTCACCGGGATCCGCACCACCGTCACGATCCGCCCGGACGGCGACGGCGTGGAGCTGACCGTCCATCAGCGCCGGCTCCCGCCGGAGCTGCGCACCGCCCGGGCCGCCGACGGCCTCGCCTCGATCCTCGAGGCGCTCGACCTTCACCTGCGGCAAGGAGCAGACCGGTGAACCAGCGTGACCTCGTGGCGCGGTACTTCGACGGCTTCCGGGCCGGCGACCACGCGAAGATCCTGGCCACGCTGCACGACGACGTCGAGTGGGTGATCCACGGGCACCGCACCACGCGCGGGAAGGCCGAGTTCGACGGGGAGATCGAGAACCCCGGGTTCAGCGGCGTGCCGACGCTGGACGTGCAGCGGGTGCACGAGGACGGTCCGGTGGTGTTCGCGCTCGGTGAGGGCCGTGGGGTGAGCGTCGCGCACGGGCCGTTCCGGTTCGCGTTCAACGACGTCTTCACGTTCCGCGGCGGGCTGATCGCGCGCGTCGACTCCTACGTGGTGCCGCTGCCCGACGGGCGTTGACGTGCTGAACGGCCACCGAGCACCCCGCTGTCTCAGGGTGCGAAGCGGTCGACCTGCTCCTGGATCTGACCGGCGAAGCCCTCTGCCATCGCCAGCTGGTCGCGCAGCGCCTGTACGCGCCCCTGCGCGGCCTCGTGGAACGTGTGCAGCCGGTCCATCAGCGCGGCCCGCTCGCCGCCGGCGGGCGCGGGGGCGGCGGCCAGCGAGTCGAGGATGTCCAGCAGGTCGCGCATCTCCTCGAGCGTGAAACCGAGCGGCTTCATCCGCTTGACCACGGCGAGGCGGGCCAGGTCGGGCTCGCTGTACAGCCGGAACCCGCCCTCGCTGCGCGCGCTCGGGGTGACGAGGCCGGCCTGCTCGTAGTGCCGGATGGTGCGGATGCTCAACCCGACCCGCTCGGCCGCCTCGCCGATCTGCATGTGCCGTCCCGTCATGGTGATCAGTGCGCGGCGGTGAGCTTACCCGCTAGATTCTCGTGCATCAGCGCGCTCTCCTCGTTCAGCCCGGTGATCTCCACGTGCTTGCCGCGCGCCGCGTACTTCGTGGTGATCGCGTCCAACGCGGCGACCGAGGACGCGTCCCAGATGTGCGCCTTCGACAGGTCGATGACCACGCGGTCCGGGTCGCCGGCGTAGTCGAACTGGTAGACCAGGTCGTTGCTGGACGCGAAGAACAGCTCGCCGTGCACAGCGTAGACGCGGGTGCCCCCGTCCGGGCCGAGCACGCTCGTGACCGTGGTGACGTGCGCGACCCGCCGGGCGAAGATGACCATGGCGGCCAGCACGCCGAGCACGACGCCGATCGCGAGGTTGTGCGTGGCCAGCGTCGCGGCCACGGTCACGCCCATCACGACCAGCTCCCCCCACGGCATGCGCCGGAGCGTGGCCGGTGCGACGCTGTGCCAGTCGAACGTCGCCACCGACACGATGATCATCACGGCGACCAGCGCGGCCATCGGGATCACCGCGACCACGTCACCCAGTGCCACCACCAGCACCAGCAGGAACGCGCCGGCCAGGAATGTGGACAGCCGGGTCCGGGCGCCGGACGCCTTCACGTTGATCATCGTCTGGCCGATCATGGCGCAGCCGCCCATGCCACCGAAGAAGCCGGTCACGATGTTCGCCACGCCCTGTCCCCACGACTCGCGGGTCTTGTCCGAGTGCGTGTCCGTCACGTCGTCGACCAGCTTCGCGGTCATCAGCGACTCCATCAGGCCGACCAGGGCCAGCGCCAGCGCGTACGGTGCGATGATTGTCAGCGTTTCCCAGGTGTACGGGACGTCCGGCAGCGCCAGGACCGGCAGGCTGTCCGGCAGTGCACCCTCGTCGCCGACGGTGGGGACCTTCACGCCGGCGATCACGGTGAACGCGGTCAGCGCCACGATCGCGATCAACGGCGCCGGCACCACGGTGGTCAGCCGTGGCAGCAACACGATGATCGCCAAGGCGATCGCCACCAGTGCATAGACCAGCCATGGTACGCCGAACAGGTGCGGAAGCTGCGCCGTGAAGATCAGGATCGCGAGCGCGTTGACGAAGCCGACCATGACGGACCGCGGGATGAACCGCATCAGCCTCGCCACGCCCAGCAGCGCCAGCACGATCTGGATCAAGCCGCCGACGATCACGGCCGCGATCAGATGCCCGAGCCCGTGATCCTTCACCAGGGGCGCGATGACCAGCGCGATCGCGCCGGTCGCCGCGGAGATCATTGCTGGCCGCCCGCCGGTGAACGCGATCGTCACCGCCATGGTGAACGACGCGAACAGCCCGACCCGCGGATCCACGCCGGCCAGGACGGAGAACGAGATCGCCTCCGGGATCAGCGCGAGCGCGACCACCAGCCCCGCCAGCACCTCGGTACGCAGCACCGCGCCCGAGGACAGCCAGGCCGGCCGGGACAGGCGCGGCCCACGCGCCGCCGTCATCTGGGACGAAGACATCTAACTCATCTCTTTCCGGACAGGCCTCCGCGTGTGGGAGTGCCGGTCGTGCAACGGTGACCGGCGCCCCTCCGGTCACCGGCGGCGAGCCTTCCGCCCGCATGGCCTGATCGCGCCGAGGGGCCACCGGCCACACCTCGATCGCGTCCGGAACTCTACTCTCCGGAGAGGGGAGAGTTGTGCGCCTCCCGGAGGTGTCGATGATCACGGCGTCCCGGGTGCCGTGACGGACGTCAGGGCCGGGTGCCGAGGGGCAGGCCGCAGATGAGGGCGGTGGCGAGCAGCGTGGGCAGCAGGCAGAGGGCGATCTTCAGCGGAGCGGGAAGGCCGCTGCGGACGATCACGAGGTTGACGTAGACCAGGGCCGGGCCGATCAGCAACGCCGGGAAAAAGATCAGGAACAGGTTGCACAGCAGGATCGGCAGGAAGACGAGGGCGCGCAGCAGGGGTGGGGTCGGCGGGCCGACGTGGTGGTCGACGTCGCGGATCGTGAGCGTCGGGTACGCCTCCAGCAGGCCGGCGGTCGCGCGGACGACGACCGGATGGCCCGACGCGCCGGGCAGCCGGAACGTGAGGCCGTCGTTCTCCGCCACGCCCTGCCCGGCGATCCCGACCCGGGCCCGCCCGGTGAACGGCTCCACCGATGCCTCGACCGGCTGGTCCACGCCGTAGATGTTGATGATCATTTTTGCCACGGGCGCCGATGCTATTGCCATGGTCCACTGAGGGCAACGGAATACCCGGTGGTGTCGGCCGCCGACCGGACCATGCCGAGGAGACGAACATGACGTATCCCGCCGCGGACGGGCCGCGTGCGGCCTCCTGGCTGCGACCGTTGAACGCGGTGCTGCGGCCGGTCGTCCCGTACGCCTCGATCGAGGCCGCGCAGAAGGCGGCGAGCCGGCGCACCGGCCTGCCTGCCCGCGCGGACGACGAGGCGTTCGCCGAGGACATGCGGGTCCTGTGCGACGCGATCCGGGACGCCCCGGCGCTGAGCCCGGTCGGGCGGCTGGGCACCCAGGAGGAGCTCACCCGCCGGCTGGAGGCCCGGCTGCGGATGCGGCACCTGCTCGATCAGGATCCCGGTGTCGCCGATCGGGCGATCGCGCGGCCGATCCTCGTCACCGGGCTGCCGCGGACCGGCACGACGCTGCTGCACCGCATGCTCGGCGTGCACCCCGCGGCCCGCGCGCCGAAACTGTGGGAGCTTCTGGGCCCGGCGTCGCTCGGCCGGGAGGACGAGAAGCTGATCAAGGCGGCCCGGCGGATGTCCTCCATGTACCACCGCAGCATGCCCGAGATGCGGACGGTGCACCCGCTCGATCCGTTCGGTCCCGAGGAGTGCGTGTTCCTGCTGCCGCACAGCGACCAGTTCGACGGCGTCGTGCCCGTGCCCGCCTACCGCTCCTGGTACGCGCAGCGGGACGCCCGGCCCGACTACGCCTACTACCGGCTCCAGCTGCAGGCGATGCGGGAGCGCGACAACCCGGCGCGGTGGGTCCTGAAGTCGCCCTATCACCTCAACCACCTCGACGTGTTCCTCGAGACGTTCCCGGACGCCATGATCGTCATGACTCACCGCGACCCGGCGGCGGCGATGCTCTCCTGGTGCTACTTCATGGAGGGAAGCCGCCGGCTGTACAACACCGTGGTCGACCCGCACGAGATCGGCGCCACCTGGTTCGAGATCTGGAGCCGGGCGACCGAGCGGGCGCGGCGCGTCCGGCAAGCGCGCCCGGAGCGTTTCGTCGACGTCGACTATGCCGCCCTGTCCGCCACCCCCGTCCCGGTCGCGGTGGAGGTGGCGGCCCGGCTCGGGCTGGCCGGCTCCGCGGACTGGCAGCGGCTTGCGGCCGTGGAGGCGGGCCGCGGCGGCGACCGGGGGCGGCCGGCGCCCGTTCGGCCGTCGCTGGCCCGGTACGGTCTCGACGCGGCCGGCGTGCGGCGCGACCTGGCCCTGCCCGCGGTCACCACCGGGAACGACGGTGCCGCGGGGGTCAGGCGGTGAGCAGTGCGGCGGTGGCGTCCCAGAGGCGGCGTTCCCGGGTGCGGTCGTGGGCGAACGGCTTCGGCTCGATGAGGTGGTCGCGGAGTACGAACGCGCCGTCGCGCAGGTGCGACCAGCGGTCGTCGAGCGCGACCGAGGCCAGCGCCGGGCCGGAACGCTCCGGCGTGGAGACGCCGGGGATGCGGGACAGCGCGAGGCCGATCGCCCGGACCGCCGGCGGTGCGTCGCGGCCGAGCGCGGTGCCGGGCATCCAGCCGGGCTCGAACACGGTCACGCCGATGCCGGGCGCGACGTGCCGCTGCAGCTCGTGGGCGTAGTAGAGGATGGCGAGCTTCGCGTTCGAGTACGCGACGCCGGGCGGGTCGCCGGACGGCCGGGCCAGCTCCAGCGGGTCGCGCCAGCGCGCCTCCGGCACGCCGAGGAGCCGGCGCCAGACGTTCTGGTAGTACGTGTTCGAGCCGAGCAGCACGATCCGGGCCGGTGCGGTGAGCGTGCCGTGCAGGTCCGCGACGAGCTGCGCGTGCGCCAGGTAGTTGACCGCGAACGTCAGCTCGTGGCCGTCCGCGGAGACGCGCCGGGTGTCGCCGGACATCAGGCCGGCGTTGCCGATCAGCGCGCGCAGCGGACGTACCGTGCCGGTGTCGATCAGGTTCTTCGCGGCGGCGGCCGCGGCACGCACGTCGGCGAGCCGGGACAGGTCGGCGGTGATCTCGTGCACCCGGGCGCCGCGGTCGCGGGCCTCGGCCGCGACCGCGGACAGGTTGCGGCCGACGAGCAGCAGGTCGGCGCCGCGGGCGGCGAGCGCGAGCGTGGTGCTCCGGCCGAGGTTGCGGGACGGGCCGGTGATCAGTACGGAGGTCATGCTCCGAGCCTGGGCCGCGGGACGGCCGGTAGGCAGCCGTCCCGTTGTCGTAGGACTGCTGGGTCCAGGACAACCGGCGGCCGGGCGCGCAGACTGGGTCGCATGGAGTCGTGGGGGTTCGGCGCGACGGTGCGGCGCTGGCGGGATCGGGTCGCGCCGGAGGCGGTCGGCGTGCCGGTGGGCCGGCGGCGGCGCGCGGCCGGTCTGCGCCGGGAGGAGCTGGCCGCGCTGGCCGGTATCTCGGCGGATTACCTGACCCGGCTGGAGCAGGGCCGGGCGACCGCGCCGTCCGCGCAGGTGGTGGAGGCGCTGGCCCGCGCGCTGCGGATCAACGACGCCGAGCGCGACCTGCTCTACCGGCTGGCCGGGCATGCGGCGCCGGGCCGGGACGTGGTGCCGTCCCGGGTGCCGCCGAGCGTGCAGCGGCTGCTGGACCGGCTGGCGCACACGCCGGTCGTGGTGTGGGACGCGAGCTGGACGCTGGTGCTGGCGAACGCGCCGTACGACGCGTTGATGGGTGCGACGACGGCCTGGCACGGGCTGGAGCGGAATGCGATCTGGCGCAATCTGACCGGCCGTAACGGCCGGGTGGTGCACACGCCCGAGGAGCGGGCCGGCCTGGAGGCGGGGCTGGTCGCGGACCTGCGGCTGACGGTGTCGCGGTATCCGGCGGACCGTGGGCTGGCGAGACTGGTCGGCGAGTTGCGGGGCTGCCCGCGGTTCCCGGAGCTCTGGGAGGCCGCGCCGCCGGCGCAGGGGCCGGCCCGTCGGAAGATCATCGATCATCCGGCGGTCGGCCGGATCACGCTGGACTGCGACACACTGGTGGTGGCGCAGGACGATCTGCGGATCATGGCCTACACGGCCGAGCCGGGCACCGAGGACGCGGAGCGGCTGGCGCTGGCGATCGTCCTCGGCACGCAGAGCCTCGTGTGAGATATCCGCCGGCTCGCGTTTACGCAGGCAGGCCGCTGACCGGTCACCGTGCGTATCGGTACCGTTCGGCGCGATCGCAAGCCGGATAGGCGACAGAAATCGATATTTCAGACTTCGCTGGAGCCGGTCTCCAGTGAACCGACCTAGACTCGCGCGTTATGAGCACCACCCAGGCGGGACCGGTGCGGCGCAGTCGCCGTGCCGGGTACACGGCCGCGACCCACCGCTCCATCCTCGAGGCCGCCCGCCGCCTGTTCCGCGAGCGGGGCTACTTCGCGGTGAAGGTGGAGGAGGTGGCGCGCGCCGCCCGCGTCTCGCCCGCGACCGTCTACGCCGTGGCCGGTGGCAAGGGTGGTCTGCTGCGCTCGCTGATGCGGTTCTGCGCGGCCGCGCCCGCGGTCACCGCGAACCTGGACCTGATCGACCGCGCCGACGACCCGGGCCGGATCCTGGACCTGGTCGCGGACACCACGCTCGACATGCGCCGTGAGTGGGGCGACGTGCTGCGCGTCATCATGGCGACCGCGCCGCACGAGCCGGACGCGGCCGCGGCGCTGGCCGAGGCGACCGACCGGTACCGCTCCGGCCTCCTGCTGGCCGCGAAGCGCCTGTCCCGGCTCGGCGCGCTGCGCACCGGCGTCGACGTGCCGCACGCGGACGCGCTGCTGTGGTTCTACTTCGGCTACTCCTCGTTGTTCACGCTCGTCGACGACCTGCACTGGAGCGACGGCGACGCGGTGGCGTGGCTGCGCACCGCGGCCGCGGACGCGCTGCTGGAGCCGGGTGCCTGAGATGTGGTTGCAGGTGCTCGGCCCGGTGCGGGGCCGCCGGGACGACGTGGAGCTGGAACTCGGCCCGCCGCAGCAGCGCACACTGCTCGCGGTGCTGCTGGCCGCGGCCGGTGAGCCGGTCGGCATGGCCACGATCCTCGACGTGCTCTGGGGTGACGCGCCGCCCGCCGCCGCGGCCGCCACGGTCCAGCAGTACGTCAGCCGGCTCCGCCGGATCATCGAACCGGACCGGCCGGCCCGCGACACCGGCGGGCTGCTCCGGCGTACCGCCGGTGGCTACCAGCTGGCCGCGGACGACGACCAGGTCGACCTGCTGCGCTGGCGGGCGCTGATCCGCGACGCCCGCGCGCTCTACGGCGCGGACAAGGCCGCGGCCGGTGCGATGTTCCGGGAGGCGTTCGCGCTCTGGACCGGCCCGGCCGCGGCGAACCTGCCGCCGGAGGCGCGCGGCCACCCGGTCTTCGCCGGCCTGGACCGCGAGCACGTCACCACGCTGGTCGAGGCCGCCGACGACGCGCTGTCCTGCGGGTTCGGCGCCGCGCTGGTCCCGGCGCTGGACCGGGCCGCGGTCTGGCACCCGTTCGACGAGGGCGTGCACGCCCGGCTGCTGCGCGCGCTGGCCGCGGCCGGCCGCCGCGCCGACGGGCTGCGCCGCTACCGCGAGGTCCGCGACCGGCTCGTCGGCGAGCTGGGCATCGAGCCCGGGCCGCTGCTCCAGGCCGCCCACCGTGAGCTGCTGGCCGAGGCCGCCCCGGCGCCCGAGGACCGGCCCCGGGACGAACCCCGGGCGGTACGGCCGGCGCAGCTGCCCGCGGACCTCGGCTCGTTCTCCGGCCGCGACGTCGAACTGGACCGCCTCGACTCGCTCGCCGAGGGCGCGATGCCGCTGGTCGTGGTCGGTGGGCTGGGCGGTGTCGGCAAGACCGCGCTCGCGCTGCGCTGGGCACACCGGGTGATGTCCGACTACCCGGACGGCCAGCTATACGTGGACCTGCGCGGCTTCGCGCCGCGCAACCCGCCGCTGTCCCCGGTCGAGGCGCTGCACGGCTTCCTGGAGGCGCTCGGCGTGCCCCGGTCCAACCAGCCGGCCACGCTGGACGGTCTGTCCGCGCTGTACCGCAGCGTGCTGGCCGGCCGGAAGGTCCTGGTGGTGCTGGACAACGCGCGCGACGACGAGCAGGTCCGCCCGCTGCTGCCCGGTACGGCCGGGTGCGCGGTCGTGGTGACCAGCCGCAGCTATCTCGGCGGGCTCGCGGTAGACGAGGGCGCCCGGTCGGTCGGGCTGGACGTGTTCAGCGACGCGGACGCGTACCGCTATCTGCGGTCCCGGCTCGGCAAGGAACGGGTGGACGCGGAACCGGAGGCGGCCGCCGAGATCATCGAGGTGTGCGGCGGGCTGCCGCTGGCCCTGGCGATCTGTGCGGCGTGGACCGAGCGCAGCCCGGCGTTCACGCTCGGCACGGTCGCGGCGGAGATCCGGCGGCGGGCCGGGCTGGACGCGTTCGCCGGCGTCGCCACCGGCCGGGACGTGCGCGCGGTCTTCTCCTGGTCGTACCGGCGGCTCTCGCCCGGTGCCGCGGAGCTGTTCCGGCGGCTCGGCCTGCACCCCGGCGGCGACGTCGCGCTCGGCACCGTGGCCAGCATCGCCGGCCGCGGCACGCCGGAGACGCTCACGCTGCTGGCCGAGCTGGCCGACGCGCACCTGATCTCCGAGCTGCGGCCCGGCCGGTACGGCGCGCACGACCTGGTCCGGGCGTACGCGGCCGAGCTGGGCGAGCCGGCCGAGCGGCAGGAGACGCTGCGCCGCACGCTCGACCACTACCTGCACTCGCTGCTGGCCGGTGCGCAACTGGTCAACCCGCTGCGCACGCCGATCGACACCGGCGGGATCGCGGACCGGGTGCGGCCGTTCACGCCGCGCGACACCGACGAGGCGCTGGCCTGGTTCGGCGAGGAGCGGGAGAACATCTCGGCCGCGATGGACGCGGCCGAGCAGCACGGGCTCGACCCGTACCTGTGGTATTTCGCCTGGGGGCTGAACGGCTACCTGATGGACCAGCTCGGCCGGTGGGACGAGGTGATCCCGGCGGCCCGCCGCGCGCTGGCCGCGGCCGAGCGGCAGAACTCGCTGTGGTGGCGCGGCTACCTGCACAACGCGCTCGGCATCTGCCACCACCGGTTCGGTGACTACGCGGAGGCGTACCGGCAGTGGTCGCTCGCGGTGGAGGTGGGCCGGGCGGCGGACGACCCGGTCCGCACCGGCATCGGCCTGGCCGGCATGGCCAGCACGCTCACCGACAACGGCCGCTGGCCGACCGGCGACGAGATCGAGCGGGCCGCCGCGTTCGCGGACGAGGCGGTCGCGCTCTGCGGGCACCTGGACCGGGACGCGCCGCCCGGCCGGCCTGACCCGTACACGGTGCGTGCCCGGGAACTGCTCGGCATCTGCGCGGAGTTCTTCGCGCTGCGCATCCTGCACCGCACCGGCGACGTCGAGGCGGCCGCGGCCGAGCTGCGCCGCGGCATCGACATGCATCGCGGCGTCGGCAACTGGGCGCGCGAGGGCTGGGGCTGGGAGCTGCTCGGCCGCATCTACCAGCACGTCGGCCAGGACGCAGAGGCGATCGAGGCGTACGAGCGCGGCCTGGCGCTGATGCAGCGCTGGCAGTGGAGCGGCACCGAGGTGCTGGTCTCGCTCGCGGCCTGCCACGCCCGGCTCGGCGACAGGGCGGCCGCGGCCCGGCTGCGCGCCCGCGCCCGGCGGCTCGCCGACGGCGTCTACCACGCCTACGCCGACCAGCTGCGCGCCCGGCTGGACGCCTACGAGACGGCCGAGGGCTGACCCGGCGTGCCGATGTGGTTCGAGGTACTGGGCCCGGTCCGCGGCCGGCGCGACGGCGTGGAGCTGCCGCTCGGCTCGCCGCAGCAGCGCGTGCTGCTGGCCGTGCTGCTCGCGGCCGCGGGTGAACCGGTCGCCACCGGCGTGCTCTCCGACGTGCTGTGGGCCGGTGAGCCGCCGCCGGCCGCGGCCGCGACCGTGCAGCAGTACGTCAGCCGCCTGCGCCGGGTCGCCGGTCCGATCGGCCGGACCGCGGCCGGGTACCGCCTCGACGTCGACTCCGACCTGCGCCGCTACCGCACGTTCCTGGACCAGGCCCGCGAGCTGGCCGGGGCCGGGCGCACCGAGGCGGCGGTGGACGCGTACGCGGCCGGGCTCGGCCTGTGGACCGCACCGGCCGGCACCGGACTGCCGGCCCACCCGGTCTTCGCCGACCTCAACCGCGAGCACGCGGCCGTGCTGGCCGAGGCCGCGGACGCCGCGCTGGAGTCCGGGCGCGGCGCCGTGCTCGCCCCGGTGCTGGACCGTGCGGCCGGCTGGCACCCGTACGACGAGGGTCTGCAGGCCCGGCTGCTGCGCACGCTCGCCGCGGCCGGCCGCACCACGGACGCGCTCGGCCACTACCGCGCCGCACGCGAACGGCTCGTCGGCGAGCTGGGCATCGAACCGGGCCCGCTGCTGCGCGACGCGCACCGGGACGTGACCGCGCCCGCGTACGTCCGGCCCGCGCAACTGCCCGCGCCACCGGCCACGTTCACCGGCCGGACCGCGGAGCTGGCCCGGATCGACGCGATCGCCGGGCCCCGGCCGCTGGTGCTGGTCGGCGGTCTCGGCGGCGTCGGCAAGACCAGCCTGGCGCTGCACTGGGCGCACCGGGCCGCGCCGCGCTACCCGGACGGGCAGCTCTACGTGGACCTGCGCGGGTTCGCGCCGAGCGGCGTGCCGCTGTCCCCGGTGGAGGCGCTGCACGGCTTCCTCGAGGCGCTCGGCGTGCCCCGGGCCAACCAGCCGGCCACACTCGACGGCCTGGCCGCGCTCTACCGCACCGTGCTGTCCGGCCGCCGGGTACTGGTGCTGCTGGACAACGCGCGCGACGACGACCAGGTGCGCCCGCTGCTGCCCGGCACGGCCGGCTGCGCGGTGCTGGTCACCAGCCGCAGCTACCTCGGCGGGCTGTCCGTCGACGAGGACGCGCGCTCGGTCGGGCTGGACGTGTTCCGGGACGCCGACGCGCTCGGCTACCTGCGCTCCCGGCTCGGCGCCGCGCGGGTGGACGCGGAGCCGCACGCGGCCGCCGAGATCGTCCGGGTGTGCGGCGGGTTGCCGCTGGCGCTGGCCATCTGCGCGGCCTGGGCCGAGCGCAGCCCGGCGTACACGCTGGCCACGGTCGTGTCCGAGCTGCGCCGGCGGGACGGGCTGGACGCGTTCGCCACCGTCAACGTGGGCCGCGACGTGCGTACCGTCTTCTCCTGGTCCTATCGGCGGCTCGGCGCGGACGCGGCCGAACTGTTCCGGCGGCTCGGCCGGCACCCCGGCCCGGACGTGGCGCTCGCGACCGCGATCAGCGCGGCCGGCCGCACCTCCTCGGAGACGCTCGGCCTGCTCGGCGAGCTCACCGACGCGCAGCTGCTCAGCGAATTCAGGCCCGGCCGGTACGCGGCGCACGACCTGGTCCGGGCGTACGCGCTGGAGATCTCCTCGGCCGGGGAGGAGCCGCTGGCCCGGATCCTCGACCACTACCTGCACTCGGTGATCGCGGGCGCGCGGCTGGCGAACCCGTACCGGCGGCAGCGTGAGCCCGGCCCGCCCGCGGCCGGTGTCGTGCCGTACACGCCGGTGGACGTGCCGGACGCGGTCGCCTGGTTCGACGCGGAGCGGGAGAACCTGGGCGCCGCGCTGTACGCGGCCGACCGGGCCGGGCTCGACGAGTACGTGTGGCTGCTCTGCTGGGGCATGAACGGTTTCCTGCTCGACCACCTAGGCCGGTGGGACGAGGCGATACCGTACGCCCGGACCGCGCTGGCCTCGGCCCGCCGGCGCGGCGACGTGTGGTGGCGCGGCTACCTGCACAACGTGCTCGGCAACTGCTACCACCGCGGCGGCGACCACGAGCGCGCACACCGGGAGTGGTCGCTGACCGCGGCGGTCGGCCGGGAGGCGGGCGACCCGATCCGGATCGCGATCGGGCTCGGCGGCATGGCCACCACGCTCACCGAACGCGACGAGTGGCCGGACGGCGACAGCATCGAGCGGGCCGCCGGGTACGCGGACGAGATGCGCGCGCTGCTCGCCGGCATCGACCGGGCCGGGCCGCCCGGCCGCGCGGACGGCCGCACCACGCACGCGCGCGACCTGATCGGGTTCACCTACCGGCTGACCGCGCTGCGCGTGCTGCACCGCACCGGCGACGTGGCGGCCGCGGCCGCGGAACGGGCGGCCGGCATCGCGGTGCACGAGAGCATCGAGAACTGGCTGCAGGTGCGCAACGGCTGGCAGCAGATCGGCCGGATGCGCGAGCACGCCGGTGACCTGGACGGCGCGGTCGAGGCGTTCGAGAAGGCGCTGCCGCTGGGCCGCACCGACGAGTGGATCACCGTGGAGCTGCTGACCCGGCTGGCCGGCTGCCACGCGCGCCTCGGCCACTCCGGCGCGGCCGCGCACTGCCGGGCCCGCGCGCTGGAACGCCTGGGCGGCGTCTACCACCCGGCCGCGGACCGGCTGCGCGCTATGCTGCCGCCCGCGTGACCCGGCCGACCAGGTAGAGGTATCCGTCCGCGTCCAGGTAGCCCGAGTCGCCGGTGCGCAGCCAGCCGTCCGGCGTCCGCACCGCGGCCGTCTCCTCCGGCTGCCGCCAGTACGCGGTCATCGCGCGCGGCGTCGACACCTGCACCTCGCCGACCATGCCGTCGGGGATGCCGTCGCCGGACTCCGGGTCGCTGATCCGCAACCGCACGCCCGGCAGCGGCCGGCCCGCGGACGCGACCCGCACGTCGTCCGCGTGGTCGGCGGCCGGCAGCACGGTCGTCGCACCGGCCGCCTCGGTCACGCCGTACACCTGGAGCAGGTTCGTACGCAGCACCGAACCGACCGCGCGGATCATCGACGGCGGCATCGGCGCGGCGCCGTACGCCAGGTTGACCACGCTGCTCAGGTCCCGCCCGGCCGCGCCCGGCTCCGCGGCCATCGCGGCCAGCAGCGTCGGCGGCACGAACGTGTGCGTCACCCGCCGGGCCTCGATCGCGTCCAGCACCGCGGGCGCGCTCACCTCCGGCATGATGACGGTCTCGGCGCCGTGCCGGACCGCCATCAGCGCCTGGGACAGCGCGGCCACCCGGGACATCGGCGTCACCACCAGGCTCACGCCGGACGGTGTCAGCCCGATCGCGTCCGCGAGCGCGTCACAGACCGAGGCCATCGCCGCGTGGGTGAGCACCGCGCCGCGCGGGAAACCGTCCCGGCCGGCCGCGTACAGCTGGCAGAACGGGGCGTCGCCGGTCACCTCGACCCGGCGGGTCGTCGTCGGCGCCTCCGCGAGCAGCAGTTCGTAGCTGCGCTCCATGTCGACCAGCTCGCGCAAATGCGGCATCAGCACCCGGACCCGGGACATCCGCTCCGCCCGCCCCTCACCGGCCAGCAGCACCGGCGCGGACGCGTCGTCCACGATGTACGCGGCCTGGCCCTCGGTGGCCCGCCCGTTGATCGGCACGTACACCGCGCCGATCCAGGCGCACGCCAGCGCGATCTCCAGCGTGGCCGGGTCGTTGCCGGCCAGGTGCGCCACCCGGTCGCCGGGCAGTACGCCCAGCCCGTCCAGCATGCCGGCGGCGGCCCGGACCCGCGCCGTGAACGCGCGCCACGTCCAGCTGCGATCGCCGTGCCTGAGGGCCACGGCGTGCGAATCGTTGGCGAGGACTGCCGACAGGACGTCGGCGGGGCGGACCGGAGCGGCCGGGATGGTCATGACCCTCAAACCACCACCGCCCGATCGACGATCGCATGACGACCCCATGATCGGGCCGCTGACCGGCGCGTTCAGTTTTTGCTCAGTGGTTGACCTGTACATCCCCCTACCGTTCATATCGTCCACCGGACTACCGGTGGACGCCGGCTTTTCGGGGGCGCCGGCCGTGCCGAACGGTGTGGGGGAAGCAGGGACATGATGTCCGGGGGGATACGTTTCGCGTTGCTCGGCCCGGTGCGGGCCTGGGACGGCGCCACCGAGCTGCCGCTCGGGTCACCGCAGCAGCGCACGGTGCTGGCCGCGCTGCTGCTGCGCGAGGGCTCCATGGTCACCGTCGACGAGCTCGTCGCGGCCGTCTGGGGGGACGAGCCGCCGCGCAGCGCGATCAACACGGTGCGCACGTACCTGTCGCGGCTGCGCACGCTGCTGCGCGACGCCGCCACGATCGTCTCCATCGGTGGCGGTTACGCGCTCCCGGTCGACCGCGCGGCCACCGATGTAACCGTTTTCCTCGACCACGTGGCGGACGCCCGGGAGGCCCGCCGGCACGGTGACGTGGCCGCGGCCGCCACGTCGCTGCGGGCCGCCGTCGCGCTGCACCGCGGCCGCCCGCTGGCCGGTGCCTCCGGGCCGTACGCGGACGCCCAGCGCACCCGCCTGGAGCAGCAGATGCTGGCCGCCCGGATCGACCTGCTCGCCGCCGACGTCGAACTCGGCCACGGCGACGAGGCGATCCCGGAACTGATGGGACTCGCCGACGAGCACCCGCTGCGCGAGCGCGTGCACGAGCTGCTGATGCTCGCGCTCTACCAGGCCGGGCGGCAGGCCGACGCGCTCGCGGTCTACCAGGACGTGCGCCTGCTGCTCGCGGACGAGCTCGGCATCGACCCGGGCGCCGCGCTCCAGGCCGCGCACCGCCGGATCCTGGCCGCGGACCCGGGCCTGGTCCTGCCGGCGGTGCTCCCGGCCGCGGCCGCGGGTACGCCACGCACGCCGGCGCAGCGCACCGGCGGTCAGCGTCCGGGCGGCGTGGCCGCGCCGCTCCGGCCCCGCCGGCACCGGCGGCGCACCGGCCTGTAGCACTCGCTCCTCAGCCGGTCCAGGCGTCCCCGTGCGGGTGGGACGCCTGGACCGGTGTCCGTGCTGATCCGCACCAGTTCCGGGAGCAGCGCGCGCAGCATCGCCTCGTCGACCGGCGAGGACGGCGCGCAGCTCGCCACCGTCAGGCCGGCGAAGGTGCCGGGCGAGCCGTATGCCGCGCACGTCGCAGCGGCGTCCGGGCCGCCGGGCAGGCCGGCCGCCGTGTCGTGCCGTGGAACGGCGCCGGCCGCGGACGCCGCGCGATATATCGATACCCGCGCCGGCAGCGGCCGGACTACGCTCACCGCATGCGCGTGATCGGACTCATCGGCGGGATGAGCTGGCAATCAACGGCCGAGTTCTACCGGCTGATCAACGAGATGACCGCGGAGCGGCTCGGCGGGCTGCACTCCGCGCGGTGCCTGCTGTACTCGGTGGACTTCGCGCCGATCGAGCGCATGCAGGCGGACGGCCGGTGGGACGACGCCGCCGCCGAGCTGGGCCGCGCCGCCCGGTCGCTGGAGGCCGGCGGCGCGGAGACGCTGGTGCTGTGCACCAACACGATGCACAAGGTCGCCGCGGAGATCCAGGCGCAGGTGAACATCCCACTGCTGCACATCGCGGACGCGACCGCCACCGCCGCGCTCGCCGCCGGCGTCACCACGGTCGGCCTGCTCGGCACCCGGTTCACCATGGCGGAGCCGTTCCTGGCCGACCGGCTGGCCGCGCACGGCCTGCGCGTGCTGGTGCCGAACGCGCAGGACCAGCGCCTGGTCAACGACATCATCTACGGCGAGCTGTGCCTGGGCGTGGTCCGCCCGGAGTCCCGGGACGCGTACCGTGGCGTGATCCGGCGCCTGGTGAACGCGGGCGCGGACGGCGTCATCTACGGCTGCACCGAGATCGAGCTGCTGGTCGACCAGTCCGACAGCGACGTCCCGGTCTTCGCCACCACCCGCCTGCACGCCGCCGCCGCGGTCGACGCGGCCCTGAGCTCCTGACGTGCGGCGCATCGAGTCCACGACCGCGCGGACGGCTTCGATCAAGCCGGTCCGCGCGAACCGGCCGGGCCGGTAGAACCGCCGGACGGTCAGTCCTCGTCGTCGAGATCGTCCTCGTCGAGGCCGCTCTCCTCCATCACAGCCCGGGCGTCGTCCGCGCGGCCCGTGACCAGTAGCGCGCCGACCGGCAGCTGCAACGCTTGCCACTCGATGCCGTCGCCGTCCCGCTCCCGCACCGCCGGCGCCCGGGCCAGCGCCTCCTCGGCCCGGCCGGCCGCGAGGAGCAGGCGCCCGCGCAGGGTCAGCGCTTCGGAAAGGTGGTCCGGCTCGTCGGCGAGCGTGGACACCACCAGCGCGGCGCGCGACAGCGCCTCCGCCCCTGGGCGGTCTCGGCCGCGGCCGTGTGCAGCCGTCCCACATCGGCCCGGGGCAGCGGGTCACCGGCCGGATGCGGCGCGGCGCCGATCTCGTGCAACACGACCACCGGTCTCGATCAAGGCGACAGCACGATCCCCCGCCGGCCCGGCCGCGCGGCCCCATGTACTGGTACCGGAGTACCAGTGGCCCCGCCGAGGTGTCGCCCGCGGTACCACGATCGTCGCCCGGCCCGCTCATAGCGTGATTCCCATGGGGAACGCCACGCGAGGAGAAGAGCCGTGATCGAGGTACGCGAGGTCACGAAACGCTACGGGGCCAGGACCGCGGTGGACCGGTTGAGCTTCACGGCGAAGCCGGGGCAGGTGACCGGTTTCCTGGGGCCGAACGGGGCCGGGAAGTCGACCACCATGCGCATGATCATCGGCCTGGACAAGCCCACCGCCGGTACGGTCACCGTCAACGGCCGCCGCTACCGGGAGCACGCGGCGCCGCTGCGGGAGATCGGGGCGCTGCTGGAGGCGCGGTCGGTGCACCCGGGCCGCAGCGCGCGCAGTCACCTGCTCGGCCTGGCCCGCACGCACGGCATCCCGCGGTCCCGGGTCGACGAGGTGCTGGAGGTGGCCGGGCTGACCGCGGTCGCGGGGAAGCGGGCCGGTGCGTTCTCGCTCGGCATGGGGCAGCGGCTCGGGATCGCGGCCGCGCTGCTCGGCGACCCGGCCGTGGTGATGCTGGACGAACCGGTCAACGGGCTGGACCCGGAGGGTGTGCTGTGGGTGCGCGGCCTGCTCGCCGGGCTCGCGGCCGAGGGCCGTACCGTGCTGCTGTCCTCGCACCTGATGGCGGAGACCGCGCTGATCGCGGACCACCTGGTCGTGGTGGGCAAGGGGCGCCTGCTCGCCGACACGAGCGTGCAAGATCTGATCAACAGCGCCGGTACCGGGGTACGGGTCGGCAGCGACGAATCGGACCGGCTGCGCGGCCTGCTGGCCCGGCCGGGCGTGAGCGTGTCCTCCGCGAACGACGGCGAACTGGACGTGACCGGCATGGACGCGCGCGAGATCGGCGCGATCGCCAGCGCGCACGGCGTGCCGCTGCACCAGCTGACCACGCGTACCGCCTCGCTGGAGGACGCGTTCATGGACCTGACCCGCGGCAGCGTCGAGTACGGGAGTGTGCCGGCATGAGACTCACCTATCGGGGCGTGCTCGCGGGGGAGTGGACCAAGTTCTGGTCGCTGCGCTCGTCGTGGATCACGCTCGGCGTCTCGCTCCTGCTCATCGGCGCGCTCGGCGCGATCGCGGCGCTCGCCTACTCGCCGGCGACCGGCGGCGAGGTCGGCCCGCCCGGACCGCTCGGGCCGTACGGCGCGGACGCGGTGTCGATCGCGATCTCCGGCACCACGTTCGCGTCGCTGGCGCTGGGCGTGCTCGGCGTGCTGGTCAGCGCCGGCGAGTACACCACCGGCCTGATCCGGGCCACGCTCACGGCCGTACCGTCGCGTCTTCCGGTCCTGTGGGCGAAAGCCCTGGTGTACGGCCCGATCGCGCTGCTGGCCGGCACGGCGGGCGCGTTCGCGGCGTTCGCGATCGGCGTGCCGGTCCTGGACGGCGAGACCGTGTCGATGGCGCTGTCCGACGACGGCGTGCTGCGCAGCCTGGTCGGCGCCGGTCTCTACCTGGGCCTGGTGGGCGTGCTGGGCGTGGCGCTGGGCGTGCTGGTCCGGTCCAGCGCGGGCGGCATCGCGATCCTCGCCGGTGGCCTGCTGATCCTGCCCGGCCTGGCGATGCTGCTGCCGTCGGACTGGTACGACGCGATCGACGGCTACCTGCCGTCCACCGCGGGCGCCGAGATCATGTCGACCACCTCGGACCGCCCGTGGACCGGACTGGCGATCTTCGCGGGCTGGGTGGCCGTGACACTCGCGGCGGCCGCGTACCGCCTGGTGAAGTCGGACGCATAGGCGAGAATGGGCGCGATGAGCGACACCTGGCTGCTGCGGGCGCAGCAGAGGCTGGCCGCCGCCGGACGGCGGCGGCCATGGGTGCTGGACCTGCTCGTGACGGTCCCGGTGATCCTGTCCGGGCTGCGCGACATCTTCGGCGGCGAGAAACCGGGGCACGGCGGCCCGTTCGGTGACCAGGAGTTCGGCACGCTGCCGCCCGCGGTCACGGCCGCGCTGGTCGCGGTGATGGTGGTGGCGCTCTGGTGGCGCCGCCGCGCCCCGGCCGTGGTGCTCGCGGTCGTGCTGGCCGTGGTGCTCGGGTCGTGGCTGGCCGGCGCCTGGATCCAGTCCGGCATGGCGATGCTGCTCGCGCTGTACGCGCTGGCCCGGCACGGCAACCTGCGCACGCTCGCCTGGGCCTGCGCCGGCACCGCCGTGATGGTGGTCGCCGGGCTGTTCTTCCTGCTGTCCGTGGAGCACCCGTGGACCAGCGCGTTCTTCATGATCGGTACGGGGACCGCCGCGGTCGCGCTCGCGCTCACGGTCCGCACCCGCGCCGCCTACCTGGCCGCGCTCGAGGACCGCGCCCGCCGCCTGGAGGTGGAGCGGGACCAGCGGGAACGCCTGACCGCCGCGGCCGAGCGGTCCCGGGTCGCGCGGGAGATGCACGACATCGTCGGCCACAACCTGTCCGTGATGATCGGCCTCGCGGACGGCGGCGCGGTGCTGGCCGCCAGCCGCGGCGAGTCGACCGCGGAACCGCTGCGGCTGATCGGCGAGACCGGCCGGCAGGCGCTCGGCGAGCTGCGCCGCGTGCTCGGCGTGCTGCGCGACGGCACCACCGACGCCCGGCTCAGCCCGCAACCCGGCGTGGCCGACCTCGACGACCTGGTCCGGCGGGTGCGCGCAGCCGGGCTCACGGTCGAGTACCGCACGGACGGCGACGTGCGCACGCTCGGCGGCGGGCTGCAGCTGACCGTCTACCGCATCGTGCAGGAGGCGCTGACCAACACGCTCAAACACGCGGGCGCCGGGTCCCGGGCCACCGTCACCGTGCACGCCGAGGACGACACGGTACGGGTGACGGTCCGCGACACCGGCCCGTCCGGCGGTTTCACGGCGCCGGACGGCGACGAGCCCGGTCACGGCCTGGCCGGGATCCGGGAGCGGGCCGGGCTCTACGGCGGCGAGGTGATCGCCGGGCCGGACGCGGCCGGTGGCTGGCAGGTGGAGGCGTTGCTCAACGACCGCCCGGTGACGGTGGCATGACCACGGTCCTGATCGCCGACGACCAGCCGCTGCAACGGCTCGGCTTCCGCATGCTGCTCGAGGGCACGCCCGGGATGTCCGCGGTCGGCGAGGCCGAGCACGGCGCCGAGGCGGTGCGGATGGCCGCCGACCTGCGGCCGGACGTGGTGCTGATGGACGTGCGCATGCCCGGCATGGACGGTATCGAGGCCACCCGCCGGATCATCGCGGCCGGTGGCCGTACCCGGGTGCTGATCCTGACCACGTTCGACCTGGACGAGTACGTCTACGCCGGGTTGCGGGCCGGGGCCGGCGGCTTCCTGCTCAAGGACGCCCGGCCGGAGGAGCTGATCGCCGGGATCCGCGCGGTCGACGCCGGTGACGCCGTGGTCGCGCCGCGGCTGACCCGGCGGCTGATGGAGGCGTACACCCGGGACCAGGCCCCGGCCGCCGGTGACGATCCGCGGCTGGCCGCGCTGAGCGAGCGGGAGCACGAGGTACTGGTCGCGATCGGCCAGGGCTGGACCAACACGGAGATCGCCGAGCGGCTGGTGCTGACCGAGTCGACCGTGAAGAAGCACGTCGGCCGGGTGCTCGCGAAGGTGGGCGCGCGGGACCGGGTGCAGGCGGTGATCGTCGCCTACGACACCGGGCTGGTGCGCCCCGGACGGTGACGCGCCGGGTACCCGCCGATCCCCGGAGGGATCGGCGGGCGTGCCTCAGAGTTTGCTGATCTCCGCGGAGAGCATGTACGTGTAGACGACGGCGTGGCCGTACCGCTTCGGGTGGAAGGTCTGGTAGGCGAGGCCGAGGTCGGAGCTGACGCCGTGGATCCACTCGGTGGCGACGGGCGTGCAGGCCTCGTGACCGATGAACGGCAGCCGCATCTCGACGAACCGCACACCGGCCCGGCCGGCCGCGTCCGCGATGCCCGCGGCCAGGTGGTCGGCGTTGTGCGTGATCTGCTTGCGCTTCAGGGCGCTGAGGCCGATCGCGCCGCAGCTGCCGGCGCCCTCGTCGACCAGCCGCGGGTAACCGAGCACCAGCACCTGCGCCCGCGGCGCAGCGCCACGTACTCGCCGGGCGTCACGCCCGCCGCGTGCGCGGGTGCCGCGGCCGTCAGCGTGGCCGTGACCGCGAGTATGCCGGTGACCAGCACCGACCGGATCTTCTGCATGTACCGGTACACCTCCGCTGCCGCCGGACCGGCCACGCATCGGCATCCGCTGCCTAGACCCACCCGCCGGGCGGGGTAGGCATCCGTCGTCAGGGCACCATCCAGCTCAGCACCGGCGTGGCCTGCAAGCCGACCAGCAGCGCCATCGCGCAGATCAACACCACGCTCCAGCCGGCCGTACGACGGAACAGGTCGCCCTCGCGCCCGCTCAGCCCCACCGCGCCCGCCGCGATCGTCAGGTTCTGCAACGAGATCATCTTGCCGACCACGCCACCGGACGCGTTGGCCGCGGCGAGCAGCACCGGGTCCAGGCCGGCCGACCGGGCGGCGGTGACCTGGAGCCCGCCGAACAGCGAGTTGGACGAGGTGTCCGAGCCGGTGAGCGCCACCCCCAGCCAGCCGAGCACGGGCGAGAGCACGGCGAACACGCCACCGGCACCGGCCATCCAGCTGCCCAGCGTCGCGGTCTGCCCGCTGCCGTTCATCACGAAGGCCAGCGCCAGCAGCCCGCAGACCGTGACGATCGCCCCGCGCAGCGAGAGCAGCGTCCGCCCGTACGCCGCCGCCGCGGCTCGCGGTGTGATCCGCAGGATCGCCATCGTCATCAGGCCGGCCAGGAACAGCAGCGTGCCGGTCGAGGAGAGCCAGTTGAACCGGAACACCGGCAGGGACGACTGCGCACCGGAGCCGGTCAGCAGGTGCAGGCCCGGCCACCGGAACGTCACGGTCACGGCGTTCAGCGCGTCCGCGATCACCGGCACCTGCGACAGGCCGAAGATCACCACGATCAACAGGTACGGTGCGTACGCCCGCCATACCTCGGCCGCGGTGTCCGGTCTCGTGGGGGCCGCGAGGGTGACCGTGCCGCCCGCCCCGCCGGTCACGGCCGCCGGCCGCGAGCCCGCCGGTGCGCCGCCCCCACCGTCGCGCCGCGGCGGCCACACGCGGGCGGTCACCGCCACCACCACGGCGCTGACCAGCCCCGCCACGATGTCGGCCAGCGCGACCGAGAGATAGTTCGAGGTGAGGAACTGCGCCACCGCGAACGACACGCCGCAGGCGGCCGCGACGTGCCACGTGCCGCGCACGCCGCGGCGGCCACCGACCAGACCGACCAGCAGCAGCGGTACGAACAGCGCGATCACCGGTACCTGGCGCCCGGCCATCGCGCCCAGGTCGCCCGCCGGCAGATCGGTGACCCCCGCCAGCGTGGTGATCGGCAGGCCTAGCGGCCCGAACGCGGCCGGCACGGTGTTGGCCACCAGCGCGACCGTGGCCGCCCTCATCGGACCGAGCCCCAGCGCCAGCAGCATCACCGTGGTGATCGCGACCGGCGTACCCTGACCGGCCAGTCCCTCCAGCAGCGCGCCGAAGCAGAACGCGATCACCAGCGCCTGCACCTGCCGGTCGCCGCTGACCCGGGTGAACGCACGCCCGAGCACGTCGAAGTGCCCGCTCGTCACGGTCATCCGGTAGATCCAGATCGCGGTGCCGAACGTCCACACGAGCGGGAACAGCGCGAACGCCGCCCCCAGGCTCGCGGTGAGCAGCACCTGCCCGGCCGGCATCGCGTACGCCACGACGGACACCAGGGCGGCCACGGCGAGCGCACCGAGCGCGGCCAGCCACGCCCGCACCCGCGCGACCCCCAGCAACACGAACAACGTGATGATCGGCAGTCCGGCGACGACCGCGCTCCACACCAGCGAGCCGGCGAGCGGCGCCAGCATCGGTCGGTACATGCCCACCTCCGGCCACGCGGCACACCGCACGGGAACGCGCATAGTCTGCCCGCCCGCCCACGTCCCCCGTTCTCCGAGATTGCGCTCTGCCCCGCGACCCCGGCCGGCCGGCACCGTCCGGCGACGCTATGGACGTGCGGCCTCCGGGAGGTTCCGGCAGGTGCGGAACGTCGTCCGGATCTCCTCGGTGAGCAGGCCCGGCTGTTCGAGTGCGGCGAAGTGCCCGCCCCGGGGGAGCTGGGCGTAGTGCAGCAGGGACGGGTATCGGCGCTCGACCCATCGGCGCGACGCCTGCACGGCCTCGCCGGGAAAGATGCTGAAGCCGGCGGGTACCGGGTTCGGCTCGGCGGCGAACGTGGGGCGCTGCCGCTCCTCCCAGTAGAGGCGCGCGGCCGATGCGGCCGCGTTGGGCAGCCAGTAGAGCATGATGTCGTCGAGGATCTCGTCCCGGCCGACGGCCGTCTCCGGGTCGCCGTCGTGTTCGGCGACGTCCTGGAACAGCGTGTAGATCCAGGCGGCGAGCCCGGCCGGCGAGTCGGACAGCGCGTATCCGATCGTCTGCGGGCGAGTGGCCTGCTCCCGGGCGTACCCGTCCAGCTCGTCCTGGTAGTGCTGAGCGCGGCCGATCATGCGCTGCTCCTCGGGCGTGGCCTCGCTGATCTCCTGCGCGGTCGGGAACACCATCGGCAGGTTGACGTGCACGCCCCGGCACCGGTCGGGCGCCGCGCGGCTGATCCGCTCGACGACCGCGGAGCCCCAGTCGCCGCCCTGGGCGAAGAAGCTGTGGTAGCCGAGGCGTTCCATGAGCGTGAGCCAGGCGTCGGCGATCCGCGCGACGTTCCAGCCGGTCCCGGCCGGCTTGCCGGAGAAACCGAAGCCGGGCATCGAGGGGATCACCACGTGGAACGCGTCCGCGGCGTCGCCGCCGTGCGCGACCGGGTCGGTGAGCGGGCCGATCAGCTCGCGGAACTCCAGGACCGACCCGGGCCAGCCGTGGCACAGCAGCAGCGGGACCGCACCGGGCTCGGCCGAGCGCACGTGCAGGAAGTGGATCCCCAGCCCGTCGATCTCGGTGTGCATCGACCCGAGGTTGTTGAGGTCCCGCTCGCAGCGCCGCCAGTCGTAGCCGGTGGCCCAGTACTCGCAGAGCGCCCGGATCCGCTCGATCTGCGGTCCCTGGCCGGCGCCCGGCACGGTCTCGCGGTCCGGCCAGCGCGTCGCGGTGAGACGTTGCCGCAGGTCGAGGAGGGCTTCGTCGGGGATCGCGATGGGGAAGGGGGTGACGTCGGACATCGTTCGCTCCAGGTTCGGTCGGGTTCGGCCGTCACCATACCCGGAAAGTGGAGGAAAGAATCAACTTAGAAAAAGTTCCTCCACTTGACGATTTCCTGAGCCGGCCGGCGGCGGCGCGGTCGAGTCGCGGCGCCTCGCCGGCGTCCGGGGCCCGCACCGGAGCGACCTGTTCATCACCGCCGGGCGGCCCGCCCCCGACGGCCTCGCGCCACTGGATCCGGCCGCGTCCGGGCCGGCCGGCGGCTCGCGTGGACGCTGATCCATCGCCCTGCTTGCCGCGCGGGTGGCGAAGGTCAGGGCGCGGGCGGCTCGCTGATGTCCACCGTTACCGGCGACAGCGGGCAGCTGAGGCACGCCAGCACGTATCCGGGGCGGGTCCGGTCGTTCGGGTCGGACGTGCTGACCTCGCCGCCGCGGAGGCGGACCAGGCAGTCACCGCAGTTGCCGACGGTGCAGGAGTACGGCATCGGCAGCCCGGCGGCCAGCCCGGCGTCGAGCAGTGTCTGCCCGGGTTCGACCGTCACCGTACCGAAGGATTCGACGGTCATCGGCTGCGGCGCGGTGGTCACGGCCGCGTCCGGCGCGCTGCTGTAGCGCTCCTGATGCACGTGCGTCGCGGGAATCCCGAGCCCGGACAGCACACCGTGGACGGTGTCCATCAACGCGTCCGGCCCGCACACGAAATAGTGCGCCGCCGGCGACGCGGACAGACCGGAGATCCACCGGTGTACGCCGTGCGCGTCCAGCCGTCCGTCACGGCGCGTCAGCACGTGCGTGACGGACACGTGGCCCGCGGCCGCCAGCGCGTCGCCGAAGATGACCTCCTCCGGCGAGCGGCTGCTGTAGAGCAGCGACACCCGCCCACGGTACGCCCGGATCATGCTCATCATCGGCGTCACCCCGCTGCCCGCGGCGATCAGCACGATCTCCTCCGGCGCCGGATCCGGCAGGTGGAACGTGCCGGACGGCCCGAGCACCGCGATCCAGTCCCCGGCGCGCAGCTCCCGGTGCACGTGCCCGGAGAACCGGCCGCCGTCGACCTGCTTGACCGTCACCTCCAGCCGGGAGGAGCCGGGGGCGGACGAGGCCGAGTAGGCACGCCGCACCGGCTGCCCGCCGACGTCGGCGACGAGCGTGAAGTGCTGGCCGGGCCTAAAGTCGAACGTGCCGCCGGGGTCCTCCAGCACCAGCGTGACCGCGCTCGGCGTCTCCCGGCGGATCTCCACGATCCGCACCTGCCGCAGTGGGTCGGCGGCCGTGACGCCGCCGGCCGTGACGCCGCCGGCCGTGACGCCGCCGGCCGTGACGCCGCCGGCCGGGACGCCGGTGGAGACGTCGTCGTATCCCTCCTTCGCCAGCCCGGTCCGGTAGGCGCGGTTCATCACCGGCCGCAGCAGCCGGCCGATCCCGGGGATCGCGCCGATCGCCCGCAGCAGGGACCCGCCGCGCTTGGTGTTCGCCGCCAGATGCCGGCTGGCCAGCACCGTCATGTCCGGCGCGGTGTCCCGGCCGAGGTGGGTGCCGGCGTTCCAGATCCGGGACCGGGCGACCGCGTCGTTGCCGCGCACCTCCGCGTGCTCGACGTCGATCAGCAGCGCCGCGTGCGGCGCCATGCCGCGCAGCGCCATGGTCTCCAGCAGCGCCGGATCGTCCGTGATCACGCCGCGGCCGCTGACGTGCAGCACGCCGGTGCGGCCCGGCACCAGCGCGGCGAACGCCAGCCGGTCGTCGCGCAGCAGGTTGTGCAGCGTGTCCGCGCGCCGGTTGCCCTTCCGGTCCGGGATCGCCAGCGTGTGCCCGTCGAGGATCCGCGCCACCGTCCCCCGGTCGCCGCGCGGGCTGGTGTCGCTGCCGCCGTCACCGTCCCACGTGGACAGCGCGAGGAACGGCGCGGTGGCGAGGAAGCCGGCGACGCCCGGCCCGCTCAGCGGCCCGTCACCCGGAGCGGCAACCGCCGCGCCCGGGACGGGCGGCTGCCACAGCCGGGAGCGCAGCACCGCCTGTGCGCAGTGGACGAACGCCTCGGCGACGCGGACCGCGCGGCCGGACATCGTGCCGTTGACGCGCAGGACCTCGCCCACGCCCGGCAGCAGGAAGAACAACGACACCGGACCGGCGGGTACGTCCGGAGCGGCGAACGATATCCGGGTCGGCGAGTGCACGCGGGCGAATCCGGGCGTACCGCCGACGAACGTGGTCCGGGGGACGCCGCCGGCGTCGCGGTAGCCGAACGCCGCGATCGGGCTGAGCGCCAGGATCGCCCGGCAGCCCTCGTCGAGCGCGCTGATCTGCTTCAGCATGATCACCGCCGGGGCGCGGCCGACGGCCGACTCGACCTCGTCCACGCTGGTCAGCCGGCGAAAATGAGTCCGTTGCACGAGAAATCCCTCTCTCAGCCGGGAGCGGACCGGCCCAGACGCCAGTAGCCGAAGAACGAGATGTCCTGCTTGGGTACGCCACGGTCGCCGACCAGATGCCGGCGCACCGACGTGGCCAGCCGGGATTCGCCGGCGACCCAGGTGTAGTACCGGCCGGCCGGCAGCGTGGCCCGCCGCAGCGCGTCCAGCACCAGCTCGCCGGGCCGCAGCGCGGGATCGTCGCGGCTGAGCCAGTGCGCGTCCACGTCCCGGATGTCGGCCCGGGTCGGCACCTCCAGGAACACCGTGGTGGGCAGCGCCGGCGGCGTACCGTCCAGGATGGACAGTATCGCGGGCAGTGCGGTCTCGTCGCCGACCAGCAGCTGCGCCTGCGCGTGCTCCGGCCGGCGGTACGTCGTGCCGATGTCGAGGATCCCGGCCGGGCTGCCCGGCGCGGCCCGGCGCACCCAGTCCGACATCGGCGAGTCACCGTGCACCGCGAACTCGATGTCGACCTCGTCGTCCGCGGGCCGTACCCGGCGGATCGTCAGGTTCCGCACCCAGGGCCGCACCGCCTTCGGCATCAGCAGCACCTGCGCCATCCATGCCTCGCT
Organism: Catenuloplanes indicus; assembly: GCF_030813715.1. Classification (NCBI taxonomy): domain Bacteria; kingdom Bacillati; phylum Actinomycetota; class Actinomycetes; order Micromonosporales; family Micromonosporaceae; genus Catenuloplanes; species Catenuloplanes indicus. The sequence continues at coordinate 8,668,215 of NZ_JAUSUZ010000001.1, forward strand.
GGACAGCGTCGGCATGCGCAGCCCGGTCTGTCCCGCCCGCGGGAAGAACAGCCGGACCGCCTGGTCGCCGCCGGCCGGCACCAGGCTCCGCACGTCCGGCCCGCCGAGTGTGACGCTCGCGAAGCTCGGCGAGAGGAACTCCCGGCGGCGCACCTCCAGCGTGCTCACCGTGCGTGACGAGGGCCGGTAGACCTTCGGTATCATGTCTTGTTTTCCCAGCTCACCGCACTATTGTGAACAATAGCTCGGTTCTTTGGCTACTCGCTTTCACCGCCTCCGGAAGGACGCCCGATGCCGCCCGCCGCCCGCCGTCTCCAGCCACGTCGCGAGCCCCGGCAGGTGCGCGCGGAACTCACCCGCGAGCGCATCCTGACCGCGGCTGCTCATGTTTTCACCGAGTACGGCTACGCCGCCGGCACCACGAACCGGATCGCCGAACAGGCTCGCATCTCGATCGGCTCGCTGTACCAGTACTTCCCGAACAAGGACGCGATCCTGGCCCAGCTCCTGATCCGGCACATCGACCGCGGCACCTGGACCGCCGCGGACCGGATCGACCTGACACCGGGCAGCCTGCGCGCGATGGTGCATGCCATGGTCCGCGACGCGATCGACCACCACAGTGACGACCCGCAGCTGCTCCGCATCATGATCGAGCAGGCGCCGGTCTCACCCGACCTGCTGGACGCGATCAACCGGCACGGCGAGACCCGCACCACCCAGATCCGCGATCTGCTCGCCCGTCACCCGGACGTGCGGGTCCGCGACCTCGGTACCGCCGCCGAACTGGTCCTGTTCACCATCGAGATGAACACCCACAAACTGATGGCCGGCCCTCGCCCCGTTCCCATCGCCACGATCGAGACCGAGCTCATCGACATGATCACTCGCTATCTCCAGGGCGACCCGCAGCCGGCGTCATGCTGAGGTGAACGCGCGCCGGAACGCCATGTCCACCTCATGTTCCGCCGGGTGCGGGCCGCGCGACGCGTTCACGGCTGATCCGATGGCCCGCCCGTGCACCGCGGTGGCCCGGACCGCTGATCCCCCTCGGCACGGGCCGGTGAGAGTTACGGCCGGCCCGCGTCGCCGAACGAGACCTTACCGAGTTCCTCCAGAGTGGCCCACAGCCTCGCTCCCAGTTGCGGGTCCCGGGCGTTCTCCGGGACGATCTCCACGCCCGGCAGGCCGCGCACCGCCTGGAAACCCTTCGGGCCGTAGTAGCCGCCACCGTTGGCCTGCGGCGACGTCGCGGCGTACAGGATGGGAAGAGCACCCACGGCGGGGTCCTGCCACATCGGGCGGATGAACCGGAAGCGCCGCCCCTCCGTGGTGTCCGGGCCGGGCCCGTCCAGGACGATGCTGGTTCGTGCGACACCGGGGTGTGCGGCGATGCTGGTGATCCGCCAGCCGGATGCCTTGCTCCGGCGCTCACATTCGAAGGCGAGCAGCATGTTGGCGAGCTTGGTGTCGTCGTACGCCTTGACGTAGTCGTACGTCCGTTCCTTCTGCAGGTCGTCGAAATTGATCGAGCCGGTGTGGCCGCGCAGGCTCGCCGTCCAGATGATCCGTGGATCGTTGCCCTTCTGCAGGAGCGGCCGCAGCCGGGCCGACAACGCGAACGGGCCGAGCGCGTTGGTGGCGAAGGTCCGCTCGAAGCCGTCGACGCTCACCTCGCGATTGACCCGGGCCATCACCCCGGCATTGTTGATCAGCAGGTCCAGCCGGTCTCCGGTCGCCTGGAGGCGCTCGGCGAAGGCTTCGATCGATGCGAGGTTCGTCAGGTCGAGCGTCTCGAATCGCACCGACGAGCCCGGCGCCGCTTCGCGAATCCGGCGGACCGCCTCTGCGCCACGTTCGGCGTTGCGGGAGGCGATCGTCACGTCCGCGCCCGCGATCGCGAGCCCGAGTGCCTCGTGGTATCCCAGTCCGCTGCGCCCGTCGTTCGGATAGCCGTTGGCACCGGTCACCACCGCGCGCCGGCCGTTCTGCGGGGGGATGTCCGCCGCGGTCCAGTCCGGGACCTCCGCGCCCGGGGAGGTCAGTCTTCCGCCTGCGAAGCCGGCGGCTCCGGCCACTCCGGCGCCCACGCCCAGCGCGGACATCCTCAATATCGAACGCCGGGAGAACCGTCGGGGCTGTGGAACTTCTTCTTCGTTCGCTTGCTCTGGCACGGCTGACTCCATGATCGTCGAGTAGGTATACTATACGGTGGAGTATACAAGCGGGCTGTGTCAAGCTTCGAGTCATCAATCAAGGATGCGAAGGTGAGCGCATGAAGATGATCGGTGGCGTACCCCTCGACCAAGCCATCCTCTCGGCGGCGATAGCCACCTTCGTCGCGCACGGCTACGAGAACACCTCGATGGACGAGGTCGCGGCACGCGCGTCCACCACCAAGCGCACGGTGTACGCGCACTTCGGCAACAAGGAGGCACTCTTCCGCAGCGCGCTGGCGAAGGCCGTGGAGCGGTTCCAGGACGAGATGCCGAAACTCGCCGACCTGTCCCGCCCGGCGGCGGAGCTGGAGGCGTTCGCGGTCGGCTTCAGCGATCTCTCGACCTGGCGGGGCGCCGTCCGCCTTCAGCGCGTGGTGATGAGCGGAGCCGAACAGTTCGCCGGCCTCGGCACCATGCTCCACCGCGAGGTCATCGAGCGAGCGGAGGCCGCGGTCGCCGACTTCCTCAGAGCGCTCGACGCGCACCACGGAACGGATCCCGGCCCGCGCTCGTACGAACTTCTCGCGAGCATGTTCATCAACCTGACGACCGGCCGGCAACGTTTCGCCACGCTGCTGCAGGCCCGCGAGCCGCTTTCCGAGCACCCACTGCACCTGCCGGCCCCCGACCACGACCGGGCCGCCATCCGGGACGCCGTTGAGATCTTTCTGCGGGGAGCACTGTTCGCCGGTTCACGCGAGACAGCGACCGGTACGCCGCCCGGTGACAGGCCGGCGCGGCCGGCCTGACCGGGTCGATCGCATAGAGTGACTACCTGCCCGGCCGCAGGGGGGGTCAGCGGTGGGCGGTGAGCAGCCGGGCGGTGGCGGGCAGGCGGTAGCCGCCGGTGCCGAGACGGTGTGGACGGAATTCGACGTTCGCGATGGCGAGCCCGCCGGTGCCGCACGCCAGCTGAACCACGTGCACGCCGGCCGGCAGGTCGCCGAGCGGGTCGAGCAGGGGAGTGACCAGGCCCGTGCAGCAGCCGCGCGAGATCGTTTCGCACGCCGTCGAGTACATCCGGCCGCCGGGGGCGGTGACCATGGCCGGTTGAACCTCGCGCATACGCGCACGGACCGGCCGGAAACGCGTTGCGCACGGCGTACCGGCGTGGTGGCTTGAAGACCATGGACTGGGTGGAGGATTTCTACTCGCGGACCGGCGTGTGGTGGGCCGGGGGCATGGCGCGGGTGACCGAGCGCGATCACCGGCGGGTGCGGCTGCTGCGCGCGCATGCCGGTGCCGGGCCGTTGCGGGTGCTGGAGCTGGGGTCGGGCTTCGGGACCACGGCGGCGGTCGCGGCTACCGGACCCCACCCGCGGGTACGCGCATGAGCTGCGCGAGGAGACATGGTTCGACCCGGTCACCAGCACCGCGTTCGACACCTGGTGGGACGTGACCGCGCCGGACCGGAAGGTCACCCAGCGGCTGCGCTGCTACAGCCCGGCGGACCTTGCGCTGCTGCTGGAGGGTACCGGCCTGCGCCTCGACGGCATCCTCCTCGGCGGGGAGCGCATCGCGCTCCGGCACTGGCCGCGGCTGCTGACCGAGGAGGCGGAGTACCTGGCGGTGCTCACCCCTCTGGCGAATGAAGGGATCCAGAGTTAGAGTTTCTGTATCCAATTCAATGCGACTTGGGTCCGTGTGCGAAGGAGGAGCCCACCATGCACGAATTGACGGTGCGCGGCCTGGTCCTCGAGGCCGAGGACGTGCTGACGGTCGAGCTGGCCGGAACCCGGCTGCCCGCCTGGACACCGGGCGCCCACGTCGACCTGGTCGTCGGCGACGGTACGGTCCGGCAGTACTCGCTGTGCGGCACGCCGGACGCGACGTCACTGACCGTGGCGGTACGGCACGAGCCGGCCGGCCGCGGCGGCTCCGACTGGGTGCACCGCACGCTGCGGCCGGGCGACCGGGTCACGGTCCGCGCCGTCCGGAACCACTTCGCGCTTGAGGACGCCGGCGACTACGTGCTGATCGCCGGTGGCGTCGGCATCACCCCGCTGCTGCCGATGGCTGAACGGCTGGCGGCCGGCGACCGGCCCTGGCGGCTCGTCTGCATCGGACGGAGCGCCGCCCGCATGCCCTTCCGGCAACGGATCGAGGCCCTCGGTCCACACACGACGATCCACGAGACCGCGGTCGACGGCCGCCCGGCGATCGACGGACTGCTGGACGGCACCGGCCTGGTCTACGTGTGCGGGCCCGTCACGCTCATCGAGGCGGTCCGGGCCGCGCTCGACGCCCGCGGCCAGGGTGAGCGGCTGCGCGCCGAGCACTTCCGGGCCCCGGACGACGCGGAGGCGGCCGAGCCGGGCGCGTTCACGCTGCGGCTGGAACGCTCCGGGCTCGACCTCGCGGTGCCGGCCGGCCGCAGCGCGCTCGACGTCGTCATCGAGGCCGGCGTCGGCGTGCACCGCGACTGCGAGGAGGGCATCTGCGGCAGCTGCGAGACGAAGGTGCTGGCCGGCGCGGTCGATCACCGCGACCACGTGCTGACCGCGCGGGAGCGGGCGGCCAACTCCTGCATGATGCTGTGCGTCTCGCGCGCGGCCGGTCCCCGCCTCGTGCTAGACCTGTGACACGTAGCCGAGCGCGCTCAGGATCCGGGCCGAGCGGTTGCCCGGGTGCGCGGCCAGCCGGTCGAGCAGCACGCCGGTGTCCTTCGGGAAGTCCGGCCCGGTTTTGATGATCTCGCTGACCGGCACCTCGTCCGGCCGGTTGTCCAGCGCGACCGACCGTACCCGCCGATGGTCCATGCCCTGCGCCAGCAGGGCCTCGCCGCCGGTGCGCCGGTCCCGGCCGAGCGCGCCCATGTGCGGGTACGCCAGCACCACCTCGTGCGTGGCCAGCAGCGCCAGGAGCAGGTCGTCGGTGCGCGTCGCGCGGCCCTGCTCGCGGGCGCGCTCGTCCGCCTCCAGCCGGGCCCAGAAGACCGGCTCGTCCGCGTGGTTGATCTCCCGGGCCAGCACCGACAGCAGCAGCTTGTCGCGCAGCCCGCGACCCCGGTAGCGGACCCGGCCGAGCAGCGCGTTCCGGGCCGGGCGCAGCTCAGGCACCAGCCGGTCCGGGCGCACCGGCGCGGTGCCGGCCAGCGCGGCCGCGCGCACCTCCGCCGGGTCCTCGCCGCAGTCGCGGATCACCGCGGACGCCTCCGAGTCCGGGTTCGCCAGGATCTCGGCCAGCAGCAGCACGCGCGAGTCCGCCACGTCGCCGCGCAACGCGTCCGCCGCGGCGACGGAGACGGACATGACCTGGTCGGTGGTCTCGTCCAGCACGGCCGGCACACCCTCGAACGGGCCCTTGCGCGGCTCCGCGTCCGGGTCCCACATCGCGCCGGTGTCCGGCTCTCGCCACACCCTGCCGGGCGTGCGCAGCACCGCGAAGACGACGCGCGCGGAGATGTCGAAGCCGTCCAGCACCGGCGCGACCTCCTTGTCGCCGGCGATCGACCACAGCAGCGCACCGGTGCCGATCGGGCCGTTGGCCATGCCGCGCACCCTGTGCAGCGAGCTCGTCAGCCGCTTCCCGACCGTGAACCGCTCCACCATCACCGCTCCTCAACCCGTGTTCTCCCGGCGTTCGCCGCATCCGAGAAAAACGGTACGGGCGGTGCGGCGCGCGTTCGTCGGCCCGGAAGCGGAAACGTGCCTCTACCGAGAGGTATAGGCGGTCAGCCTTCCGTGGTCGCCGCGGACGGCACGCCACCGGCGCAGGTCACCGCCATGGTCACGTAACGGTTGCCGTGCCGGAAGACGATTTCCGCCGGTACGGCCGGGCCGGGATCGACACTGTCCACCTTGTACGGCTTCGTGGCCGTGTAGGAGACCAGCCGGGCCTGGTCCGCGGTGGTGCAGGTGGCGTCCACGGTGCCGCCGGCCGAGCTGAACGTGCGCTGCTGCGGCACGACCGGGTCCGGTTCCTCCGCGGGCGGCTCATCGGGCGGCGGTGCGGCGGTGGTGGTGACGGCGCCCTGCGGCGCGGCCGGGGGCGGTGCGGCGACCGTGCCGGAGGACTGCGACAGGCCGGCCGGGGGCTGCGCCGCGCCGCTCCGGATCGCGCCGGGGCCGGCCTGCGCGGCGCCGGGACTGCCACCGGTCGCGGGGCCGGTGCCGGGCTGCGCTGAGGTGCCGGCGGTGGGCGGCGGGGCGGTCATGCCGGGCGGGACCGAGGCGGCGGGCTGCGTGACGTCGCGGTCGGCGCCGGTCGTGCCGATCGTCGCGGCGGTCAGGGCGCCGGCAGCGGCGAGCACGGCCAGCACGCCGGCGGCGATCGCGAGCGTGCGGCGGTTGGCGGGTGTGCGGCGGTCCGGGCGGTCGTCCGGGTCCGCTCCCGGGTTCACGCCGGCGGCCGGTGAATCCGGGGAGTGCGCCGGTGGCGGCATGCCGGGGGAGTGCGCCGGTGGCGGCGCACCGGGGGTGTGTGGCGGTTGCGGCACGCCGGGGGAGTGCGACGACTGCGACGCATCCGGGGAGCGTGGCGGCTGCGGCACGCCTGGCGTGCTCGACGTGGTCGACTCGTCCGGCGGGATCGGCGGATCCAGTGCGGCAAGCCCGGAGATACCCGATATTCCCGGATCGATGGAACTGTTCGATATATCCGGCGTGGCGGGCATGCCGATCGCGTGCTGCTGTCCCGGTGCGCCCGGCAGGCCCGGCGTGGCCGGCAACCCCGGCGCGGCAGACGAGCCCGACGCTCCCGAAAGGCCTGACGCTCCCGAAAGGCCCGACGCTCCCGAAAGGCCTGACGACGCCGAGAGGCCTGACGCCGCCGAGAGCCCCGGCGCCGCCGGCAGCCCCGGTGCCACCGCGGCCCGGGGGGTCAGCGCCAGGGACGGCTCGTCCATCACGGCCGGCCCGGGCCCGCCGGTCACGATCCGCACCCCCGCCGCCTCCGCCAGCAGCACCGCCGCCTCGCGGGCGCTCGGCCGTACCGCCGGATCCTTTCGGAGGCAGCGCTCGCAGAGCGCGATCACCGCGGGCGGCACGTGCGGCAGCGGCGGCAGTGGATCCGGTTCCGTGTAGACGTGCGCGTCCAGCATCTCCGTGATGCTCTCCGCCGTCCACGGCGCCCGTCCCGCGATCAGCAGGTACAGCAGCACGCCCAGCGCGTACACGTCGGTGGCCGGGTAGACGCCGTCGCCGGTCAGCCGCTCCGGTGCGATGTAGCCCGGCGTCCCCACCGGCACCTCGACCGGCCCGCCCCCGCTGCCCGGCGAGGCCACCGCCGCGATGCCGAAGTCGACGACCTTGGCGCCCTGCCGGGTGAGCATCACGTTCGCCGGTTTGATGTCGCGGTGCACCAGCCCTTCCTCGTGCGCCGCGGTCAGCGCCGCTGCGATCTCCGCGCAGCAGCGCAGCGCGTCGTCCAGCGACAGTGGCTCCGCGCGCAGGCGTCTGGCCAGCGTCACGCCGCTGACCAGCTCCATCACCACGAACGGCAGGACCTCGTCGCCGTCGGAGACCTCGCCGAAGTCGTGCACCTGCGCGATGTTCGGATGCGACAGCCGGGCCGCCGCACGCGCCTCCTCACGGATGCGCACCCGCGCCTGTGGATCGCTCGCATACGGCCCGGCCAGCACCTTCACGGCCACGGGCCGGCCGAGCACCTCGTCGTAGGCCCGCCACACCGCCGCCATGCCGCCGCGCCCGACCTCACCGTCGAGCCGATATCGCCCACCGAGCACCTGGTACTCACGCACCGCGACAGTCTTCCCGCATCGACATGCGCCGACAAGTCGGGCCTCTCGGCTCCGGTGCAGGTGGCGCCGCCGGGGTCACCCGGATGGCGTACATCGGCAACCGAAAAGTCTCATCAACGGTACGAAAGTCAGGCCTGCCGATGCGGCCGCAGCAGGGGTGGGTGCAGCAGCGTGGCCGGGCCGCGGCGGAACAGCTGGGCCGGGCGGCCCCGGTCGCGGGTCACGGTGCCGCCGGCCGGCTCGACGAAACCGTCCGCGCCGGTCACCTTGCGGTGGAAGTTGCGGGCGTCGATCGTGGTGCGCCACACCGTCTCGTACACGCCGCGCAGGTCCGCGATCGTGAACTCCGCCGGGCAGAACGCGGTGGCCAGCGGCGTGTACTCCAGTTTGGACCGGGCCCGTTCGACGCCGTCGGCCAGGATCCGGTCGTGGTCGAACGCGAGCCCGCCGCCGGCCACCTCGTCGTAGGGCCGCCACGCCGCACCGGCCGCGTCGCTGCCCGCGACCGGGGACGGCAGATCCGGCAGCAGCGCGAGGTAGGCGACCGTGACCACGCGCCCGCGCGGGTCGCGGCCCGGCGTGCCGTAGGTGGCCAGCTGCTCCAGGTGCCGCGGGTCCAGGCCGGTCTCCTCGCGCAGCTCCCGGAGGGCCGCGTCGGCGAGGTCCTCGTCGTCCAGCACGAACCCGCCGGGCAGCGCCCACATCCCCTGGTACGGCGGGATGCCGCGCCGGATCAGCAGCACCTGCAGCACGCCGTCGCGGATCGTGAGCAGCACCAGGTCCACCGTAATCGTCATGTTGACGATAATAGCGTCCGGAGTTTATCGTCATGATGACGAAAACATTCGGGAGGTACGTACCATGGCCGACGTGACCCGCCGCTTCCACCTGCGGCACCTGCGGTCCGCACCGACCAGCTGGGTCAGCCACACCGTCGGCGGCCGGGTCCGGCGGGCCGGCACCGGGCTGTCGTTCTGGTACCGGCCGCTCACCGCCGCACTGTCCGAGGTGCCGGTCGACGACCGCGAGCTGCCGCTGCTGTTCCACGCCCGTACCGAGGACTTCGCGGACGTGACCGTGCAGGCCACGGTCACCTACCGGGTGAGCGACCCGGTGAAGGCGGCGGAACGCCTGGACTTCTCCATCGACCCGTACCGGGGCACCTGGCGCGGCCAGCCGCTCGACCAGGTGGCCGGCATGCTCGCCGAGCTGGCCCAGCAGCCCGCGCTCGACCTGCTCGCCCGGGTGCCGCTGGCGGACGCGCTGACCACCGGCATCGCCACCATCCGGGCCGCGGTCGCCGCCGCGCTCGCGGACGACCCGCGGCTGACCGAGACCGGCGTCTCCGTGGTCAGCGCGCGCGTCGTCGCGCTGCGCCCCGAGCCGGAGATGGAACGCGCGCTGCAGACCCCCACCCGGGAGCAGGTGCAGCAGGACGCGGACCGGGCCACCTACGCCCGCCGCGCGCACGCGGTGCAGCAGGAGCAGTCGATCGCGGAGAACGAGCTGCAGAGCCGGATCGAGCTGGCCCGGCGCGAGCAGCAGCTGGTCGAGCAGCGCGGCGCGAACACCCGCCGCGAGGCCGAACTGGAGGCCGAGCGGCAGGACGTGGCCAGCGCTGCCGAGGCGGACCGGCTGCGGCGAAAGGCCACCGCAGAAGCAGACGCCGCCCGGGTACGGGACGAGGCGCGCGCGACCGGCACCCGGCTCGTCGGCCTGGCCGAGGCGGAGGCGGAGGTCGCGCGCCTGGCCGCGTACCGTGACCTGCCCCCGGCCGTGCTCCAGGCGCTCGCGGTCAAGGAACTGGCCGGCCAGCTGCCCGCGATCAACGAGCTGACCGTCACGCCGGACCTGCTCAGCAAGGTCCTCGGGCGGCTGTCGTGAGCACGCTCCACCCCCGGGTGGTGATCGTGTCGCGGCGCAGCGAGCTCGACGAGCTGCTCGCCCGGCACGGCACCCGCGGCGCGGCCGCGTTCTTCCTCCGCGAACGCGGCCGCACGCTCGACGACGTCACCGCCCGGCACGACGCGCTGACCGCGGCCCTCACCGCGGTCAGCGCCGCCATCCCGGCCGACTGGCGCCGCGGCCACGTCGAACGCGCCGACCTGCCCCGCTTCCTGTTCGCCCCGGAGGACGTGATCGTCGCGGTCGGCCAGGACGGCCTGGTCGCGAACGTGGCGAAGTACCTCGACGGCCAGCCGGTCATCGGCGTCGACCCGGAGCCCGGCCGCAACGCGGGCGTCCTGGTCCGGCATCCCGCCGGCGCGGTCCCCGCGCTGCTCCACGACCGCCCCGCCGGCTCGTCGCACACCATGGTCACCGCCCGCCTCGACGACGGCCAGGAACTGCACGGCCTCAACGAGATCTACATCGGGCAGCCCGGCCATCAGTCCGCCCGCTACGTCCTGACCACCCCCGGCGGCGACCGGGAGCGCCAGTCCTCGTCCGGCGTGATCATCGGCACCGGCACCGGCGCCACCGGCTGGTGCGCCTCGATCGCCCGTGAACGCGCCACCGCCCCACCCATGCCGGCTCCGGCCGACCCGCACCTGTGCTGGTACGTCCGCGAGGCATGGCCCTCCCCGTCCACCGGCGTGGCCCAGTCCGCCGGCCTGCTGCACCCCGGCGAGTCCCTGGAACTGGCCGGCGAGTCCGAGCGCCTGGTCGCTTTCGCCGACGGCCTCGAATCCGACGCCCTCCCGCTGACCTGGGGCCAGCGCATCACCGTCACCGTCGCGTCCCGCCGGCTGCGCCTGCTGTGACGGCCGGCCGGAATCGATCGTCGCGTGGTCCGGGAGGCGTTCATCGCCGTCCGCGGAGCGACGCTTTCCGCACGCCGATACCCGACGTGAGAATCGATTCGGAATTCCTGTGAGAACACATTTCCAGAGGTTGGTCAAGGTGGTGGAAATATTCGGGAGATGCGATCGGCGGGCATTGTGCAAGCTGGTGAGACGACTGTCTCCCGGTGCTGATGTGCGCGCTTTTCCGTCGTTATCATTCCCGGCGGAACACGCCGGGAGGTCAATGTGCTCAGCAATGATTCACCATCCATTCTCGACGCGGCCGCCGTCGCGGAGGAACAGGCATTCCTGGATGCCGCGATCGCGCAGCGGGAACGGCTGTCGGCGAGGCTGGCGGCGGAGCTGACGGTGCCGGCCGAGGACGCCACCGGCCGGGCCCGGCAGCGCGGCCTGCGGGCACAGCTCGAGGAGCTACGGCGCGCGACGGGCGGGCTGATCTTCGGCCGGCTCGACGGCGTGGACGGAACGGTCCGGCACGTCGGCCGGATCGGGCTCCGGGACGACGACGACACCGCCGACCCGATCGTGGTCGACTGGCGCGCGCCGGCCGCGCGGCCGTTCTACACCGCGACCCCGGTCGACCCGCAGGGCCAGGCCCGGCGCCGGCACGTCCGCACCGACGGCCCGGCCGTGACCGGCGTCGACGACGAACCGCTGGACGGCGCCGGGGCCGGCGAACTGGTCGGCGAGGGCGCGCTGCTGGCCGCGCTGGACGAGCGGCGCACCGGCCGGATGTCGACCGCGTTCGCCACGTTGCAACGCGAGCAGGACGCGATCATCCGTGCCGAGGCGACCGGCCCGCTGATCGTCCAGGGCGGACCCGGCACCGGCAAGACCGTGGTGGCGCTGCACCGGGTGGCGTACCTGCTGTTCACGTACCGTCAGATGGCCGAGCGGGCGGTGCTGGTGCTCGGCCCGTCGCCGCGCTTCCTGGACTACATCGCGCAGGTCCTGCCCGCGCTCGGCGAGACCGCGGTCGTCGCCGCCACCTGCGACACGCTGATCCCCGGCGAGACCGTCACCCGGGCCGAGCCACGCCGGCTCGCCGAGATCAAGGGCCGCGCGCTGTGGCAGGGCGCGCTGGAGCGGTACGTACGGTCGCTGCTGCCCCGTCCCCGCGAACTGAAGCTGCGCTGGGACGGCGAGTTCCACCCGATCGACGCGGACACGGTCGCGCAGCTGATCACCTCGGCGGTCCAGGGCCGCCCCTACCACCGGGCCCGGACGGTCTTCGCCGAACACCTGCACCACGCGCTGGCCGACGCGGTGGCCGAGCGGCGGGCCGCGCTGCTGGACGAGATGGACGAGGGATACGAGGACATCCTCGCCCGGTTCCGTCCCGAACCCGGCGACGACGGACGGTCCGGCTCCGACGTCGACGGCCTGATGTCCGACGAGGAACTCGACGACCTGCGCGACCGGATCGCCACCGACGCCACCATCGCCCGCTTCGTCGAGAGCGTCTGGCCGGCCCGGGACCCACGGACCGCGCTGCGCACCCTGCTGACCGACGCCGCGCTGCTGACCCGCCACGCACCGGACCTGACCACCGGCGACATCGCCCTGATCACGGCGGACGCGGAAGCGGTGGGCTGGGCGCCGAGCGACATCCCGCTGCTCGACGCGATCACCGACCTGCTCGGCGACCCCGGCAGCCCGCCGTCGCCGCCCGGTTCCGTCGCCGAACGGGCCCGCGGGCAGCGCGGCTGGGTCTACGGCCACGTGGTGATCGACGAGGCGCAGGAGCTGTCCGAGATGCAGTGGCAGATGGTGCTGCGCCGCTGCCCCTCCCGCTCGATCACCGCGGTCGGCGACATCGACCAGGCCGAGGCCGCCCACCGCCACACCGGCTGGGCGGACGCGGTCCGCTCCACGCTCGGCAATCGCTGGACCGCCGCCGAGCTGACCATCTGCTACCGCACGCCACGCGAGGTGATGGACCTGACCACCCCGGTCCTGCGCGCCGCCGGCAGCCACAACGCCCCACCCCGCGCCGTCCGCTCCTCCGGCATCCCGCCGCAGACCGTCGAGACCGGGGCCGACCGGCTACCGGCCGTCGCCGCCGACACGCTCGCCATGCTCCGGCAACGCTGGTCCGGTGGCACCGTCGGCGTCATCGCCCCCGCCGCCCTGATCCCCGCACTGACCGCCGCGCTCGGCGACACCCCGATCCTGACCGCCGCCCAGTCCAAGGGCCTCGAGTTCGACGCCACCCTGCTCATCGACCCGGCCGGCATCACCGCGGAACCCCGCGGCCACAACGCCCTCTACGTCGCCCTGACCCGCTGCACCCAGCAGCTGGTGACGCTGTCTCTGCGATAAGAGCAAGGGCAACGTCCCGATCGTCCCGCTTCCGGCGTGGCCCAGCCCGCATGCTCCCGCGGGCAAACCTCGTTGGCCGGCAAGACGCCGCTTTCGCTCCGCTTGCCGGCCAACCTCGGAGCCGGTTCCCTTGGCACCGGAAACCCGCGCGACCACCGCCACGCCGCCAGATCGCAGCGCGCATCTAGTACCCGTAGAGGATGTCGGCGTCTCTAGAGTTGTGCGGCGGCGTGCTCCAGTCGTGCGAGCAGCTGCCCGGCTCCGGCCTCGGCCTGGAAGTCCTCCAGGTGCCGCTTCCGATCGAGGTCCGACGTGTAGAACGACCGCAGCGACACGCGGGTCGAGGCCGCGTCCACCGGCTCGATCGTCATCACCGAGCGCGACGGCCCCAGCCCGTGCTCCACGGAGCCCCGATGCACCCAGCTCACCAGCGCGCCCTCGACCACCTCGCCGAACACGTACACGTTCTCGAACACGGCCCCGTCCGGGCCGTGCATGACCACGTCGAAGCGGCCGCCGTCGCGCAGGTCCAGCTCCCGCACCTCGCTGCGGAACCCGTCCGGCCCCCACCAGCTCGCCGGGTCTGCCCACGCGGCCCACGCCTGCGTGGGGGACACCGCCACCACCCGGGTCACGTCGACGTCGGGGCCGGTCACGAGCGGGCCACCGGGTCGCCGGAATGCCGGTCGGCCGTGAAGTGGTCCTTGCCGCCCAGCCAGTGGTGGTGGCGCCGCGCGGGGTGCGCGACTCCGGCGCCGAAACCGTCCGTCATGACAGCATCCTAAGTGGATCGGGGCCGTCCGTACCCTGGCAGGGATTTTTCCGGCATTTCGGGGTACCTCTCCGGGATGAGCGACATCAACCCGGAGCAGTACTCCGAATACACGACGCAGGACGGGCCCGGCTCGGCCGACAGTGATCCGATGGCCGCGGTGCCGGACCCGGACGGCATCGGCGAGGACGTCGACCCGCGCTTCGGCGACCATCGCAAGCCGGAACCGGACCGGGCGCAGGGCGCGCACTGATCAGTCCGGCAGGATCGGCGCGGCCTGGTGCAGGTCGCGGCCGAGCCGGTCGGCCCGGGTGACCGAGCCGGCGCCGAACCGGTCGCGGATCGCGTCCAGCGCGGAGTCCAGCCCTTCGTCGTGCGGGTCGTCGAACGGCAGCTCCGGCTGTACCGCGCCGCCGCCGTCGAGGTTGCCGACCGCCACGCCGACCAGCGTGATCCCGCGCTCGGTGATCAGCGGCCGGGCCGCGGACAGCAGCACGCGCGCGGTCCCCAGGATCGCGCGCGTGCTCAGCGTCGCCGTCAGCAGGCTGCGCGAGCGGGTCGCGCGCGTGTAGTCGCCGAACCGCAGCCGCAGCATCACGGTCCGCCCCGGCCGGCTCGCCGCGCGCATGCGCCGGGCCACCCGGTCGACCAGCGCGGCCAGCACCGCGTCGACCTCGGCGAACGTGTGCGGCCCACGGCCGAGCGCGCACTGCGAGCCGATCGAGCCGCGGCGCACTCCGGCCCGTACCCGCCGGGGGTCGTGGTTGTGCGCGAGCGCGTGCAGGTGGCGGCCGGCGCCTGCGCCCAGCATCGCGACCAGCGCCGCCTCGCCGACGCGGGCCACGTGCCCGACCGTGTGGATCTGCCGGTCCCGCAGTTTCGCCGCGGTGACCGGCCCGACGCCCCACAGCCGCTCGACCGGCAGCGGATGCAGAAAATCCAGTTCCCCGTCGACCGGTACGACCAGCAGCCCGTCCGGTTTCCCGACGCCGCTGGCCACCTTCGCCAGGAACTTCGTGCGCGCCACGCCGACCGTGATCGGCAGCCCGGCGCGCTCGCGGACGTCCGCCCGCAGCGTCGCCGCGATCTCCGCCGGGGTGCCGCGGATCCTCCGCAGACCGCTCACGTCCAGGAACGCCTCGTCGATCGAGATGCCCTCGACCAGCGGCGTCGTGTCCCGGAAGATCTCGAACACGCGCGTGCTGGCCTCGGAGTAGGCGCTCATCCGCGGCGGGACCACGATCGCGTCCGGGCACAGCGCCCGCGCCTGCGCCAGGCTCATCGGCGTGCGCACGCCGCGCGCCTTCGCCTCGTAGCTGGCGGCCAGCACCACCCCGCCGCCGACCAGGACCGGACGCCCGCGCAGCCGCGGGTCGTCGCGCTGCTCCACGGACGCGTAGAACGAGTCCAGGTCGGCGTGCAGGATGGTCACCGCGTCATTAGAACACGCGTTCTAATCTAGGGGAACAGCAGCAGCTTGCCCGTGGTCGCGCGCGACTCGATCGCGGCGTGCGCCCGCGCCGCGTCGGCCAGCGCGTACCGCCCGGTGATCCGGACCGTCAGCGCACCGCTCTCCACCAGCCCGAACAGCTCCGACGTGTGCGCCCGCAGCTTCTCCGGCGTGTCGACGTGATCCTCCGGCGTCGGGTACGTGATGCTGATGCTGCGCGGCAGCTCGCTCAGTCGCACGGTCGGTGGCTCGCCGATCAGCGGGCCGTAGAACACGAACGTGCCGTGCCGCCGCAGCACCGACATCGACGCCTCGAACGTGCTCGCGCCCGCGCCGTCGAACACCGCGTGGACCCCCTCGCCGCCGGTCAGCTCCCGCACCCGGTCCACGAACGCGCCCCCGCTGCTGACCAGCACGTGATCCGCGCGGGACGCGACCGGGACCTTCTCCGGCCGGGACACCAGTCCGATCACGGTCCCGCCACGCGCCTTGATCAGCTGGGTGAGCATCAGCCCGACGCCGCCGGCCGCCGCGTGCACCAGCGTGACGTCCCCCGGCCGCACCGGATGCGACACGGTCGCGAAGTGATGCGCCGTCAGCCCCTGCACCATCAGCGCCGCCGCGGTCTCGTCGTCGATCGCGTCCGGGATCCGCACCACGCCGTCCGCCGGCAGCACGATCTGCTCGGCGTAGCTGCCGTAGCTCATGTGCAGCCACGCGACCCGATCGCCCACGGCCAGGTCGCGCACGCCCGCCCCGACCTCCGTCACCACGCCGGCACCCTCCACGCCCGGCACCTCGGCCTGCGCGAGCCGGCGGATCGCGGTATCGAAGAAGTTCACGCCCGCCACCCGGACGTCGATCAGAATCTCCCCGGGCCCGGGCCGCGGCGCGGGCCGCTCCCGCAGCCGCAGCACCTCGGGCCCACCGGGCTCGGTGATCACCATTGCCTTCATGGCGGCCACGCTATTTTCCGAAAAATGTACCTGCAAGTACAGTATTCCGGTGACCACCAGGAAGGGCGCCGCGACCCGCCTGCGCATCGTCGAGGCCGCCGCCGCCGAGATCCGCGAACGCGGCATCAACGCCGTCACGCTCGACGACGTCGGCCGGCGCAGCGCCACCGGCAAGAGCCAGATGTTCCACTACTTCCCGCAGGGCCGCGAGCAGCTGCTGCTCGCGGTCACCGAGCACGAGGCCGCGAACGTCTTCGACGACCAGCGCCCCTACCTCGAGGAACTCACCTCCCGCGCGGCCTGGCAGGCCTGGCGCGACCTGATCATCGGCAACTACCGCGACCGCGGCATCCACTGCCCGCTCGGCGTCCTGATCGCCGACGTGGGCCGGCACAGCCCCGCCGCCCGCGAGGTCACGGCCCAGCTGATCCGGCGCTGGCAGGAATGCGTCCGCCTCGGCATCCAGGCCACCCAGGCCAACGGCGAGGCCGACCCCGCCCTCGACCCGGACCGCACCGCCGCCGCCGTCATCACCGCCATCCAGGGCGGCGTCAGCGTCCTCATCTCCACCGGCTCCGCCGACCACCTCGAGGCCGCCCTCGATCTCTGCCTCGACCACCTGCTGCTCCCGGCTGCCTCCTAGACCGGCAGGCCGGTCTTCCCGCTTCCGGCCACCACGATGGAGCTGACCTGTCGTTCGATGATCGGAACCGATGCGGTGCACGATGTGCGACACCAGGGGCGGCCGCGTTCTACCGGGGGGTGGGACCGAGGTGTGCTCCCCGAAGTGTGCGGCGTCGCCGGGCGCGCTCTGGCGCAGGCTCCGGATCGATTCGGCGCGGACTGTGGTCGGGCGGCGCCTTCCTTATCGGTGCCTGCCGCTTCGTCGGCAGCGGCCCAGAAGTCCTGTCCGTACAGACGGTTGCGCCCCTGGTCGACCGGGACAGGGCCGCGATGCGGCGCGGCGAACGCTGAGACCACGGGCGAACCGGCCATCGGCAGCAGGGTGGCAAGGTCCATATCGCCGGCCGGATGACCACGTTGGCCGCCGCAACCGGGTCGAGCTAGCTCAATGTGCCTACGGTCCGATCACGTCGCCTCGGACGCTCGTCGGTACCCGCTCACCGGCTCGCAGCGCTCCGCACGTAACGTCGGTCGCGGCCCACACGCGGGAGGCATCATGACCGACCTGGTCACCTGGCTACGCACCCAGCTCGACGGCGACCATGAACCCGGCACCGTCGCAGCCGCGCACCGCGCGATCCTGGAGATGCACCGCGATGACGGGCTCGGCTGGTGCACCTCCTGCGGCGACATGACCCTCGACGACCACGATCGAGCCCCGGTGGAGACGCCGTGCGACACCCTGCGCGCCCTGGCCTCCGCCTACGCCGGCCGGCCCGGCTACAACCCGGGGTGGGCGCTGTAGCCCTCCGCCGGCCCGGACGGCATACCGAGGCCGAGGCCGTGCGGATCACGACGGCTGGAAGCCGAAGACGTAACCGCTCGATCGACGGCATGAGCGGACACGGGGCGGCGCTGGCTACGCTCCGCGCGGTGCGACCTCCGGCCGCCGAGCAGGTCCTGTCGAACTGGCTGGCCGGCCTCGAGGCGGTCACGACATGCGATATCGCCGTCCGCGCGAGGAGCTGGACCTGTTCGCCGAGTCGGCCGGCTGCCGGGTGTGACCCGGCATACCCAGCCGGCATGGAGGACGTCCGGATTCACCGGCTTCGCCCGCCGTGCCGGCTGATCCGGCGGCATCAGGAGCAGGCGGCGCCGTTGACGGTGAAGGCGGTCGGGTCGGTGTTGCGGCCGGTGTGGGCGCCGGTGAAGCCGAAGCTCGCCGTGCCGCCGGGCGCGACCGTGCCGTTCCACGACGCGTTCGTGGCCGTGACCGCGGTGCCGGACTGGCTGACGGTGGCCGACCACGCCTGCCCGGCCGTCTGCCCGTCGGCGTAGGAGAAGCGCAGGGTCCAGCCGTTCCACGCGGTCGCGCCGGTGTTGGTGACGGTGATCGAGGCGGTGAATCCGCTGTTCCAGCTGTCGGCACGGTAGGTGACCCGGCACGGGCCGGCGGCGGGCGGGGTCGGTGACACCGGCGGGGTCGGTGACACGGGCGGGGTCGGTGACGGGCCGCTCGTGCCGCCGCCGGCCTTCTCGGCCGCCCAGTTCGCCAGCCAGGCGACCGCGGAGTTCCAGTTGAGCGCGACCTCGTTCACCGAGTACGCCTCGATGTTGTCGATGTAACAGCGCTGCTGGGCGCATCCGGCCAGCTGTGCTGCCGCGACAGGGTCCTGCAGGTCCCGGTTGGGCCCGCCGGCGACCGCTCCGGCGGGCGGGGCGGGCAGCGAGGCATCCAGGGAGTGGGCCCAGAACCGGTGGTGCGGTCTCTGCACCGGATTGTCGCCGTACCCGGCGATGTAGGAGCGGTTCAGCGGATTCCGGCCGAGCAGGTAGCTCAGCGTCTGGTAGACGCCGTCACGGTACTTCTGCGCGCCGGTGAAGTCGTGGGCGAGCGCCAGCACGTTGGCGTTGTTCGCGACGTTGCCGTTGGAGCCCCAGCCGTAGGCGGTGTTCGGCGCCGGGTATCCGGCGGTGGACATGACCGACAGCATCCGGTCGGCGAACGCGGTGAGCGCCTGCCGGGTCGCCGCCACGTCGCCCGCGGTCAGACCGTTGGGGACCAGCGCGAGCGTGGTGTCGCCGAGACCGCCCGTCCACCACCAGTCGTAGCCCTGCGTGTTGAAGCTGACGCCCCGGAACAGCGACGAACTGGTCACGTCCGTGCGGTAGCTGCTCTCGCCTGTGGTGACGTACAGCTCGGCGGCGGCCCAGTAGAACTCGTCGGTGACGTTGTCGTCCAGGTAGGTGCCGCTGCCGTTGGTGTCGTTCGCGTCGGCGTACCGGGTGGGGTTGGCACTCGCCGCCGTGTAGGCCTTGCGGGCCGCGGCCAGGGCGGTCGCCGAGAAGGTTGCGTCGAACGGCCGCCACAGCCGGGCGGCCTGGGCGGCGACCGCGGCCAGGTTGAGGGTGGCGGCGGTGCTGGGTGCCGAGGACAGGCGCCGCTGCGGGTCGAGCTCGGGGCGCATCGGCAGGGCGGTCCAGTTCTCGTCGCCCATCTTGTGCCGGGCCATGCCGGCGTCGGTGCGCCCGTCCGGGATCTGCATCCTCAGCAGGAACTCCAGCTCCCAGCGGGCCTCGTCGAGGATGTCCGGCACGCCGTTGGCCCGTTCCGGGATGGCGAGCGTGCCGTCGCCGAGCGCGTCGGCGTCGGCCCCGGCCACGGTGATCGCGCGCTCGTACTCGTTCTGCAGCTGCCAGGTGGAGATGCCGCCGTTGGGCAGGTACTTGCCGTGATCGCCGGCGTCGTACCAGCCGCCGCGCAGGTCCTGGGTGTAGCCGCAGGAGGCGCGACAGGCGACGCCGGCGTCGCCCTGGTTCGGCGAGACGTTGACGTGCCCGGCCGGGCGCGCGTGTGCCGCGCCGACGTACTGCGCCTGGATCGGAGTGCCGCTGCGCTGGTGGTAGAAGAACGCCAGCGCGTCGTAGCGCAGCCGCTCGACCGGTTCGGCGGAGATGTCGAACGGGTAGCTGTCGGCGCCCGCCGCGGAGAGCACGTAGCCGGTGCCGACGGTGTCGTAGGACGAGAAGTCGATCGTGTGCACGCGGTCGCCGGACATCGAGTCGGTGCCGCGTACCGTGCTCTGGCCGGTCGTGACCGTGGTGCCCGCGGCGTTGCGCAGTGTCCAGGTGACCGGCGACGTGGCGGAGCTGAGCAGCGTGGCCTGCTTGGCGGTGCCGGGGGTGTAGGCGGCCTGGTTGACCCGCACGGGCGTGTTCGGATCGGCGGCCGCCGAGGCGGCCGGGGCGGTGAGGGCGATAGCGGCCGCGGTGATCACGGTGGCGGCGCCGGCCGTGAGCACGGTGCGCCGCGAGCGGGGGACAGGCACGACTGTTCTCCTACTGGAACGGGACGCCGGCGTCACACCGGTGCCCCCGAGGGGAGGTCGATGGTCTGTGGACGGCGCCCGGCCCGTCCGCGGGGTTCGGCCGCGTGTGCCCGACGCGGCCGGCATTGCATCGGCTTCGCTCAATGTTCGTGCGGATGCTGCCGCCGAGTCAATCGTTGTCCGGAACGAAATCATCCGGTGCGTCGCGGGGTGGTGCTGCCCCGCACCGGGTGAGCCGTCGGCGGTGATGTCCGGCGTACCCGGAGCATGGCGCGCGCTGGGTACAGTGACGGAGTGTCGCTTCGCTATTACCTCTACATCAGTGATTCCAAAGTCGACATTCTGCTTCCCCAGATCGATCCGGCGTTCGGGCGTACCAGGGAGACGGAGATCGGCTTCAACCTGAGGGTGGCCGCCGGTAAGCGCAAGGTGGAGGCGACCTCCGACCGCATCGCGCGGCTGGACCGCGTGGTGCGTTATCTGGACGACTTCGCCGACGTGGGCACGGTGGACGAGCCTGGCCAGTACTTCCGCGGGCGGATGCGGATGCGGTGGGGGCCGGTCGGCGGCGAACTGGTGTGGTTCGCCGGGGCGACCTCGCGTACGGTGGTCGGCCTCGGCGGCAGCCGGGCGCACGTCGCCGGGGAGGGCGAGCCGAGTGGTTCCTCGACCCTGCCGGGGATGGTCGAAGGGCTGCGGTCGGTGCTCGCCGAGGAGGGCGGGGCGGAGGCGCTCGCCACCGTGCATCTCGCCGCCCGGCAGCTGCGCGGCACCGAGCAGGAGCTGGAGTTCGTGGCCAAACGCCTCGGCCAGGGCCCGAGCCCGTATCCGGAACTGGATCCCCGTGCGGGCATGACGGTCCTGGTCGGCTCACCGATCTTCGTCGCGCTGGCCGACTGAGCCATGACCTGGACGCGGGGGCAGGTCGTCGCCGGGCAGTACGAGGTGCTCGACGTGCTGGAATCCGGCGGGATGGGCCTGGTCCACCGGGTGCGGCACCTGGGGTGGCAGGTCGACCTGGCGGTGAAGACACCACGTGATGATCATGGCCACGATCTGTTCCGCGAGGAGGCCGGTACCTGGGTCGGGCTGGGCCTGCATCCGCACGTGGTCAACTGCGTGTACGTGCGCACGATCGACGGGATGCCGCGGGCGTTCGCGGAGTGGGTGGACGGCGGGAGCCTGGCCGGACAGCGGGGACTGGCCGTGCCGGCGATTCTCGACCTCGCGGTGCAGATCGCCTGGGGGCTGCGGCACGCGCACGACGCCGGTCTGGTGCATCAGGACGTCAAGCCCGCCAACGTGATGCTGGCACCGGACGGCACCGCGAAGGTGACCGACTTCGGGCTGTCCCGGGCCTCCACCGGCGGTGCCCGGCGGCCCGGCCCGCCCGGTTCGGTCACCTTCGGTGGTGGCACGCCCGCCTACTGCTCGCCGGAACAGGCCGCCGCGTTCCACGCCGACACCCCCGTCCGCCTCACCCGGGCCACGGATGTCTGGTCGTGGGCGGTGACCCTGCTGGAGATGTTCGCCGGCCGGCCACCCACCCGGTACGGGCAGGCGGCGGGTGCGGCCCTGCCCGCGTTCCGGCAGATGATGCCCCCGGCGGTGGCCGGCCTGCTGGCCGAGTGCTTCGCCGACGACCCGGCGGACCGGCCGGACGACTTGGGGGACCTGGCCGCGCGGCTGATCGCCGTCTACGCCGAGGTGGCGGGCCGTGACTACCCCCGCCCGGTGCCGCGCCCGGCGCTGTTGCGTGCGGACGGTCTGTCCAACCAGGCGCTGTCGTTGTACGACCTCGGGCGGACCAGGGAGGCAGAACAGCTGTGGCGGGAGGCCGTCACCGCCGACCCCCACCACCTGCCGTCGGTGTACAACCTGAGCCTGTACCGGTGGCGGTCCGGTGACATGACCGGCGAGGAGGTCGTCTCCGCCGTGGCGGCGGCCCGGGCGGCGGGGGACGACGAGCGTGGCGCCTTCCTCCAAGGTGCGATCGAGCTGGAACGCGGCGGCGACGCGGCGGCGCTGCTGCGTGCGGCGTCGCCCGCACCCGAGGTCACGGAGGCCCTCGCCGAGGTGGAGCGCCGGTCGGCTCAGGTCCGCGCGGACGTGCGCACCGGCGGCGACCGGGTGACCGCGGTGGCGGTCGGCCCCGGCGGCGACCCGCTGCTGTGCGGTGACGTGGCCGGCGGGCTCTACCTCCGCTCCGGAACGGTGATCCGCAAGCTCGGCGGCGGCGCACGGGTCGTGAGGCTCGCCATGGACGACGCCGGCCGGCACGCCGTGTCACTGCGCGAGGACGGCACGATCGAGTTCTGGGATCTGTCCCGTGGTGAGCGCGAGGCGCGGCGGAACCTGACCGGGATCGTCTCCGTCGCGATCAGCGGCGACGGCCGGTATGCCGCCATCGGCAGCGAGCAGGGCCTGATCACGGTTTTTGAGCCGGCCGCGCAGAGGCAGGTCTGCTGGCTGGCCGGGCACACCGGGCCGGCGAACCTGCTCGCACTGAGCCGTACCGGCGACCAGTTGCTGTCCGCCTCATTCGGTGAGGACTCCGGCAGCCGGCCCGACGGTACATTCCGCACCTGGGACGTGGCCGCCGGGGAACTGGTCGAAGCCTGGGCCGGGCCGCTGCGCGGCCGGCACCGCAACGGCCTCCCGATCCACACCGTGCCGGGCGACCAGGCCGCGCTGTCGCCCGCGGCGACTTTCGCGGTGGTCGCCTACGCCGACGGCCCACTGCGCTGGTTCGACGTCGAGCGCGGCGGTGGCGGCGACAGCCCGCACCCGTTCCGCGACGGCCGCACCGAAAGATCCATGGTGCTCTCCCCGGACGGTGAACGGCTGCTGGTCGCCGGCTGGCGGGGCGTCCCGACCCGGGTGTTCGACCCGCGGCGCGGCACCGGCGGCCCCGTCGCGGAACTCGACGACGGACTCGACTACGTGTGGCGTGCCGCGATCAGCCCGGACAGCACGGTGGCCGCGCTCGGCGGCGACGACGGCCAGGTGGCGCTGCGTACGCTGCCGGACGGCGGCTACTCGGCCCCATGGTGCTACGCCCGGCCGCGCGCCGCCGCCGACCTGCACCGGGCCGAGGAGAGCTTCGCCGGGCTGCGGCAGCGCGTCCACGCGCTCATCGACGACGGCTCGTTCGCCGCTGCAGCCGACGCGCTGCGTTCGGCCCGCGACCAGCCCGACTACGCCCGGCACCCGGAGGTCTTCTCAGCCTGGCGGCGGCTGCTGGCACACGGCCGGCGCGCGCAGCTGCTGGCCTGCTGGGAACTGTGGCGCCTCGACGGCTTCGGGCACCTCCTGCAGCCCCCGGTGGTGGCGCTGCGCGCCGACGGGGCGGCCATCGCCGCCCCGCTCTGGAGCGGTGAGGTCGAACTGCGGGAGGCCGGCAGCGCCCGGGTCGCGCACACGTTCAGCGGCACCGGCGGTGCCGCCCACGAACTCCGGTGGGCGCTCGGCGACACCGTGGTGCTGGCGTTGACCCGTAGCGGCGTCCTTCGCCGGCTGCACACCGGCAGCGGGGCCGAGCAGGTCCTGTCCGGTGAGGCGGGTCGTATCACCGCGTTCGATCTGGACCAGGACGGCGGCCGGGCGGTGACCGGTGACGACACCGGCACGCTGCGGCTGTACGACGTGCGCACCGGCGCTGCCCTGGCCACGGCACGGGTACGGGACCGCCGGCTGATCGCGGTGGCGCTCAGCCCGGACGGCCGGTTCGCGGCCGCGCTCGACGATACCGGGCGGGCGATGGCATGGCCGTTCGGCGCTCCCGGAGCGGCCTGGACGTCCGGCACCGACCCCGGGGTCCCGGTCGACCGCGACGCCCGGCTGCACTTCGCCGCCGACGGCCGGGTCCTGCTGCTCGGCGACGAGACCACCGTGACCGGCCGCGATACCGTGACCGGCGCGAAACTGTTCCAGCTCGAGGCGATGTCGGGCGGTTTCGGCACACGGATCGCGCTCAGCCCCGACCGCCGGCTGGGCGCCGTGGCCGGATCAAGCGAGTTGACCCTCTTCGACGCCGCTACCGGCCACGTGCGTCACCGCCTGCCGGTGCCGGACATGCCGTACGCGTTCGCGCTCGGCCCGGCCGGCACGTTCGCCGTGGTCTCCGGACTGTCCCACCACGTGCACGTGATCGACGCACCGACCGGGCGGCTGCTGCGCACCCTGGAAGGACACACCAAGACCGTGCACAGCATCGCCGTGAACGCCGACGGCACCGTCCTCACCACCGCCGACCTCGCCGACGAACTGCGGGTCTGGCAACTGGCCTGGGAAGCCGACTGTGACTGACCTGTGGACCGTGAGCGTGTCGACCGGGGGCGCGCAGCGCGTCCTCACCCACGACACCAGCATGCTGATCGGCCGGGGCCCGGAATGCGACCTCGTGGTGGCCGACCCGCAGGTGTCACACCGCCACTGCCGTCTGACGATCAGGCCACCGCGGGTCACCGTACGCGACCTTGCCAGCCGCAACGGCACCCGGGTGAACGGAGCGATCATCACGAAGCGGGACCTGCGCGACGGTGACCTGGTGCGCCTGGGCAACACGATCATCCGGGTCGGCATCCACCCGCCGGACCGCGACGGCCTGACCATCGTGCGGGAGCTCGGCCGGGGCGCACAAGGCGTGGTCCACCTGGCCCGCGAACAGGTCACCGGCACCATGGTGGCCGTCAAGACCCTGCTGGCCCCGGACGCGGCCGACCTGTTCCGCCGCGAGATGGACTGCACGGCCGCACTCGACCACCCCAACATCGTCCGCTTCCACCGCTCCCTGCCCCACCCACCGGGATACGTAGCCGAGTACTGCCCCGGGGGCCACCCCACCGCGCCGCTGCCGGTCAGCGAGGCGCTCCGGTTGACCCGGCAGGCACTCGACGCCCTGGCCTACGCCCACACCGCCGAGGTCCCGGTCCTGCTGGCCGACGGCACCACCACGATCGGCCGCGGCCTCGTCCACCGTGACATCAAACCCCAGAACCTGCTGCTGACCTCCGGCCGGACGCTCAAGATCGCCGATTTCGGGCTGGCCAAGGCGTACGACCAAGCCGGTCTCAGCGGCCGCACCCCCACCGGGGCGATCGCCGGCACGATCGCCTTCATGCCCCGGCACCAGCTCGTCGACTACAAATACGCGCGCCCCGACGTCGATCTCTGGGCCGTCACCGCCTGCCTGTACTGGATGCTGACCGGCGCACCACCACGCGACTTCCGCTCCGGCACCGACCCGGTCGCGGTCGTATTGCGGGAACGCCCCGTCCCCGTCCGGCACCGCCGCCCGCAGCTTCCCGCGGACCTGTCCACCCTGATCGACGCTGCCCTCGACGATGCCACCGAGCCCGCCTTCCAGCACGCGGCCGAGCTCGCCGCCGCCCTGGACGGCGTGGACTCGGCGTTGCCGGATGCCGACCCGGCGTCGGGCCGGCGCTGCCGCTCGACGTGAGGCCGATGACGGCCGGCGGCAACGCGTCGAGCTCCATCGGGCCGCCTCCACATGCGGGCGTCCGAGCCGCAGTACGGCGCCGTGGGCCTGGCTCAGGCCCCGGCTGCGGTCGTCGATCACGCCGCGTGGCGGCGGTCGTCGTGGAGCAGTGGGCGGTGGGCCGCGCGCAGGTGGTCGACGGTGGCGTCGCGGCCGGGTGGGCTGCGGCGGTCGAGCTCGGCCCAGGCCTCGGCCAGCGCCCGGACCAGCTCGTCCGTCTCCGCCGCGTGCCGGGTCAGCAGCTGGGCCCGCAGCTTCTCCAGGCGGGCCGACCAGCCCGCGGCGCTCTTCTCCGCGCGGCGTGCGGCGGCCGCCGCCTCCGCCGCACTCTGCGCAGCCTGGACCGGGACGAGAGCCGCGAGCGGCCGGTCGCCGTCCGCGATCACGGTGACGATGTCGGCGGGACCGGTGCGAGCGAGAAGGTGGGCGAGACGCGTCCGTGCGTCCCGCTGGGAGATGACCTGCCGCGGCCGGGGCTCTTCGGCAGGGATCGGAGTCAGATATGCCATGCCCGGCAGAATGCCACCGGGGTACGACATTTTTTCAGCGCGCCGCCCATTCACTCCGGTCGAGCGCATAATCCACGTCCCCGTGCTCCGCTCCCGGAATGGTCTCCGGCCACTCGCCGAAGAACGTCCGCACATACCGCAGGCCCACCGCCTCCAGTACCCGCCGCGACCGCACGTTGACCGTCATCGTGTCCGCCACGATCCGCTCGACGCCCAGCTCGCCGAACGCCTTGTCGATCAGGGCCCGCGCGCCTTCGGTGGCCAGTCCGCGTCCCCATACGGCCGTGCACAACCGATACCCCAGGTCCACCACGGTACGGTCGTGACCCGCCACCGGCGACAACGCGAACCACCCGGCGAACGCCCCGGACTCCTTCTCGAACGCGGCCCAGGCCCCCCGATCCGGATAGTCCCGGGTGAATGCCGGCAGCACCTTCTCCACGACGTCGGACCGCGCCTGCGCCTTTCCGCCGGTCAGGAATTCCATCACCGCCGGATCGGAGTGCAGCCCCACCACCAGCTCCACGTCGCCGGCCGTGAACTCCCGTAACACCAGCCGCCGGGTCTCCAGAAACGTCACCACGCCCCGATCCTCACGATCCCCGGCCGGCCGGGCCAGCGATTTACGCTGGGCACGTGGACGGGCTGGTGGCGGCGGGGCTGGGGCTGGCCCGCGGGACGGTGCGGCTGGAACGGGTGACGGCGGCGTGGATCGCGGCCGGCGAAGCCCTGCGCGAGGGGGTGTCGCGGACCCTCGGCGACGCGGTCGCGGGCGTCGAGGTGGTCGGGTCGGCATCGGTGCCGGGGCTGCTCGCGAAACCGATCGTCGACCTGGCCGCCGGCGTCCAGCCAGATCAAGAGCCAGACCCGGTCGCGGTACGGCTGGCGAGCGCCGGCTGGCTCTATCAGGGCGACGCGGGGGACGACGGCGGGCTGGTCTTCGTCCTGGAGTCCGGTCCGGGCCACCGGGTCGCCCACCTGCACGTCGTGCCGTTCGGGGGCCGGCAGTGGCGGAACTACCTGTGCCTCCGTGACCTGCTGCGGCGCAGTCCCGAGGCCCGGCTGCGGTACGAGACGGTCAAGCGGGACCTGCACCGGCGGTATCCGGAGGACCGCGCGGCGTACACGAACGGCAAGGGTGACGTGGTGGCCGCGCTGCTCAGCGGCGCAGACCCGCGATGAGCAGCAGGACCAGACGGCGGGCGTCGTAGCGGGAGTTCCGGCCGGCGCCGGCGCAGATGCCGCCGACGCCCCACATCAGTTCGGCCGCGTCCTGACCGGGGCGGATCTCGCCGGCGGTGGCGGCGGCGGTGATGCTGCCCGCCGGGCTGTCCGGCGCCGACGCGGAGACCTGGCTCCACGAGGCGCCGTTCGGCCTGCTGGCGCAGGACGACGCCGCGGACCCGCGGTTCGTCTACGCGAACCGCACCGCGCAGTGGCTGTTCGGCTACGACCGCGAGGAGTTCACCGGCCTGCCGTCCCGGCTCTCCGCGGCCGCGGCCGACCGTACCGCCCGGGCCGAGTTCCTGGAGTCGGTGCGCCGCAACGGCTTCGTGCGCGGCTACCGCGGCCTGCGGGTCACCCGGGAGGGCCGTCCGTTCTGGACAGAGGACGTCACGGTGTGGAACCTGGAGGCGGGTCAGGCCGCGCTGATACCGCGCTGGACGGACGCGTGACGGCGTTGACAGGAGCGTGACGGCCCTTCCAGACTCGCCTGGGAGGGATCTCATTGACGAATGTCATTACACATCCGGCCTGGCTGCCCGCGGCGGCGTGGCGCCCGATCGGCACGCGCCGCGTGCGCGTCGACGTGCCCGGCACGGTACGCGACGAGGTGGAGGCCGCCTGCGCGGCGCACGGCGGCCGGCTGGTCACCGCCGGCGAGGCCGACCTGACGCTGACGCTGACCGGGACCGGCCACGACGGTTACGCCATCACCCGCGACGACCGCGGGACCACGGTCACGGCCGCGACGCACGCCGGGCTCGTGCACGGGCTCTTCGCCACGGTACGGATGGGGGAGTCCGCGTTCACCCCCGGCCCGCGCGTGGCGAGCCGACCGGCGTTCCCGCGCCGCATGCTCGACCACTGGGACAACGTCGACGTGCACCCGGTGATGGGCCAGGTCGAGCGCGGCTACGCCGGCGGCTCGCTGTTCTGGTCCGCCGGCGCGCTGCGCACCGCCGACCTGCCCCGGATCCGCGACTACGCCCGGCTGCTGGCGTCGGTCGGCATCAACGCGGTCGCGCTCAACAACGTCAACGTGCACGCGACCGAGGCACGCCTGCTCACCGACCGGCTCCCCGAGATCGAGCTGCTGGCCGAGCCCTTCCGGCGGTACGGCATCCGCGTCCACCTCGCGGTCAGCTTCGCCGCGCCGATGCTGCTCGGCGGCCTGGACACCGCGGACCCGCTGGACCCGGCCGTGCGCTCGTGGTGGGCGCTGACGCTGGGCGAGGTCTGCGAGCGGATCCCGGACTTCGGCGGCGTGCTGGTCAAGGCCGACTCCGAGGGGCAGCCGGGCCCGTTCGCCTACGGCCGCACACACGCGGACGGCGCGAACATGCTGGCCGAGGCGCTCGCCCCGCACGGCGCGACGGTGCACTGGCGGGCGTTCGTCTACGACCACCGGCAGGACTGGCGGGACCGCTCCACCGACCGGGCGCGGGCCGCGTACGACCATTTCACGCCGCTCGACGGCGCGTTCGCGGACACCGTGACCGTGCAGGTCAAGCACGGCCCGATGGACTTCCAGCCGCGCGAGCCGGTCTCGCCGGTGCTGGCCGCGATGCCGCGTACCCGGCTGGCGCTGGAGGTGCAGGCCACCCAGGAGTACACCGGCCAGCAGAAACACGTCTGCTATCTGGCGCCGATGTGGTCGGAGATCCTCCGGTTCCGGCCGCGCGGTGACGACGGGCCACCGATCGCGGGTACGGTGGGGGAGCTGGTCGCGGTCGCGAACACCGGCGACGACCCGTTCTGGACCGGGCATCCGCTGGCGCAGGCGAACCTCTACGCGTTCGGCCGCCTGGCCTGGGACCCGTCGCTGACGCCGGCCGAGATCCTGGACGAGTGGATCACGCTGACCTTCGACCCGGACGACGGTACGCGTGCGGGGCTGCACGACGTCATGGACGACTCCTGGCGTACGTACGAGAGCTACACCGCGCCGCTCGGCGTCGGGTTCATGGTCCGGCCCGGTCATCACTACGGGCCGGACGTGGACGGGTACGAGTACACGCCCTGGGGCACCTACCACTTCGCGGACCGCGACGGCGTCGGCGTGGACCGCACGGTGGCGACCGGTACCGGGTTCGCCGGGCTCTACCCGTACCCCTGGAACGGTGTCTACGAGTCCTTGACCGACTGCCCGGACGAGCTGCTGCTGTTCCTGCACCACGTGCCGTACACGCACGTGCTGCGCTCCGGCCGGACCGTGATCCAGCACATCTACGACACGCACTTCGACGGCGTGACGCGGGTGGAGGCGGCCCGCGAGCGCTGGCGGCGGCTGGCACTCGACCCGGACGTGCACGCCCGGGTGGCGGCGCTGCTGGACGAGCAGGTGCGGTCCGCGATCGAGTGGCGCGACCAGATCAACACGTATTTCTTCCGCAAGTCCGGGATCGGGGACACGCACGGACGGATGATCTATTAGGATCTGTCAATGCGCAGTCGTGTGCTGACGATCCTCGTCCTCGTGCTGGCCCTGATCGCCCCGGCTGTGCCGGCGTCGGCAGCCGTTCCCGCGTCCGCGGCCGATGACCTCCTCGACCGGCTGTCCGCCATTCCCGGCTTGACCGTGGTGTCGGAGACCGCGCCCGCCGGCTACCGGTTCTTCGTGCTCACCTACCGGCAGCCGGCCGACCACCGGCATCCCGGGCGCGGCGGCTACGAGCAGCGGCTGACGCTGCTGCACCGCTCGCTGGACGCGCCGGTGGTGCTCGCCACCAGCGGTTACGGGCTGCCGGTCACGCCGACCGCGTCGCGCACCGAGCCGACCCGGCTGCTCGACGCGAACCAGGTGTCCGTCGAGCACCGGTTCTTCACGCCGTCCCGGCCGTCCCCGGCCGACTGGTCCGACCTGACCATCTGGCAGGAGGCGACGGACGAGCACCGCATCGTCACCGCGCTGAAGTCGGTCTACTCGGGGAAGTGGATCCAGACCGGCGCCAGCAAGGGCGGCATGACCTCGGTCTACCACCGCCGGTTCTACCCCGGCGACGTGGACGGCGTGGTCGCCTACGTCGCGCCGAACGACGTGCTCAACGACCTCGACGGCGCGTACGACCGGTTCTTCGCCACCGTGGCGGACGCGGGCTGCCGGCGCGCGCTCGACGACATGCAGCGTGAGGCGCTGAAACGGCGCGCGTCGCTGGTGCCCCGGCTGGAGGCGGCCGCGGCCGCGGCCGGATGGACGTTCGGCCGCACGCTCGGCACCGCCGACCGGGCGTTCGAGATGACCGTGCTGGACACGGTGTGGGCGTTCTGGCAGTACCGGACGGCCGCGGACTGCGCGACCGTGCCGCCGGTGACCGCGACCGACGACGAGATCTACGCCTGGTTCGACGCGGTCGCGGGCTGGTCGTTCTACACCGACCAGACGCTGGAGCACTACTGGCCGTACTACTACCAGGCCGCGACCCAGCTCGGCTGGCCCAGCCTGCGGTTCGACCACCTGCGCGGCCTGACGAGGTACCCCGGGCTCTACAGCGCGCTCTCCGCGCTGCCCCGGGAGCTGCGTGAACGGCACAACCCGTTCCCGATGCTGGACGTCGACCTGTGGGTGCGCACGTCCGCGCCGCGCATGCTGTTCATCTACGGCGAGAACGACCCGTGGGGCGCGGAGGCGTTCACGCCCAGCCGCCGCGACTCGTACCGGTACGTGGCGCCGGGCGCGAACCACGGGGCGAACATCTCCCGGCTGAATCCGGACGACGCGGCCGCGGCCACGGCCACGCTGCGCCGCTGGGCGAACGTGACCGCGACCATGGACGACTCCGCGCGGGTGGCACCGCTGCCGTTCGACGACATGCTGCCCCCGGCGCGCGGCGTCAGCGGGGCGCGAGCCGCCGGATGACCAGGTACATCTGGCAGCCGAGGCAGAACCCGAACGCGGCGTTGAGGAACGCGGCGAACAGCGCGAACCCGGTGAAGATCATGCCGATCAGCGGTGCGCCGGAGAGGTAGCCGATCGTCGCGACCACGGTGAAGATCATGCCGACCAGCTGCGCGAACCGCGGCGGCTCCGGCGCCTCCAGCTCGGCGGGCGGGGCCAGCCGCGGTGCGACCAGCGTGCGGTAGATCAGGCCGTACGGTGCCAGGCTCGGGACTGCCGCGCTGATCGTGAAGACCAGGGTCTGTGCGAGCGCGAGCCAGCCGGAGCCGGTGACCACCACGATCGCCAGGACGACGGAGGTTATCGCGGCGCCGAAACGCGGACCGCGCGGGTCTATACCGTTCACTGTTCTTCTTTCTGAAGGGCCGCGATCGCCGCGAGCACCTGGGGCCGGGTCGGCACGCCGCCGGCCCGGCCGACGATCCGGGACTCCCGGTCGATGACGAGCGTGGTCGGCGTCGCCCACACGTTCAGCGCGCGCACCGCCTCCAGGTGGCTCTCCGCGTCCACCTCGACGTGCCGGACGCCGTCGACGTCGCGGCCGACACCGGCCAGCACCGCGCGGGTGGCCCGGCACGGCTGGCAGAACGCGGTGGAGAACTGCAGCAGCGTCACCTCGCCCGGCAGCACGCCGAGCGCGTCACGCAGCGCGGGATCGAGGCGGTGCTCGTCCACCGGTGCCTCCGCTCTGATCCGGCCGGTCCGGTGCCGCCACCACAGGCCGGACACCGTGGCCGTGAGCAGCACGACACCGAGCGCGACCGCTCCCTCGTACACGGGCAAATCCTTACATCTCAGGTAGGAATCGGCCACGTAACGGCCGTCACCCGGTCGCTTGTGGACCGCGCCGTCGGTGGCGCTATCGTGCAGGCGTGGACGACACCAGCGCGGCCGCCGCCGCCCCAGGAATCGACCCGTCCGTGGCGCACCCCGCCCGGCGGTACAACTACTGGCTGGGCGGCAAGGACCACTTCGCCGCGGACCGCGCCTCCGGCGACGAGCTGGAAAAACACTTCCCCAAGGTACGGGACGGCGCGATCGCGAACCGGGCTCTGCTGCAGCGCGCGACCCGCTTCCTCGCGGCCGAGGCCGGCATCCGGCAGTTCCTCGACATCGGCACCGGCCTGCCGACCGCGGACAACACGCACGAGGTCGCGCAGCGGCACGCCCCGGACAGCCGGATCGTCTACGTCGACAACGACCCGCTGGTCATGGTGCACGCCCGCGCGCTGCTCAACTCCAGCCCCGAGGGCCGGACCGCGTACATCGAGGCGGACCTGAACGACCCGGAGTCGATCCTCGCCGACCCGATCCTGAGCGAGACGCTCGACCTGACCGAGCCGGTCGGCCTGATGCTGATCGCGGTCCTGCACTTCATCCACGGTGACGGCGCCGCCAAGCCGATCGTCGGCCGCCTGCTGGACGCGCTGCCGTCCGGCAGCTACCTGGTCGCCACGCATGCCACCTCCGACTTCGGCACCCCCGAGCAGCAGGCGCTCTACCGCCGGCTGGTCGAGGCCGGCCGCTCCGACGTGTGGACCCGTCCACGCGACGAGTTCGCCGCCCTCTTCGACGGCCTGGAGATCATCGACCCGGGCGTGGTCCCGGCGAGCGAGTGGCGCCCCGACCCGGGCACGGCCATCCCGGACCGCTCCGACATCAACGTGTGGACCGCGGTCGGCCGCAAGCCCTGACCGCCGGTCCCGCTCCGTCACCAGCGCCGGGAACGAGGCCGGCAGCGCCTCCGCGCCGCCGGGGACACCGTGGTGACCCCGGCGGCGCGTTGTCACCCTGGAACGTGTCTGTCACGGCGCCGCTCCGGTTCCCGGTGGCCCGGCGGCGGTCGGGTCAGGATGGCTGCCCGAGATTTGTCACGACGATCAGCACGGCCGGGTCGGTCGATCGTGACCGGCTCTCCGCCTCGGCCAGTCGCTCGGTCCCCGCCGGGTCCTGCGGCCAGCTGATCCGCCACACCCCGGCGAGGATCAGCCCGGCTGTGACGATCCAGCCCAGCAGCGCGCTCAGTTCCGGTGCGCCGAGTACGACGGCCACCGCGGCGACTGCGACGCCGGCGGCGAGCGACAGTGACACCCGCCGGATCGACAGCAGCCGCCCGGCGGCCGTACGCCCGGGATCGGTCATGGTTTGAGGACGATTTTCTCGCAGTCGTCCTGCTTGTTCTTGAAGATGTCGAAGCCGCGTGCGGCCTCGTCCAGCGGCAGTGTGTGGGTGATGATCCGGGTCGGGTCGAGTTCCCCGCGTTCGATGCGCCCGAGCAGCGGCTTCATGTAGCGCTGCACGTGGCACTGGCCGGTGCGCAGGGTCAGCGAGCGGTTCATCCAGGCGCCGGCCGGGAACTTGTCCAGGAAGCCGCCGTAGACGCCGATGACCGAGACCACCCCGCCGCTGCGGCACGACATGATCGCCTGCCGGAGTGCGTGCGGGCGTTCGGTCTCCGAGCGGACGGCCTGTTTGATGCGGTCGTACGCGCCGATGTGCGCGCTGCCGTGGGTGGCTTCCAGGCCGACCGCGTCGATGCACTTGTCCGGGCCCCGGCCGCCGGTCAGTTCCAGCAGCCGGGAGCGCACGTCGACCTCGTCGAAGTTGACCGGTACGTGGCCGGCCTGCTCGGCCATCCGGAGCCGGTACGGCTCCTTGTCGATCGCGATCACCTTCGCGGCGCCGAGCACGCGGGCGCTGTCCATGGCGAACTGGCCGACCGGGCCGGCGCCCCACACCGCGACCACGTCGCTGGGCTGGATGTCGCACATCTCGGCGCCCATGTAGCCGGTGGGCAGGATGTCGGACAGGAACAGCACCTGCTCGTCGGTCAGGTCCGCCTCGATCTTCAGCGGGCCGACGTCGGCGAACGGCACCCGCGCGTACTGCGCCTGACCGCCGGCGAACCCGCCGGTCAGGTGGGAGTAGCCGAAGATGCCGGCGACCGGGTGGCCGAACATCTTCTCCGCGATGCCCGCGTTCGGGTTGGTGTTCTCGCAGCAGGAGTACAGCTCGGCGGCGCAGGCCGCGCACGCGCCGCACGAGATCGGGAACGGTACGACCACCCGGTCACCGACACGCAGCCGGTCGCCGGGCACGCCGGAGCCGACCTCGATCACCTCGCCCATGAACTCGTGGCCCAGGACGTCGCCGTCCTGCATCGTGGGCACGTACCCGTCGACCAGGTGCAGGTCCGAGCCGCAGATCGCGGTCGAGGTGATCCGTACGATGGCGTCGCGGCTGTTCAGGATCTTCGGGTCCGGTACGTCGCGGACCTCGACCTTGTTGCGTCCGGCCCAGGTGTTCGCCCTCATGCGTCCGCTCCCTTCTCGAGCTCGGCGTCGGACAGCGGTTGCGCCGGACGCTGCGGGAACTCCTTGCGGGCCCGCTTGCCCCACGGCGCACCGTCGGACCGGACCACCTCGCCGGTCTCCAGCACCTGCTTGAGCCGGCGCAGGTCGTCGTCGAGCTGCTGATGCGGCTCCTCCCCGAAATACTTCGCGACCGCCTTGCCGACCGCGCCGCCCGGGATGTCGTACACCAGCGAGACGTGCACCTCCGTGCTCACCCCGTCCGGCGCCGGTACGAACCGGACCGTGCCGGTGTTCGGCACGTCGGCGTGCCCGGTCGAGCGCCACGCGATCCTCTCGCCGGGCGTCTCCTCGGTGATCTCCGCGTCCCACTCGACGTCCTTGCCGAACGGGGCCGCGGCGGTCCAGTGACTGGTCCGGTCACCGGTGGTGCGAATCTGCTCCAGGTGCGCCATGAAGGTGGGCAGGTTCTGCAGGTCGCGCCAGAACGTGTACACCTCCGACGCGGGTTTACGGATGGTTGTCGTAGCCACCAGATCCATGAACGCTCCTTGTACGGGACCCACACCGCTGGTGTGGAATCGGCTCTCCGGCCCGCGGGCCGGTGCCGAAGCCGAGGTCACCGTGTCGCCGGCAATCCGGACTCCGGGTGTTCCCGGTGGCGCGTTCCCGCCGCGATACCGCCTAAACCGCCCATTCACTGCCTCAGGCGTACGTGGCCTCCGGACGAAGCACCGGAACCGGCAGGCCTGGACGAGTAATTCCGATGTCGGGTTAGTGGTCGTAGGCGAGCAGGGATCGTGTGACTGGTTGGCCGGTGGCGCGGTTGTGCCAGATGGCGGCGGTCGGGGCGAGGAGGCGTCTCGCGCAGGATGCGAAGCTCGACATGCCGGGAAGGCGATTACATTTACTGATGTCCAATCATCTCCAGTCTCGGCCCGTCAGGGAGGGCCGGCCGACGGCGGTGAAGCGTTCAGCGATCTCGCGGCGCCGAGGCAGCTGCCCGGCCCTCCAGCGACGGCCGAAGCCGGCTGCCGCCGGCAGGGGCCGATGCACCGGCCCGGCACGATCGCCGCACCGCGCCTGCTTCGACGGCCACCAGTGGCCGCGCCACCACGACTGTGCGCGGGGCGGGAGGTGACCGAGCCGGTGAACTGCCGGATGTCGTCCTCGATGCCGTACTCGTCGGCGCGAGTCGGACCGGGAACATACGGGTCATGTCACCGCAACCGGCGTCAGCGTGCGAACGTCAGAATCCGCCTTGGTCACGATCACGCCCAGGTGTCGAGCACCTGTCCGAGCGCCTCGATCCGGCACGTCTCCGCCGGCGGCAGGTGAGTGATATTTTGCCCTTCGTGCTACCGGCCTCCATCGCACGCTCGCCGATCGGTTTCCGCTGGGAGCCGGATCAGTACGATTTCGGCCACGGCTTCACCAGCGACGGCAGCCGGTCGGCGATCGTACAGAAGTTGTTGTTGATGTCTGTGCGAGGAACTCTCGGCCTGCTGGCCGCCTCCGCGGAATGGCTGACGCACCGCCTCGCCGACCCGGCCGATCCGCTACCGTTCGACCTGGTGGCCGCGCTGTGGGCCGGCGCCGTCGACCCTCGACCGGTCGATCTGGCCATGCTGCCCTATGCCGAGCACATGATCGATCCGAGCAAAGGCCCGATTCTCACGTACGCCCGCACGGTGCGGTCCTGTTACGAGACCGCCCTGTGTTTCGACGGCGCGTTCCTCAGCTACGCCGAGACCGCGCTCCGCTTGGTCGACTATGTCATGCCGAACCGCGCCTACCGCCATTGGCGGCGGGACTGCTTCGGCCACCTGGCCACGCTGACGTCGTCACATTCGATGCCGGCGGTCCGCGCGTCGCTCGACGAAGCCGCCATCGCTCGGAAACTCTCCGACGGCGACTTCGACGAGATCTGGGGCCCAGCCCTGCCGCGAGACGCCTACGATCCCCGAAAGCGCGCCGACAGCCACCGCCCTGGCTAGGGCGGCCCGCCCCAGTGAGCCATTTCATCCGGAGAGGCTCGCGTACTCCACGTGACGGAGGACGGGGAGGGCCTCCGCGCCGCAAGAGAGAGGAGCCTTCTTCCGCACCGAGCGACGACCCCAGCCCGATGCTGCTCACCAGCCTGCCCCGCCCGGACGCCCACGGTAACTGGGCCGAACGACCGGCAGGTGCCGTTCCTGCTCGAAGTGGATCTCGGCACCGAAAGCCTGACCGCCCTCGCCAACAAGATCATCAACTACGTGCGGCTTGCGGACATGACCCGTTGGCGGTGGCCGGTGCTGTTCTGGCTGCCCTCGACCCGCCGCGAACTCACCATCCACATCCTGACCGACACCACGATCCCCGACCTGGTGGCCACCGCCTCCGGCGACGAGCACTAGAACACTGTCAACGGTGCGTGGCGCTCGCTCAGGCGGCGTACGGCCGTAGCGATGTGCGGCTGCGTCGAAGCCGGGAACGGCGCCACCGGCAGTCTGTCCGCGCCGATCACCACGCCGGTGCGGCCATCGAGGGCCGCCGCGGTGCCGGCCAGGATCGACGGGCGGGCGGCCACGGATGCCGGGCCGGCGGTCGACCGGGCGAACCTGCGCCGCACCAGCGGCCACAGCAGGCGCAGGCCCGGCGAGACCATGCGCGGGTCGTCCAGCGTGCCGGTGGTCATGCCGGTTGCCGCGCCACCGGGGTCGGCGGCGAAGACCGACACCCCGGATCCGTCCAGCCGTGCCGCCAGGTCGAGGGTGTAGGCCAGGTTGGCGAGCTTCGCCCGGCCGTACCAGTGAAAGCCGTAGTAGCCGCCAGGCGGCTCGGCCGCGTCGAAGACGGGCTTGGCCACACCGGCCGCGCCCGAGGTCACGTTCACGATCCGGCTCGGCGCGCTGCGCGACAGGGTGGGCAGGAGCAGCTCGGTCAGCAGGTACGGGGAGAGGTGGTTGACCACGAAGGACGCCTCGACCCCGCCGATGTCACGCCGTTCGGCGAACATCGCTCCGACGTTGTTGACCAGCAGCTTCAGCGGTCTTCCGGGTACGGCGTGCTCGGCGGTGATGCGCGCGGCGAGCGCGCGGACCTCGTCGAGCGAGGCCAGATCGGCGCGCAGGAAACGCGCCGGGTGTGCCGGTGCCGCCGCCGTGATCCGCTCGACCGCCCGTGCGCCGCGGCCTGCGTCGCGGCCGACGACCGTGACGGCGAAGCCGGCCGCGGCCAGCCCGAGCGCGGTTTCCAAGCCGATGCCGCCGGTGCCGGCCGTGACGATCGCATGGTGGTGCACGGTCTCCCCCTCAAAACGGATGGGTTATCCACTTGAGGCGAGCGTAGCAGAAGAAACGGATTACTTATCCGCTTGTTGAGGTGGCGAGTTACAGAATTTGACACTTGAAACCTGGCCGTCGACCCCGCCCGCGGGATGAGGGCTTGACCAGCAGGACGCCCGTGATCGCCGCACCTGTCCGCGCGTGACTACGCGAGTACCGCCCGGGAGCTGATGGACACTCACATAGGCTGACCTGCACCTGTACTGTCCCGCAGCGGGCCGGGTGGCGGTGCCGGGCGCCGCCGGCATGGGCGTGTTGGCGGTGGGTTCCGGCAGGGCCGGGGCCGGTGCTGCACCACCGGCTGCCGCCGCGCGGAGATGCGGGCCTGGCTGAGCGGAACCCGAGCTCCGGCGACCGGCCGCGGCGAGGGCCGGAAGGCGACGGGCCGCCGGTGCCGGCCCGGCTGGTGGCTGGAGCGGCGGGCCTTCGGCGGCGGAGGCTTGGTAGGTGACCGCGGAGACGCCTGCCGCGACAACGGCGGCTGCAACGAATTCCATCTTCCGCATTCCCCGGTCCGGACCCGACCGGACGCTGCGCCGCTGCGGTCGCGCCACGGACGGAAGCGTGGAGCTGTGCTCATGCGGAATCGCTCGCACAGCTCCAGGGCAGGCAGGCCCGCAAGTCTTCATGTCACGCGGAACACCGGCCACCCGATCTCTGTGCGCCAGGCGGCCGGATTGCTCACGTCCCGGGGCCCCACGCGGTAGACCTCCCGCACGGGCCCGGCCACCGACATCGCGTTCTCCACGACCCATGTACCGAGCTCGCCGTAGGTGACGTCCACGCCCTCGTGTTCGCCGACGTGGGTGGTCACCGCCAGTTCCGCGGCGGGCAGCGTCACGGCGTGCACCCGTCCGGTCCGCGGCGGGGTGGGGGTCGGCAGGTAGACCAGCGCCCGCCCGCGGCCCTCCTCGAACAGGGAGTTGTCGTAGGTGCCCCCCGGCGGTCCGGTCGCTGCCGCGCCCACGGCCGCTTCCAGCTCGGCCATCGCGCCGGCGAACCACGCCTCGACGTCGGCATCGCCGAGCACGGCCTCCACCGCCGCGACCTCGCGGGCGGGCTCGGCGCGTAGCTCTACCTCGATCGGCGCAGGATCGGGCTGCAGGAGGCGGCGTAGCGCGGTGACCGCTGTCCGGGTGCGCTCCAGCTCGGCCTCCAGGCGCCGTAGATGGCCCGCGACCAGGGCCGACCGGGCGCCGGGGTCCGGCGTCCGCAGGATCTGTTGCACGTCGCTCAAGGGGACGTCGAGCTCGCGGAGCCGGTTGATGACCTGCGCGGTCGGGATCTGCTCGACGGAGTAGTAGCGGTAGCCGGTCGCGTCGTCCACGACGGCCGGCTCGAGCAGCGCCCCCTCGTGGTAGCGGCGCAGGGTCCGCACGCTCAGGTGGGTCACACGCGAGAACTCCCCGATCGTCAGCACCCCCTCAGTGTGGACCCTCCCCCAGGGGGAGGGTCCAGCGCTTGACCCTCCGGCCTCGCGAGGCCGCACGGTGACGACATGACACACACCAGCCTCCGCTCCGACGCCCTCCCGACCGCAGTCCGCGACTTCCTCGCAGCCAGCACCGTGCACGACGCCGACACGGCCTCGTCGTTCCTCGCCGAGGACGTCGTGGTGGTCGACCAGAACGAGACCTTCCGGGGCCGCGACGAGGTGCACGCGTTCGTGCGCGACGCCGGCGCCGAGTTCGAGTACACGACCGAGCAGATCGGGGCCCGGCGGGTCGACGACGACCACTGGGTGGTGACCCTGCGTCTCGAGGGCACCTTCCCCGGCGGCGTCGCCGACCTGGACTACCGCTTCACGCTCCGCGGCGACCTCGTCGCCGAGCTCGTCATCGCCAACCACGAGGCCTGAGCCGGACCGCACACCGCCGAACCGCCGGAAGGAAGAGGAAGAATGTCCAGCAAGGAACGTGACCGTCTCGACGGCCGCCACGCGCTCGTCACGGGCGGGGCGAAGGGGTCGGGCAAGGCCGTCGTCACTCGTCTGCGGGAGATGGGCGCCGACGTGTGGACCACGGCCCGGACGATGCCCGACGGGTACGACCGCCCCGACCGGTTCATCGAGGCGGACACATCGACAGTCGAGGGCGCGCAGCTCGTGGCGGCCCGCATCGCCGAGGCCGCCGGCCCGCTCGACATCCTCGTGCACGTCGTCGGGGGCGCCTCGACGCCGTCCGGTGGGTTCGCGGTCATCACCGAAGAGCAGTGGCTGACCGAACTGAATCTCAACTTCCTGGGGGCGGTGCGTCTCGACCGGGCCCTCCTGCCGGCGATGGCCGCGGCCGGGTCGGGTGTGGTGCTGCACTTCACCTCGATCCAGCGGGAACTACCGCAGTACGACGCGTCGCTGGCGTACGCGGCGGCGAAGGCGGCGCTGCGTACGTACAGCAAGGGTCTCGCCAATGAGCTGGCACCCCGCGGCGTGCGGGTCAACGCGATCAGCCCCGGTGGCATCGAGACCGAGGCCTACGAGCGGTTCGTGGACCGGATCGCCGAGGGCAACGGTCTCACCCGCGAGGCCGCCAAGCAGACGATCTACGACTCCCTCGGCGGGGTTCCCCTGGGGCGGTTCGCCCAGCCCGAGGAGATCGCCGATCTGGCCGGGTTCCTGGTGTCGGACCGCGCCTCGGCCGTCGTGGGCGCCGAGTACGTCATCGACGGCGGCACGGTCCCGACCGTATGAGCCGACGGCCGGGCCGCATCGAGCAGATCGTGGCCGCCCGACCGGTAGGAACACCCGATGAGTCACCGACCACGAGGAACCCCGATGACCAGTCACGACACCGCACCGTCCCCCGCACAGCCGGTCGGACCCCCGCCTCCCTTCGATCCAGAGCTCGTCCCGGTCCTGGACGTGCTGACCGGCATTCGCCCCGCGGACGCGTACCGCCCGGACACCATCGCCGAGATGCGCCGGCCCGTTCCCGGCGTACCGACCACGACCGACGACGTTCTGTCCCGCGACGGCGCCTACCTCGTGCGCGAGAGGACCGTGCCCGGTCCGGCCGGGGACCCGGACATCGCGCTGCTCGTGTGCCTCCCGCGGCACGTGCGCACCCCGGCTCCGGTCATCTACTTCATCCACGGTGGTGGGATGATCGTCGGCGACTACCGGTTCGGCCTCCCGGAGATGCTGGACCTGGCTGAACCGCTGGGTGCGGCGGTGGTCTCGGTCGAGTACCGGCTCGCGCCGGAGACTCCCCACCCGGGACCGGTGGAGGACGGCTACGCCGGTCTGCGCTGGCTGTCGCAGCACGCCGACGAGCTCGACGTCGACCCTGGGCGTGTCGTCGTCGCCGGCATGAGCGCCGGTGGCGGACTGGCCGCAGGTGTCGCCCTCATGGCCCGTGACCGTGGCGGCCCGGCGATCGCGGGACAGTTGCTCCTGAGCCCCATGCTCGACGACCGCAACGACTCGCCCTCGGCACGCCAGATGCGCGGTATCGGCGTCTGGGATGACCGCTCCAACGAGACCGGTTGGAACGCGCTCCTCGGCGAGGGCGTGCGCGGAGGGCCGGATGTGTCTCCGTACGCCGCGCCGGCCCGCGCCGCGGACCTGTCCGGCCTGCCACCCACCTTCATCGACGTCGGCTCGGCCGAGACGTTCCGGGACGAGGACGTCGCCTTCGCGAGCCGCCTGTGGCAGGCCGGCGGCCGCGGTGAGTTGCATGTCTGGCCGGGCGGTTTCCACGGGTTCGATGTCGTGGCACCGTCCGCCGCGATTTCCAGGGACGCGATCGCCGCCCGCGCGGCGTGGCTGCGCCGCCGGCTGATCGGCGGGAACGCGGACGCCATGCTGCGCAGACCTGGTGGGGAGAGCCTCTGACCCGAACACGTCCAGCAAGCACATGCCGCGGTAGCCGAACTGGCTGTGGGAGAGGGAACTCACCCCGAGCCGAGTCGGGCGCAGCCAGGGACAGCCCGTCGCCGGCCGGCCGCACCAGCCGTGCCCGGACCGGGTCGCCACGAAGGCGCACCGCCGGTTGGACCGGCGGCCACGACCGGCGGCGGGCGCGAGCTCGAAGCCGGATCGCGCTCGGGAGCGTGTGCACGCTGCCACCGGCCTGGTGCGGCGCGACCACATGGGTGAACGCTGCGGACGTCACCTCGGTCGAGTCGGCAGGCGGACTGTCCCGGCCGGTCCTCAGGGTGGCCGGGACAGACCGGGTTATGCGTCGGCGATCAGGTGGGCGCCTCGCTCGCCGATCATGATCGACGGGGCGTGGATGTTGCCGCGTGGCAGGGTCGGCATGACCGAGGAGTCCACGACGTGCAGGCCGGTCACGCCGTGTACGCGCAGGGTGGGATCGACCACCGACGCGTCGTCCACGCCGGCGCGGCAGGTGCCCGCGGGGTGGTTGATCGAGATCGCCGAGGTCCTGACCGCCTGTTCGAGCGTGGTGTCGTCGGCGGCGGCGGGCAGGATCGGCTCGCCGGTCACGAGCGGAAGAGCGGGTCACGGCAGTTTTCCTGTGCAAAGGTCTGCCGACATTTATGAATCTCTTAACACCCTTAACAACCAATGTCGCGATCGGTACGTTCGTCGGGATTTCCAGATACCGAGGAGAACGACAATGCAGGTTCGAGGCTGGCACGTCACCGCTGCGGTGACCGCTGCCATGCTCGCCGCGGGGATCGGCCTGGCGGTCACGGCCAACGCCGACGACACGCCGCGCGGTACGACCGATGCCAGCCTCACGCTCGGCAAGCCCGCGACGTCGAAGCAGCGATCCTGCAAGACCGCCGAAGGTCCGGCCAAGGCCGTCGACGGGTCGGTGGCGGGCACCTCCACCAAGTGGTGCTCGGCGGACGGCACGGCCAAGACCCTCGACATCGACCTGGGTACGAGTGCCGCGCTGACGAAGATCGTCGTGCGGCACGCCGGCGCGGGCGGCGAGGCGGCCGGCCTGAACACCCGCGCCTTCACCATCAGCCTCTCCGCCGACGGCCGGGCCTGGACCACCGCGGCGGCCGTCACCGGCAACACCGCCTCCGTCACCGAGCATGCCGTGGCCGCGACCGCCCGGTGGATCCGGCTCTCGACGACCGACCGGATCGCGAGAATCTACGAGGTCGAGGCGCACGGTGCCGCCGCGGCCGCCCCGTCCTCGCAGCCCGCATCGCCTTCGCCGACGCCGTCGACCCCGGCGTCGTCACAGCCCGCACCGCCGTCGGCGCCGGTTCCGTCGTCGTCGCCCGCACTGCCGCCCGCGTCGGCCGGGCCGCTGGCGAAGACGTCCGGGTTCTTCGTCGACCCTAACTCCGAGCCGGCGAAGTGGGCTCTCGCCAACAGCAACGATCCCCGGGCCGCGCGCATCAGCGCAGAGATCGCATCCCGGCCGATCGCCAAGTGGTTCGGCGAGTGGTTCACCGACATCGGCGTCTCGGTCGACAAGTACGTCGACGCCGCCTCGGCGGCCGGGAAACTGCCGGTCCTCGTCGCGTACACCCTGCCGGGCCGGGACGCGTGCAGCGGGCACTCCGGTGGCGGCCAGAAGACCCCCGCCGAGTACAAGGCGTGGATGTCCGCGTTCGCCGGCGCCATCGGCGACCGCCCCGCCGTCGTCATCGTCGAACCCGACGCGCTCGGCGACGCCGAATGCATGACCCCCGAGCAGATCGCCGTCCGCAACGAGTTGCTGAACTTCGCCACCACCGAGCTGAGCCGCAAGGCGCCGCAGGTCTGGGCCTACCTCGACGCCGGCAACGTCGGCTGGGGCGAACCCACCGAGATGGCGGCCCGCCTGCACGACGCCGGTGTCCGCAACGTGCGCGGCTTCGCCCTGAACGTGTCGAACTTCCACCCGACCGACAAGACCGTCCAGCACGCCGAGAAGATCAACGCCCAGTTGAAGGCCAAGGGCTACACCGCGGGCTTCGTCATCGACACCAGCCGCAACGGCAACGGCCACGCCGGCTCCTGGTGCAACCCACCGCAGCGCAAACTCGGCTCGGCACCGCAGCCCGGCACCACCGGCGAGGACTACCGCCTGTGGGTCAAGACCCCCGGCATCTCGGACGGCCCCTGCGGCACCGCGCCGACCATCCCGTCCGGCACCTACAGCCCCGAACTCGCGATCGGTCTCATCGACGGCAGCTGAGCGACACCTCCGTCCCCTCGGGCCGTCCGGACATCCGGACGGCCCGTTGTCGCGCGTGGCGCCGACCCGCACCATGCGGGCCGCGGACGTTCGCAGTTCGGCACAAGTTTCATGCTGAAGTCCTGAGACGCTCGATTAGTTAGGGCAGATGATGAAGCATTTCGCGTCTCGCTGCTGCTGCCTAGCCTGAATGGGTGCAAAAGTTTCTTCTTGGTGACGTCGAGGTCTGCCGGGTTGTCGAGTGGCACGGTGCCTTCGGCGCGACCGACGTCCTTTTCCCGTCGATTCCTCAGCAGCTCTGGCAGCGGCACAGGTCCTGGCTGGCGCCTGACTTCGTGAACGCCGACACCGGTGAGTGGCAGACGACTGTCCAGACCTGGATGCTGCGCAGCGCGGGGCGCACCGTGCTGATCGACACCGGGCTGGGTCAGGGCACCGTCCTGCTCGACGGGCTGGCGGCGGCCGGGGTACGGCCGC
Source organism: Catenuloplanes indicus (assembly GCF_030813715.1). Lineage (NCBI taxonomy): Bacteria > Bacillati > Actinomycetota > Actinomycetes > Micromonosporales > Micromonosporaceae > Catenuloplanes > Catenuloplanes indicus. The sequence goes on from NZ_JAUSUZ010000001.1 coordinate 8,712,744, forward strand.
AGGACGTCGACCTCGTGATCAACACCCACCTGCACAGCGACCACGTGGGTGGCAACACGCGGCCGGCCGGCGGCGGGTGGGTTCCGGCCTTCCCCAACGCGCGGTACCTCATACACGAGGCCGATTTCGAGTACTGGAACCCGGTCAACGGTCATGTCCCGCGCTCGCCGTTCCACTCGGTGCCCGACGTCGCGGCCATGTTCGAGCACAGTGTGCTGCCTGTGCACCGAGCGGGGCAGGTGGTGCTGTGGGGCGGCGACAGCTACCGCATCGACGACGACCTCGTGCTGGAGCCGGCCCCCGGTCACACACCGGGCTCGGCCGTCGTACGGCTTGAGTCCGGCACGGACCGGGCGCTGTTCGTCGGCGACATGATCCACAGCCCGCTCCAGATGATCGAACCCGATCACGAGATCTGCGTCAGCGAGGACCAGGCCGAGGCCGTCCGCAGCCGACGCCGCGTGCTGGAGCGGGCAGCGGCGACGAACAGTCTGGTGGTGCCGGCCCACTTCGGAGGTGCGGGCGCCGCCGAGGTCGTCCGATCCGGCGACACTTTCGCGATCAAGGGCTGGGCGCCGGACCCGCAACACTGATCCGGTACGCGATGATCCTGCCATGGACCTGCTCAGCGACCTGATCGGCGCCATGCGGGTGGGTCGTCCCACCGTGTCGCTGGCTGCCGCCGATCCATCGTGGGGGTCGGGTGTCCCGGCCTCCGACGGCGCCCGCTTCTATGTGGTCATCGCGGGCCGGTTGCACGTGAACGAGCCGGCTGTCACGGCCGGTCCGGGTGACGCCGTCCTGTTCCCGCACGGGACGGCGCATACCCTCGCGAACGCCGGCGAGAGCCCGGCGACGTTCCTGTCCGGTGAGTACCGGCTCGACCGGGCCCGTCCACATCCGCTCTTTCAGGATCTTCCCGGCCTGGTGACGCTGCCCGCGAACCCGGAGCGCTACCCGGCGCTGCACACGTCGGCCGGGCTGTTGCGCGACGAGCTCGGCGCTCACGCGTACGGCAGGGACGTGGTCGTTCCGGCACTGCTGGATGTGGTGTTCGTGCACCTGATCCGCGCGAGCGTCAGCGAGAGCGCGGGACTTCGTTCGACCGGGTGGTGTGCCGCGCTCGCCGACGAGACGATCGCCCGATCGCTGCGTGCTCTGCACGAACGTCCCGCCGATCCGTGGACCGTGGCATCGCTCGGCGCCCAGGCGGGATTGTCCCGGGCCGCCTTCGCGCGCCGGTTCACCGCGATGGTCGGGCAGCCGCCGCTCACCTATCTGACCTGGTGGCGGCTCACCGTGGCGGCCCGCCTGCTGCAGACCACGGACCTGCCACTGTCCGCCATCGCGTCACGCAGCGGCTACGGTTCCGCCTACGCCTTCGCCAACGCGTTCAAGCGCGAGTTCGGCATCTCCGCCGGGCGGTTCCGGCAGCGGGCGGCAGCGGGCTGAGGGACGTCACGCGGGTCGGACGCGCACCACGGCGGCACGGTCGCCGCCGAGCCGCAGACCCTGCTCGCTCGCGGCGCCCGCACCGGCGGCTCCGGCCGCGTAGGAACTTGACGACGATCTTCGAACCGGTCATGCCCACACACCGTCCCTTAGTTGCGGCACGAGCAGCTGCCGGAACGTCATGATCTTTCAGTCGCTGGGAGGCGCGTGGTGACGGAATCAGAAGAGAGCACGCCGGCCAGATCGCCCGGCCGCGGCGTACTCGAAGGGGCCTTCCAGCTCCTCCACGCGTTGCCGCGGACGTCGCCGGACGGCCAGGTGGCGCAGCTTGTCCGCCTCACGCGGATTCCCCGGCCGACGGTGCACCGGTTGCTGGCACAGTTGCGTGAGGCCGGCGCCGTGACACTCGTCGATGGGCACTGGTCGCTGGCATCCGGCCTGATGGGGTTGGCGCGGCAGGTCGAGCCGTACGCCGGCCTGCGCGAATCGGCGGCCGAGGTGCTGCGGGCGTTGCGGACGGGCACCGGGGCCACGGCCTCGCTGGTGGTCCCGGACGACTCGTTCTTCCTCGTGCTGGAGACGGTGCCCGGCCAGACGACTCTGCCGGTCGGGCACCGCCCGGGTGATCCCATGCCTGACTTCAGCGCGTCCGGGCAGGTGCTCGCCGGCCGGAGGGCGACTGCGCCGGTGCACCGCAATTCGGGTATCAGTTCCGATCACAGCGCGGTACAGGAGGGCTTCACCTGCTACGCCGTCCCGGTTCTCCTGCCGTCCGGGCGACGAGCGGCATTGCAGATCGCGTCCGTGGACCCGCGGTCCACGGACCGATTCGCCCCGATGGTGCACCGGGCGGCGGCCTCTTTGCAGAGCCTCATGGTGTCGCCGAGCTGACCTCCGGTCCGGCGGACAGACCGTGGTCGGACCGGATGAACTCCGCTGCCTGTTCGCCGACCAGCACGCTGGGCGCCATGGTGTTGGCGACCGTCACCCGGGGCAGCGCCGAGGCGTCCGCCACCCGCAGTCCCTCGCATCCGATCACGCGGAGACGCGAGTCGAGCACAGCCATGTCATCGCGGCCCATGCGTGCGGTTCCGCTCTGGTGCCAGAAGGTCTGCACCGCGTCACGCAGGTAGTCAAGACTGGCGTCGCGGCCGACGGGGCCCGGTAGCGCTTCCTCTTTCAGGAACGGCTTCAGGGCAGGGGCCATACCGATGGCCCGCGCGGTCTCAAGAGCGCGGAGCACGCTGCCGGAGTCGGCCGGGTCGGTGAAGAAGCCGGTCTTGATGATCGGGTTGACGGAGGGGTCGGCCGAGGCAAGCCGGACCTGGCCGGTGTTGTGCATCCGCACGCCAAGCAGGAAGGTGGCCGCGTGCTCCGGCAGCCCGCCACGCGCCGCGACCGTCTGCGACGTCTGTGCACCGGGCACCGCGTACAGGATCGACGGCGGATCGCCGGCGTCGCTGGTCAGATTCCAGAACACCCCGGCTCGGCTCTCGAGAGGACCACTGAAGTCCGCGCCGTCCGCGGCGTGCCAGACGTGGGCGAGCACCGGGTGGTCGTTGAGGTTGCGCCCGACGCCCGGCAGGTGCGCCCGTACGCCGATGCCGTGCTCGCGCAGCTGCGCTGCCTCGCCGACGCCGGACAGCATCAATGCCTTCGGCGTACCGACCGCGCCGAGTGAGAGCACCACCTCGGCCGAGGCGTGAATGTCGAGGTTCTGGCCGGCGTGCCGTACCTTGACGCCGACGGCGCGGTTGCCGTCGAACAGCACCTCGGTGACCAGTGCGTCGTGCAACACGGTCAGGTTGGGGCGGGGCCGCAGAGCCACATACGATTGGTACGGCGATTGGCGGCGCCCGTCCCGGATGATTTCCTGACGCGGCGCGGTCCCTCGTTCGGAGTTCATCAGAGCCCCGTTGGGATTGGCATACCGCGGGAAGCCATTTTCCTCGGCTGCAGCCAGCACGGCTTCGCCGTACGGATGAATGTCCTGGGTGTTTTGCACCCACATCGGGCCGCTCTCGATGCGATCGAACAGCCGGCGGACGTTGTCGTGGCCCCACGCCGGATCGCCGGTCTCGCGGGCGAAGAAGTCCCAGTCGTCGCGGTGCCCGCGGATCCAGATGGAGACGTTGACGCTGCCACCGCCGCCCAGCACACGGCCCATGGCGTACGGCAGCGAGCGACCGTTGAGCGCCGGGTCGGGCGCAGTGGTGAAATCCCACACCCGTTCGGTTCCCTGGTTCAGCGGCCACATCTCCGGGTTGACGACGGCCGGGTCCCGGTCGTCGCCACCCGCTTCGACGAGCAACACCGACACCGCGGGATCCTCCGCCAGGCGCCCGGCCACCGCTGATCCGGCCGATCCAGCTCCGCACACCACGAAGTCATAGCGCGATACAGACACCATGCAGTCCCTTCATCTCGTCATGTCCGACGGATGGCATGGTGCCGCGAAGCGGCTACTGCGGCGAGCCGGCGTCCGCTGAGCGGACGAGGTTCCCTGGCCTCGATCCACCGCTGAAGCCAGCCGGCAGGACCCCGGAGATGGAAAGTGCCCCTCGTGCAGGCCGAAGCCCAGCACCGCCAGCACGCGATCATCGAACAGATCAACGCCCGTGTCCCACTCTGCGACAGTCGCGGCCGGGACCGGCGGCCCGGCCGAACGGCGCCGGGAGACCGAAGCGGTGCGGCCTCCGGGAAATCCCTGAGCCGGTACGGCCCGTCGTTGGGGACGATGCCGCCGCTGGACCGCGGCCGCGACGCGGGCCGCGCGTTGCCGATCTTCAGGACGGTCGTTGTGCGGAATGCCGTCCCGCACAACCTCTGGAGCCGCGCATGCCCGATCTCATGCGGATCACCCTCGACGACGGCAGCGACCTATACGTGCAGGAGGCCGGGCCCCCGGCCGAGGGCCCGGTCAAAGCGGGCCGGATCGGGGACACGATCGAGCAGTTCACCGGCACGCTCCGCTCCGCACTCGACCCGGTGGTGCAGGCATGCCGCGACATCTCCGACAGGATGCGGCCGGCGGGCGCCGACGAGTGCACCGTCGAGTTCGGCGTGACGCTCAGCGCCGTAGCAGGCGCCGTAGTCGCCAAGGCCGGGACCGGCTGCCATCTGAAGGTCAGGCTGACCTGGTCGAAGCAAGCCTCATGACGACCGCCGAGAGGCAGAGCCCCGGCTGCGGGAGAGCGCCCTGCGGAGATCTCCTGGAGCAGACGCTGAAGCTCGCCGAGCGCGCCACAGGTCGCACGGTGATCGAGCTTGTTTGCCCACAGCGCCGCCTCCGGGAAATCAGCGGCTAATTAGGACCTGGACGGAGCTGAGGTCGCGGTGGGCCGCGTGCACCGTGGCGATCTCGGCGAAGGCGTTCCGGCCAAGCATGCGATAGGCCCCGACGAGCAGGTCCAAGCCGGCCTGTCGGTAGTCGTCGAGGTCTAGCCAGTGCAGTTCGCTGCCGATGGCGAGCGCGAGCGCAGGCTCTCCCGCGGCCAGCTCGTGATTGGCCTCGGCTATCCACGCGAAGGCCTGCTCCTGGTCGTTCCGGAAGGCATCCAGACGGGAAGTAGAGGGAGCTGCCTGTGGGTCACCGCTGTGGGACGGCAGCTGCGGCAGCAAGGATGTCGCGAGGTAGGACCTCGGTGTCGGAGCGGCCCGGGGCATCCCGTCCTGGCGTAACGCATCCTGGTCGGCGGCGGTAAACCATTCGATGGCCTCGATTAGGGGTCTGACGCGGCCGACTTCCTCCGGCTCGTCGCCGTAGTCGGCGAGGATGCGGTCCACCCTCTCGTGCACCGCTGCGACCAGACTCGGTGCGGAGGATACCCAGGTTTCCGCTGAGTCCCTGGCGTAGTTGTAGGCGATGAGCGTGGGCAATTCGGCGGGATCGTCGAACCAGAGCCCATAGTGCAGCCCGTCGGTGTCACCGCTTATAACGGTGATGAATTCTGCCGGGTCGCAGCGATAGCGAGCGTGCAGGCGTTCATCGAGTCCATCGCGGCCGACCATGTCGAGGCCGCCGTCACTGAAGTAATCGGTGACTCCCCACGGAGAGAGCCCGACCTCGTTGAGAGCGGTGCGGTCGCTGGCTGCCAGTGCGGCGAACACCGCGACATGACGTGGCAGCTGCAATCCCCACGTCTGCCGGAACCGTTCCGAGACGAGCGGAAACCGCTCGGTCATAGTGGCCAAGGCGCGCTCGCGCAGTGTCATGGCGAAATCCTAGAACCTCTCTACGAACGGAACTGAGCAACGCACTAATCTAATAGGTTCTCGTCAGCCTGCTGGTGCAGGATGGCTCCGGTAGCGGCCAGGGCCCCGGCAAAGTCGTGACGGTGTCCGACTTGAGCGGTTCGGGGTAGAAGCGCCGTTGCTGGCGGCAGCAAGACGGGAATGACCGGTTCAGAAGATCATCAAGGTTCTCTACGCCATGGTGATCGATCCGAAGTGAGTCATGCCCGCGCTGCCATCATCGCTGATCTCCTCTTTGTCCTGTGCACCGGCTCTGACCGTGGCCGAAACCGCTGGCGGGCTGGTGACGGCGCTTGCCGGTCTGCCTGATCCCCGCGCCCGGCGAGGTGTCCGGCACCGGCTGACGGTGGTAGTAGTCGCAGCGGTAGGCGCCGTGGTCGCCGGCTGTCGTTCCTACACCGCGATCGCCGAATGGGTCGCTGATGTCCCGGACGCGACGGCTCTCGCTCTGGGCATCGCTCCGGATCGGCGGCCTTCCGAAGCGATGATCCGCCGGCTGTTGCAGGCGATGGATCCGCACTTGCTGACCGCGGCGATCGGCGCCTGGCTCACCGGTCGGGCCTCGGCCGGCATCTCTGCGGGACGGCAGGCGATCGCGGTCGACGGCAAGACGCTGCGCGGCTCTCGCACCACCGGTACCGCCGCCCGGCACGTTCTCGCAGCCTGTGACCAGACCAGCGCAGTGGTTCTGGCCAGTACCGACGTCGATGGCAAGACCAACGAGATCACTCGCTTCGCCCCGCTGCTCGACCAGATCGGCGACCTCCGCGACACGGTGATCACCGCCGACGCGTTGCATTGCCAGCGCGAACACGTCGACTACCTCGCCGAACGCGGCGCCAACTGGATCATGACCGTCAAGGGCAACCAGCCCTACCTGCACCGACAGCTCACCGGGCTACCCTGGCGGGCGGTCCCGGACGCCATCCGCGACACCGATCGCGGCCACGGCCGCCGCGAGATCCGCACTTTGAAGATTCTGACGATCTCCACCGGCATCGACTTCCCGCACGCCACCCAAGCGCTGCAGGTCCGCCGCCGCAGACGACGCCTCGACCAGCCGAAACGCTTCACCACCGAGACCGTCTACGCCATCACCGACCTGCCCGTGCACCAAGCGAAACCAGCGCAACTGGCCGCCTGGATCCGCGGCCACTGGACCATCGAGAACAAGATCCACTGGGTGCGCGACGTCGCCTTCGACGAGGACCGCAGCCAAATCCGCACCGGCACCGTTCCCGAGATCATGGCCGCTCTGCGCAACGCCGCCATCGGCGCCCTGCGCATCGCCGGCACCACCAACATCGCAGCCGCCATCCGCCATCACGCCCGCGACAGCAGCCGCCCACTGGCATTACTCGGCATCAGCTGACGACTTTGCCGGGGCCCTGGGTCTCGTCAGACATCTCGAAAACCGCCGTGACCAGTTGTTTCAGTTTTTCCCGCCGCGCAGCGGTCGCTGATTGCGGCCGGCGCCGCCATTCGTAATAGCCGGAACTGAAACGCCGAGCCAGGTCAGCATTTGCGTGACGGTGTACTTGGGCCGGTCGTCCGGCCCGAGGGCGCGTTTCTCCGCGTCGATCAGCTCATACCGAGCGTCTACCGATACTCGCTGGCGAAGAACGCTGCGGCTTTTCCCAGAAACTCGCGTTCGAGTTTGAGTTCCCGGTTCTCCTTCTCCAGCTCCCGCAGCCGGGCACGCTCGGAAATCGTCAGCGGCGGCTCCTCGCCGATGTGCGCCTGCCGGTACGCGTTCACCCAATTCCGCAGAGTCTGCTCGTTCACGCCGATCTCACGCGCCGTCGACGGAATCGCTCGCGATTCCTGGACGATCATTCGAGCAATCTGCTCCTTATATTCAGGAGTGAACGACCTGCGCTGCCTCGCCATCACCATTCCCTCTTTCCTCCCCGAAGAGAAACGATCTTAGTTGGTTCTCTCTCCGGAAGATCCGAGGCGGCTCAGACGAGTTATGGGTGTTGACCGAGCCGTTGCTGCCGCCATGGCCGGAGAAGTAGCCCGGCTCGCGGCCGGTCCCGGACCGGTTGTGCCTACAGAGAGTGTTGTACCTGCTCTACACCGGGACGGGATGGGAGGACCTGCCCCAGGAACTCGGGTCCGGGATGACGTGCTGGCGGCGGCTGCGGCGGTGGACCGACGCTGGAGTCTTCGGCCAGCTGCACCGAATCCCGTTCGCGAAACCGAACGCGGCAGGTCGGATCGACCAGTCGCGACCGGTCATGGACGGCGGTCACGTCGATGCGAAAAGGGGAACCCGGCACAAGGTCGGTCGCCGGTCAGCCGCAGCAAGCATCCTGATCACCGACGGCGAAGGCACCCCACTCAAGGTGCTCACGACCGGCGCGAACGTGCCGGACATCAGCATGGCCGTCGCACTGCTGGACTCCGTGCCGCCGATCGCCGGCCCGAGTGGGCCGGCCACGGTTTCGATTCTCGGTCCTGCTCGCCGACAAAGGCTATGACAGCAAGGGATTCATAGCCGAGTGCCGACGGCGTGGCACCGAGCCGATCATCCTGCAACGCGGGTGTAAGCACATCAAAAGCCTCGGCCGGCCGCTACGTCGTCGAAAGGCATCGCCCTGCTTCACCAGTTCCGCCGATTGGCCATCCGCTGGAAACGACACCTCGACCTGCATGAGGCCTTCGTCAGCCTCGGCTGCGCTCTGATCTGCTGGCGACGCTTGACCAAATAACTGACGCGGAGATCATGTTAAGCCGATTCCGACGAAAGGTCAGTCGTTGCGCCCCTTCTCACCTACCGCCGGTCGTGCGTTGCGCCTACGAAAGCATCTCTACCTAGCGGGGGAGGATTAGAGTGCGAGAGCAGGCGGCGGCGACGGTGTCGTCGTGGGTGGCGATAACGATCGTCTTGCCTGCCTTGTTCAGCGCGACGAGCAACTCAAGAATGGTGTCCCGATTCTCGGCGTCGAGAGATCCGGTTGGTTCGTCGGCCAGGATGATGTCGCACGGTTTGAGCAGCAGGCGGGCTACCGCGACGCGCTGCTGCTCGCCACCGGACATGGAGTAGATCCGGCGGTTCTGGGTTCCGGGAAGACCGACCCGGGTCAGGGCCTCGGCGATACGCTCTTGTTTCGGGGTCTGGTGCTTCGCGTAGGTGAGCGCAATGTCGAGGTTCTGTCTCACGGTGGCGTCGTCGATCAGCGCGTAGTTCTGGAACAGATATCCGAGGTGTTCGCGCAGGTACCTGTTTGCTGCTCGGGTCCGGGGCTTCGGTGCGTCGGCGCCGAGGATCCGGATCTGACCGCTGTCGGGCGCGTCGAGTAGCCCGATCATGTTTAGCAGGGTGGACTTGCCGGATCCGCTGGGGCCGGTAAGGGCCAGCATTTCGCCTTCCTCGACGGTCAGGTTCAGGCCGGTGAAGATCTCCCGGCCGCCGAAGGCCTTTCGCACGTTCTGCAGTTCGCAGTGAGGCGTGGGCATCTCTACAACTCCTTCAGCGCCGTGGCGGCGTTGCGACGTTCGACGGTGAGGGTAGCGACGGCGACGCAAGCGATATCGACCAGCAGGCAGCAGACCAAGACCACAGCCAGTCTCGGCATGCCGGCCCAGAGGTCGACACCGGCCAACTGGGCGGCTATGTCCCTGGCCGTGGCGACCGCGTTCTGCTGGTGCAGGACGGCCACGGCCACGACAGCTTGGGCCAGCCACGCGGCGCCGAGCAGCATGATCAGCTCCCGGTATGTGCGGACGAACCCGATGCCGTGCAGCCGACGGACGGTGAAGGTGCGGCGTAGTCGGGCGCTGACAGCGGACACGACACCGATGTCGAGGGTGACCATGACCGCCAGGGCTGCTATGGCGCCGGCCACGGACCACCCGATGCCCTTGTGTAGTGAAGCTATCTTTGACAGGACGGCGTCGTTGGCGACCACCAAGGTCGTAAGGTTGTCGTCGAGGTGCAGGTCCCGCAGCGTCGGGGCGAGCTGGTCTAAGGTGGCCTGGGTGTCGTGGTCGATTCGGACCTTCAACGCTGTGTTGATATTGCCGGTGACGACGTTGAGACGGTCGATGGTAAGGCTGTTCTGCCGGGTCATCACCTCGACGATCGGGTCGGTCACCGTGCTGCCGGCGTCCGGACTTACTGTCGAGTCGAACGTGAATACCTGCTGGCCGTCGGCCGCCCAGATGATCGTGACCTGCTGTGTGCGGAACCTGTCGGGAACCGGCTCCTTCAGAATTCGCTCCTGACCCTGGACCGCGCCTTCCATGGTCCCATTACCAACTCTGGCAGCCTCCAGAAATGCCCGGACCGCAGCCTCCTGAGGCCTGTACCGGGCCGGTACGATGACCACCCACGCCTGCTCGTCCGGGCTGACCACAATTGGTTCTCCGGTCTCGTCGAGGATCGGGAACCGGTCCAGGTAGTTGGTATTTACTCGAATCGACGCAGTCGGCAGCGCCGTACTTGGCGGAATCCCCTGCCTGTACTGGCTGGCGTCGATATAAAGCCCGCCTTGGGCGTCGAGAACGGGATACAGGTCGCGGGCCTCGACGGCACTGATGGCGATACCACCACCGCGAAAGTCTTCCCGGTCGTCACCGACAAGATGGGGGTAGAACACTCCGTAGTCGGTGGTCTTCTCCCAGTCGTCCACCAAGGCCTGCTGCGTCCGTAGGTCATCGACGGCGTTCCAGGCCGCCACGACGAGCAACGCCAGCACCACGCCGGGGATGACCTTCAGCGCCGTGGCCAGAGCCGTCACCATCCACCCGTATGAGGCCGAGTCCCGGCGGCGGGCAGGAGCATGGTTTGCGGTGGTCACTGAATACGTCCTTTGACGATGTCGCCGAGATTGACGCGGCTGATGATGGCGAATCCGATCGTCACTGTGACGATCGCGCTGGCGGCGATAACGGCGGCCAGGGCCCCGATGAGGTTGCGGGCGAACGGCCAGTCGACGCCGGGCACGAACACCAGTACCGCCGCGCCGGCGGCGGTACCGACGGCGGCCGCAGTCATCTGCCGCCAGCCGGTCACGACGAACCAGATCCGGGCAACCGAGTACCCAGACAACCGCATCACACCGATCCGCCTGCCGTCTCTCAACACGGCGATCGCCGACAGCAACGACACAATGGGCGCGAAACTGTACGCCAACAGTGACATGGATGTATCGCTGGTGAGGTTCTCCTCCGCGCCGACAGCTCGGAGTGAATCGAGGGTCAGGTCGGGGACCCCAACTTCGGCCAGCCGGTGCTGCACGATGCCGAGAAACCGCTGCACGTCAGCCTCGTCATGAGACTCAATCACGTAGGTCCCTGTCGCTGGCAGCCGGGTGAGCGCCTGCCCGAACGGCGCGAACGTCAGATCGTAGGCATTCGCGAATACTGCCGGCTCGCCGATGACGGTAGGCCGCGAGTTGTCGATCGACGACACGACCATCGCCCCGGATCGGGTCTCCTCCCGGGTGGGCCACCGACCAGCGGTCAGGTCGAACCGGTCGAACAGGCGTGTACCGGCACCGGCGATGTAGAGATAGTGCGTGATCTCAGACCGTCCCGCCGCACCGATACCGACGGACGTACGGATGACGTTCGTCCCGGTGCCGTCGGCGGCCTCGGTCAGAATTCGCAGCGCATCGTCGGGGTTTCCGGCGGCGGGGTCCAGCGGCCACCCGAACCGCGTTCCGGCACTCGTGGCTGCCACCCGCGCTTCGGCCTCCCGGTTGAAGGCCGCATCAACGACCAGGATCGAAGGAACCGCAACAAGTCCTACGATGGACAGGACCAGTAGTACCGTCTTCACCGCTGCGTGTCCCTCGTTTGTTCTAGGACTCGAGTCCGATGCGGAGCAGAACTTCGGACCGGACTCGCTGCCCTTGCTTTCACTGAGCCGAACTCGACAGAGAGTCATCACGGCCGCACAGGTTAGAGTCAGTCAACCTGCGCCAGAGAACCTCTGCGAAGTCGGGCGTCGCTCATTGGAGCGACTCAACCCGTCAGTAGGTACCCCAGTAGGCGTAACAGGTGTAGCCGGCCCCGCCGCCGATGGACGTCTCACTCCAGTACGTCGCGTTGGCGAACACCTTGTCAACGACGTCGCCCATGACCGAAGTCGAGCTGTGGTAGAGGGAGTTGTGGACGTAGTCGGAGTAGCACGTCTTCGGTGGGATGATGGCGTAGACGGAGCCGTAACTCCAGGTTCCCCCACCGACATTCGTGACGGTGAGCGGAGAGACAGTGCCCGGCTTGATCGTGCCGTCGATCGTGACGTTGGCGTTTTCCGGCGCGACAGCCGACCCGCTGGCGATCGGCGTCAGTTCGGCGGCCGCCGCCATTCCAGGCGCGAATAGCCACGCCGCAGCAACCGCAACCGCAGCACCGGCAATAACGCCTGCAAGGCGACTCTCGGCCTTGTTCAGACCCTTGCTTTCCAGCACGTGTCCTCCAGCTTCGGGAGCGGCAGGATTTCCACCGCAGAACCGTTAACGGCGATCCGCGGTACACGGATCACCATGGCAAACTTGAGGGGCACGCATCGAAGGTGCCCTTCGTGTTGCGGACATGATCCTCGGAGAGTTCGGGATAAAAGTCAACTCGACCTGCAAGCCGAGACTGTCTGGCCTCTGTCCGATGTGTACGGTACTATCGCCCATGCTTGAACACCCTCTGACGAGCGTGGCCGAGGCGCCATCTGAGATGAATGCGAACGGGCTTCTGTGCTCACATGGGAGCCGTCATCGACCCCCCTGCCCCCGTCGGCTTCGGGTCGCTCCAGGGGCGCGAGGGCGGCCCGTCTCGCGGCGACCGCGCGACGCGCGCCGTAGTGCGGGTATGGGTATCTGCAGAGCAGAGGGTGTCCGTGTCGCGATTGGTGTTCCGGCTTTGCGGTCAGTATGTTCAGGCGGCCGACCAGCGGTCACCGAAGGCGATGGCGAAGGCATCGATGACCGGCTTCCAGCGCATCGTCCATCGTGCGCGGCCGGACCCTGTCGAGTCCACGCTGCGGGTCACAAGATGCAGGCATTCATGGCGGCCTGCTCGCTCGGGAAATGACTGCAAGCCCGGACAGCATGCCGGTAGGGCATTCAACGACTCGATCGCGTTTGTCGAGCATATCACCCGTCGAATTCCGACGTCGTAGTCCAAGGAGCCTTTTTCATCCTGGTGTGTGGCCTGCGTCGATGTGGTCGAGGACCAGGATGGCTTGGATGATGGTGGTGGTGCGGTGCGGGCTGCAGCGGAGTTTGGTCAGGATCTTCCATTGCTTCAGGGTGGCGTTGGCTTGTTCGCCGATGGCTCGTAGGCGGGCGTGTCCTTTATTGGCGGTTTTCTCTCCGGTCGATAGTTTGCGCCAGCGGCTGCCGCGGTAGGGGACGAGGACGTTGTCGGGGGCGCCGAGGTAGGCCTTGTCGGCGAGGACGGTGATGTTCGCGCTGGCGAGGGCGTCGATGATGCCGTGGGTGCGGGCGGCGGTGAGGTCGTGGGCGCCGCCGGGCAGGGCGGGTGAGGCCCATAGAGCTCCTAACACGATCTCGGTATGGGCTATTTGATCAAGCGTCGCCAGCAGATGAGGGCGCAGCCGAGGCTGACGAATGCTTCGTGGAGGTCGAGGTGTCGTTCCCAGCGGATGGCGAGGCGGCGGAACTGGTGGAGCAGGGCGATGCCCTGTTCGACGACGTAGCGCAGCCGGCCGAGGCCTTTGATGTGCTTGCGGCCGCGTTGCGGGATGATCGGCTCGGTCCCGCGTCGTCGGCACTCGGCCCTGAATCCCTTGCTGTCATAGCCTTTGTCGGCCAGCAGGACCGGGAACCGGAACCGCGGCCGGCCCACTCGGCCGGCGATCGGGGGCACGGAGTCCAGCAGCGTGACGGCCATGCTGATGTCCGGCATGTTGCCGCCGGTCGTGATCACCTTCAGCGGTGTGCCTTCGCCGTCGGTGATCACATGGTGCTTGCTGCCGGGCTTGCCGCGGTTGACCGGCGACGGACCTGTGCCGGGACCCCCTTTTTCGCGTCGACGTGACCGCCGTCCATGACCGCCCGTGACCAGTCGATGCGGCCCGCCGCGTTCAGCTCCGCGAGCAGGATCCGGTGCAGCCGGTCGAAGACACCCGCGTCGGTCCACCGCCGCAGCCGACGCCAGCACGTCATCCCCGACCCGAACCCCAGCTCCTGCGGCAGGTCCTCCCAGCCGATCCCGGTGTAGAGCACGTACAACACCCCTTGCAGGCACAACCGGTCCGGGACCGGGCGCGGCCCGGGGGACCTCTCCGGCCACGGCGGCAGCAACGGCTCGATCAACGCCCACAACTCGTCATCGACCACCCACGGCGCACTCACGCCGTACCGAACGAGACCCAACTGTCCACGACTCGCTGATCAACATCGATTCAGCAGATCGTGTTAGGAGCTCATAGCCATGTGCCTTGTGGGCTGGCGATCGTTTGGGTGTTCATGCCGTGCCGGTGATGTTTTCCGGAGTAGTACGGTTTTTGGTCCGCGACCCGGTCGATGGGTATCAGGGTGCCATCGAGGATGACGTACGGGTACCGGCGGATCCGGTCCATGGCGGTGGCCAGATCGGGTGCGGCGGCGGCGAGCAGGGCGATGGCTTCCTGGACGTAGCGCCAGGCGGTCGTGACCCCGATACCGAATCCGGCGGCCAGGCGGGTGTAGGTGTCCCCGTTACGCAGGTGTGCCAGGGCGAGAAGGGCCTGGTCGCGGGGTGTCAGCCGCCGCCACCGGGATCGTTGCTGGTGGCGGTGGCGGCGGATATGGCCGGTGAGGTGGTTGAGGGTGCGGGTGGACAACGAGATCGTGGCGGGGTAAGACAGCACGGGCGAGGCTCCCTGGTCGGGGCATCGGATCTTGGTCGACTGCTGGACATTCCCGTCGCCGACCTGAAGGCCGCGCACCTGGGCGTCGTCAAGCGAGAACGCCGTGCGCCGCGTGTCCATCGCCATCGACGATAGTCGGCCGCGGCACGAAGCGGCCCGACCGGCACGCTGCCGATCGGGCCGCATCATTCGTCAGGGGGTGTCCCTATGGCTACTGCAACCGCATTAACGACTCAGGACGCTAGACGAGCTTCCGCAGCTCCTCCAGCATCTCGATCTGCACGTCGATCGGGTCGGTGGGCGGCATCGCGAACGAGACCGCGGTGATGCCGTGCGGCCGGAGCCGGTCGATGTCCGCGGCGATCTGGGTGGGGGTGCCGCCGAGGAACGGGCGGTCGCCGGGCATCGGCTGGCGGGTTATTGGCGTGTTGGACTGCGCGGTCACGGTCAGCGCGGCCGGGTCGCGGCCGAGGCGCTCGGCGGCGGCCCGGAATCGTGCGGTCTGCGCGGTGATCGCGTCCAGTGAGAACGCCACCGGCATGATGCCGTCCGCGATGCGTGCGGCCCGGTCCACGCCGGCCTCGGTGTTGACGCCCATCACGATGGGGATGCGCCCGCGTACCGGCTTGGGATTGATCTCCGAGGCCTCGATCGTGTAGAAACGGCCGTCGTATTCGACCGGGTCCGGTCCCCAGGCGGCCCGGATCGCCGCGACCATGTCGTCGAGGCCGGCGCCACGGCGCTTCCACGGTACGTTCGCGGTCGCGAACTCCTGCGGCAGCGAGCCCTGCCCGACACCGGCGACGACGCGGCCGTCGCTGAACCGGTCGAGCGTGGCGAGCCGGCGGGCCAGCATGACCGGCGTGTGCAGCAGCGCGTTGAGCACGCTGGTGCCGAGCGTGATCCTGCTGGTCAGCGCGGCCACGTGGCCGAGCGTCTGGAGCGGCTCGTAGGTGGTGCCGTAGAGCTCCGGCAGGCGCTGCAGCGTGCCGTCCGGGCCGGGCCACACGCCGGCCATCGGGCGCAGCAGCCGTTCGTAGGTCCACAGTGAATCCCAGCCGAGCCGTTCCGCGGCCTGGGCGATGGTGACGATGTTCGCCGGGGACGCGTGGACCCCGGACACGGGCAGCATGACGCCGAGTTTCATGCCCCCATGCTCGCGACCGGGCGGCATGGCCCGCAACGACGAGGTAACCGGGTTACCTTTGGTAACCTATGCGTCGTCCCACCGCCGGACGAACCCGGCGATCGGCTGCAGCGAGGCGACCAGGTCGACGCCGCGCGGGGTGAGGCGGTAGCGCACGGAAACCGGCGTGGTGGGCACGACGATCCGCTCGACCAGCCGGGCGGCCTGAAGCTGCTTCAGCCGGACGGTGAGCATGCGCGCGGAGATGCCGGTGGCCGCGGCCGCGATCTCGGTGAACCGCTCGGTGCCGCGGGCCAGCGCGATGAGGATGCTGGGCGACCACCGCTGCCCGACGATCTCCAGCGCCGCACCGGCCCGCTTGCACTCGGCCTCGTCGCTGTGGTTCCACTGCGACCGGGATCTCTGCGTAGTCACTTACGAATGGTAACCAGGTTGCGTGAAAACAGGAGATCCGGCATCTCACCGTACCCGCGGGCCGATCGGGCTCGCGCCCGACCTCCACCTGCCCGCCGGCTTCGACGAGGCCGCGGCGCCTCAGCCCGCCGTGGTGCTGTCCGCGCCGGGCGCAGCGTGAAGGAGCAGATCGGTGCCGAGTACGCGTCCCGGCTCGCGGCCCGGGAATCCCGGCGCTCACGTTCGACCCGGCCCACCAAGGCCGCAGCGGCGGCGAACCGCGGGACCCCGAGGACCCGTACCGGCGGAGCGAGGACCGATTAGGTCCCCGAGAACGGGATCCGTTTGTCAGCGACAGGCGGAGCCGGTGTCGCGACGACGGGCATGATCGATGCCGGCGATTTGGGGAGCCATCGGTATCCGTGTCTCGGCCGCGTCGCGGGTGTGGCTGCGGCTGGTATTGCTGTCAGTGCTGGTGTGGGGTGCAGCAGCCGTCTTGGCAGGTGTCACCCGTGGTGGTGAGCGGTGTGCAGCAGGTGTCGCCGCGCCAGGCGTCGCGGCCTTCTTTGACGGCGACGGCGGCGATGATGAGCGCGGCGATCGGGTCGGCCCAGCTCCAGCCGAACAGGCTGTTGAGGCCGAGGCCGGCGAGCAGGACCGCGGACAGATAGGTACAGAGCAGGGTCTGTTTGGAGTCGGCGACGGCGGTGCGGGAGCCGAGTTCGCGGCCGGCGTGGCGCTGCGCCCAGGACAGGCCGGGCATGACCGCCAGGGAGACTGCGGCCAGGGTGAGCCCGATGGTGGAGTGCGCGGCGTCGCCGTCGCCGAGTAGTGCGCGGACCGACTCGACGGTGACGTAGGCGGCGAGCGCGAAGAACGACACCGCGATGATCCGCAGCGCGGTTTTCTCCCGGGCGGCGGGGTCGCGGGCGGTGAACTGCCAGGCGACCGCGGCGGCGGAGGAGACCTCGATGACGGAGTCGAGGCCGAACCCGATCAGCGCAGTCGACCCGGCGGTCGTGCCGGCGCTGATCGCGACGACGGCCTCGATGAGGTTGTAGCCGATCGTGGCGGCGACCAGTAGCCGGATCCGGCGGGTCAGGACCGCCCGGCGGGCCGGTGCCGGGCCGGCGGGTGCGAGCGGGAGCAGGGGCAGGCTCATCAGCAGCAGTTCTTCGTCTCGGTGTCCGGGCAGGCGGCCGGGTCGACCGCGAGGACCAGTCCGAGCAGGTCGTTCAGGGCGTGGCGGAGGCGGACGTCGGCGAGTTCGTAGCGGGTGCGTCGTCCCTCGGGGGCGGCGACGACCAGGCCGCAGCCGCGCAGGCAGGCGAGGTGGTTGGACAGGTTCTGCCGGGTGACGCCGAGCAGGTCGGCCAACTCTGCCGGGTATCCGGGGGAGTCGCGCAGCGCGAGCAGCAGCCGGGCGCGGGTCGGGTCGGACAGGGCGTGGCCGAACCGGGCGAGGACCTGCCCGTGTGTCACCGTCTCCATGCCCCGACAGTACAGCTTTGGCTGTATTCAGAAAACGTGGCTCCCCAGGTAGGCCGATCTGCAGGCCGTTGCCGGGTTCATTGTTCATTGCGGGTAGCCATGGGCCGAACGCCGTATCCAGTATGTGAGTTCGCCTCTGGTTGCGAGCTCGGGGCCGCTTCGGAGCTCATGGGCCGAGTCCTCGTGCTCATGCCGCTACACGACGAATGCCGCAACGCCTGACGTGCCGGACAGCACCGCGATGGAGGGGATCACATACGATCTTGGCGTGATCGAGGCCTCCAGGATCTGCCGCTGCGTCATCTGCCATGACTACGGCGATCGTGACGACTACGACGCGGCGGACCGTGGCGTGATCGCGAACGTGGCGGAGGTCGGGTGGAGCGTCACCGGGGTTCCGGCCGACGAGCGGGGGCCGGGCTGGGCGTACACGATCGGGCGGTGGCATCGGCGGGGTGAGCCCGAGCTGGCCATGTTCGGCCTTGACCTGCGGGTCATGCAGTCCTGCCTGAACATCCTCGGGCAGCGCGACGGTCTCGCCGACGGCCAGGCGCACGACGATGTCGTCAAGGGCTATCCGCTGCGGCTGCGGACCGTCGAGCCGGAGTGGTTCCGGGCGTTCTTCGGGCAGGGGATGTGGTTCTACCGGCACCCGCCGATCCCGTTCCTCGAGGTCGTCTGGCCGGACCGGGACGGCGCGTTCCCCTGGGACACCGGCAGCGCGGCCCAGCCGCACCTGTGGCTGAAGCCGGACGCGCACGCCCGGAACGTCTGGACCCAGGACGTCTGACCGGCTCAACCGGTGATCGACTCCGCGAGGGTACGGTGCGTGCCGGTCAGGCCGCGGGTGTCGCGCAGGGCGCTGGGGTCCGGGCTGACCAGGTCGCCGTACCGCACCGAGACGTCGGTCGGGCTGATCAGGTAGTTGGTGGTCAGGATCGTGGCACGGTGGGCGAGCAGGAATTCCAGGATGCCGTGCAGCCGGCGGCTGTCGCGGGACCAGTGACCGAGTGCGGGCACGTGCAGCACCGCGTCCCCGGTTGCGGCCCGGCTCAGGCGGGTGCGCAGCTCGTCGTCGGCCAACGGCGGCAGGCCCGGGACCGGCGCGGCCGGCAACGTCAGCGGGTGCGGCCCGCCGGCCGCGAACCCGTCGGTGAGCGCCTCCAGGCAGGTCCACGCCCGCGGGTACCGCCCGGCCAGACCCATGAACGGGTGTATCCCGGCCAGCCCGACCGGCTCCCGCAGCCGCGCGCCGAGCAGGTGTGACAGCGGCGCGGCCGCGTACCGCAGCACCGCCGCCACGCCGTAGCTGGGCGCGCCCGCGCGGACCGGCTCGTCCAGCAGGCTGTTGCGGACCACCAGCGCGACCTTGGCCTTCAGGTCCAGCGGCGCGTCCGCCGGTTCCTGCGCGAACGCCTCCTCGACGAACGGCGCGATGAGCACGTCCTGCTCCCGGGCGGGCAGGCTGGCCAGGGCTTCGGCCCGGCGCAGCACGTCGACGGCGATCCGGTGCGCGAGATCCTCGGGCACCTCGCACACGTCGATCAGCATGCCGGGCAGCGTCTGCTCGCAGTACGCGACCATGAACCCCGGGTCGGGAACCGTCATCGTCCCCGAGAATATGGGCGCCGACGACCGTAACACCGGAAAATCCGCAGATCAGGTGCCCGCCGGCGGCTTGACCGCGCGCACCGAGCGGGGGCGCTCCCGCAGTATCCGCTTGGCTGCCGCGTGACCGGCACGCCGCCGGCCGGGAACCGGTCCAGGTCCGCCAGGTGCCGGTCCGCCCGGAGGTGACGGCCACCGTCACGTCGGCGAGCGGAGCCGCTTCGAGCGGCGATCGTCGTGCCGGCGTCGGTGAGCCGGTCGAGGAACCAGCCGGTGCCGGACGGCGCGTTCGGGCAGGCGGAGCGCCGGGGCGCCGGAGAACGCCGATCTCGTGCCCCGCCGCCGGGCCGGCGCCGTGCAGGCCGGATGCGTCACGGTGGCCCCACCGGTGCCCGGCGGGCGCGACCGCAACGGCCGGCCGGTGCGCGGCGTGCGCCACCCCCGCTCCGGACTCGGCCGGCCAGGTGCTGGCGCTGTCACATCGTTTCCTCGTACCTACCATCGGTAATCTACCATCAGTAACCTACTAGTGGTAAGTTGCTGATGTGAACGACCAACCACCGCGGCGGCGCCTGTCCAAAGCGGATCGGCACGCACAGCTGCTGGACGTGGCGCGGGAACTGATCCGCGACACCGGCACCGACGAGCTCACCCTCGGGCGGCTCGCCGAGCGGGCCGGAGTGACCAAACCCCTGGTGTACGACCACTTCGGCGACCGGGCGGGACTGCTCGCCGAGCTGTACCGCGCGTTCGAGGCCCGCCAGCGGGACACCCTCGAGACCGCCATCGCGCAGGTCGAGCGCGAGCTGCCGGCGGTGGCGAGCGTGGTCGCCGGGGCGTACATCGACTGCTGCATCGCCGAGGGCCGGGAGATGGCCGACGTCGTCGCGGCGCTGGCCGGCTCGTCGGCCCTCAGCCGGGTCCGCCAGGAGGCCGAGGACGCCTACCTCGTCATGTGCCGCACGGCACTGGAACCCTTCTGCGACCCGCTCGACGCGGCCGGCCTGCACGCGTTCGTCGGCGCCGCGGACGCGCTGGCCCGCACCGTGCTCGCCGGCCGGATCGGCGCCGCCCGGGCGCGCGCCGTGCTCACCCGCGTCCTCATCGCCATCGCTCTCGACCCCACCGAGGTGACCCCATGACGATCACGCACCCACCGAAGCCCGGCACCGCCCACTGGATCTACGCGCACCCGCGCCGCGGATCCCTCAACGACCGCCTCTTCCAGGCGGGGACCGAAGAGCTCGCCATCCGGTACGACGTGGCGACGTCCGACCTCAACGCGCAGGGTTTCGACCCCGTGCTCGGCGAGCGCGACCTCGGCGATCTCGCCGCGAAGCCCGGGAACATCGCGGTACTGGCCGGCGAGGCCTACGCCGAGAACCAGCTCCCCGCCGACATCCGCGCGGAACAGGCCAAGATCGCCGCAGCTGAACTGGTCGTCGTGCAGTTCCCGCTGTGGTGGTACGGGATGCCGGCGATCCTCAAGGGCTGGTTCGACCGCGTCCTGACCGCCGGCTTCGCCTACGGCGACGACGACCCGGAGCATGGAGTGCCACGGCGGTACGGCGACGGCGGTCTCACCGGCCGCCGGGCCCTGGTCGTGGTCACCGCGGGCGACGACGCCGGCACTCTCGGCCCCCGCGGCATCAGCGGCGACCTGGAGTCCCTGTTGTTCCCGCTCACCCACGGCATCCTCTGGTACGTCGGCATCGAGACCCTCGACCTGCACGTCGTCCACGACGCGGACACGCTCGACGCCGCCGCGGTCGACCACGAGATCGCCCGCCTCCGGAAACGACTCCACACCGTCGGCACCGAGACCCCGATCCGGTTCCGCCGGCTGCGCGACGGCGACTACCGGGAGACCCGGGCGCTGCGTGCGGACCTCTACCCCGGCCGCACCGACCTCGGCATTCACGTCGTCCCGGCGCCGCGCGACCCGGACCCGGCGCCGCGGTAGCGAGCCGCGGCGAGATACCGGTCGGCGGCCCGCACGTGGGATGGCGGGTCGGGCGGATCGTCGAGGTGCCGTTGCCGGCCGGGATGGCCGCATCCAGCAGCGTGGTCAGCAGTTCAAGACCGCGCCTTCGGCGATGATCCCGCGGGTACGCCATCAGTCGCCTGCGGTAGTGCGCTCACGCGGTGGCCGGGCGGGTGGCGAGCCGGGCGACGGCCGCGTCGGAGTGCCGGCGCAGCCGGGCGGCCTCGGTGGCGAGCGCGGTGGCGCCGGCCTCCGCGAGGCGGTAGTAGCGCCGGAGACGGCCGTCGACGGCCTCCTCCCGGTCGACCTCGATCAGGCCCTGCTCGGAGAGCCGGTCCAGGGCGCCGTAGAGCGTGCCGGTGCGCAGCGTGACGCTGCCCTGGGAGAGCGCGCTGACCTGTTGCATCACGCCGTAGCCGTGCAACGGGCCGGACGCGAGCGCGGTGAGGATCAGGAACGTGGGTTCCTGCATGGTAGCCATGGACGCATACTACAGCGACCGGCATACGTCGTCCAACGTACTATGTCGGTCCGGCTTTCTGTCGTACCGGGTCGTTACAGTGACGCCGGTTTCCGAACGGATGTGAGAGGCGGACGGTGTGGGCGGCTTTCCGGACGAGGACACGCTGCTGCCGCAGAGCGGCTGGCGGCGCGGGCACCTGCTGCGCCCGGGCGGCTGGTTCACCGATCCGCCCGGGCGGGTCGACGCGGCGAAGGCGGCGGCGAACGCGGCGGCGCTGTTCGACGCGCAGCGGGACGGGGCACTGCGTCTGCTGATCGGCCGGCCCGACGACGGCGGCCTCGGTGAGTCCGGCCGGGCCGCGCTGGCGGACCCGGCGACCGCGACGCCGGCCGGGGCGGCCGCGCTGCTGGCCGCGTTCGTGCACACGCGGGGCTGGCGAGGCGACGACCGGGTGGCCGACGTGGCCGACCACTGGATCGTCACGCGCGGGCTGACCTTCGCGGTGACCGTCTCCGCGGAGCTCGCCGGGATCTACACGAACAGCCACGTGCGGGCGGCGACCGACCACGACTTCGCCCAGCGGCAGCACCACCACTTCCAGGGCTGGGCGGAGCTGTACTCGATCGCCTTCTCCGGCCGGATCCGCAACCGGCTGGCGACCGCCGGTGCCGGGGAGCGCGCGGCGGCGGAGGCGGTGCTCACGCCGTACCGTGGCGGCAATCCGATCCAGCGGGCGATGGCCGGCTTCCTGCTGCCGGCCCGCGAGGACTGGCTGGCCGAGGACGTCGCCTGGCTGCCGTCCGCGCCGGTGCCGCACGTGATCGGCGGCCTGCTGCTCCCGTCGCTGCGCACCGTGGCGCAGCTCGACGCGGTGATCGACTACGTGACGCCGTGGTGGGTGCTGCGGCGCCCCGGCGAGGTGACCGCCGTCGTCGAAGGACTCGGCGCGGCGGTGCTGCCGAGGCTGCTCGCCTGGCTCGACGACCGGAAATGGGGTGCGGAGGCGGAGCGGAAGGTCCTGCAGATGATCGCGGCGCTGCCGTCCGACGAGGCCTACCAGGCGCTGCTCGACCGGTCCACGGAGAAGTACGTGCTGCCCGCGCTGCACGAGGCGGCCGCGCGATTCCCCCGCCGTGCGCTGCGGCTGACCGCCGCGTCCGGCGCGCGGCCCGTCGCCGAGCTGCTGCGCGGGCACGTCAACCGGCACCGGGAGCTGGCCACCACAATGCTGCCGGAGCTGGACGGTCCGGCCGCGGCCCGGGTCGGTGCGCTGCTCACCGACGTCGACGCCGCAGCGGACGCCCCCGCGGACAGCCTGCCGCGCGTGCTGGTCAGCCCACCGTGGGCGGACCGGAAGAACGCGCCGAAGCCGGCCGTGATCGCCGGCCTGACCGCGGACCTGCCGGCCGCCGAGGCGTGGGAGCCGGGCGAGCGCGAGAAATTCCTCGCGATGAAGGACGACTACTACTATTTCAAGTACAACCACGAGCGTGCCGACTACCCGGCCATGGCCGAGCGGTACGCGCGCGGCGAACTGCGTTACGGCGAGGAGAGCCTGCTCTTCGCGCTCGGACCGGAGCCGCTGTCCCGGCCGCTGCTCGCCGACTGGCGCCCGCGGTACGTGTGGAGCGCCGAGTCCTGGCTGCCGCCGATCGTCGCCCGGCACGGCCTCGCCGCGCTGCCGGCCGCGATCCGGATCGCGCAGCGTGCCCCGTCCGCCGCGCCGGCGCTGCTGCCGTTCACCAGCTCCGAACTGGCCGCCCTGATGGCGGACTGGTTCGCCCGCACGAAGACCATGCGCGACCTGGCCCGCGAATGGCTGACCCGGCACCCGGGCGTCGCGGCCCGGGCGCTGATCCCGGCCGCGCTCGGCAAGCCCGGCGTGGCCCGCCGCGCCGCCGAGACCGCGCTGCGCGTGCTCGGCCGCGCCGACGTGCTGGCCGCCGCGGCCGGCTACGGCGAGCAGGCCACCGCCGCGATCGCCGCGGCCCTGGACACCGACCCCCTCGACGTGCTCCCGGCGAAGATCCCGCCGCTCGCCGACTGGATCGACCCGGAGACACTGCCCCGGGTGGCGCTGCGCGACGGCACCGGCCTGCTCCCGGTCGACTCGGTCCGGCACCTGCTCACCATGCTGGCGTTCACGAAGCCGGACGACCCGTACCCCGGGATCGCGATCGCCGTGCAACTGCTCGACCCGCATGACCTGGCCGAGCTGGGCCGGGCCGTGTTCGCGCGCTGGCAGGCGGCCGGGGCACCGTCCAAGGACGGCTGGGCGCTGACCTCCCTCGGCGTCACCGGCGACGACGAGACGGTCCGGCGGCTCGCCCCGGTCATCCGCACCTGGCCCGGCGAGGGCGGCCACTCCAAGGCCGTAGCCGGCCTGGACGTGCTGGCCGCGATCGGCACCGACGTGGCACTGATGCACCTGCACGGCATCGCGCAGAAGGTGAAGTTCAAGGGCCTCAAGGACCGCGCCACCGACAAGATCGACGAGGTGGCCGCATCGCTCGGCCTGACCGCGGAGGAACTGGCCGACCGCCTCGTGCCCGACCTCGGCCTGGCCGCGGACGGGTCGATGCGCCTGGACTACGGGCCGCGCGCGTTCGTGGTCGGCTTCGACGAACAGCTCAAGCCGTACGTGACGGACGGAACCGGCAAACGGCTCAAGGCACTGCCGAAGCCGGGCGCGCGGGACGACGCCGAACGCGCGGCGGAGTCGTACGCCCGGTTCTCGGCGCTGAAGAAGGACGCCCGGACGATCGCGGCCGACCAGATCGCCCGGCTGGAACGCGCCATGGTCACCGGACGGCGATGGACCGGCGCGGAGTTCCGGCAATACTTCGCCGGTCACCCGCTGCTGGTGCACATCGTCCGGCGGCTGGTCTGGGCCGTCTACACCGACGGCGTGGTCAGCGCCGGCTTCCGGGTCGCCGAGGACCGCAGCCTCTCCGACGCCGACGACGAGCCGACGACCGTCGCGGACGACGCCGTGGTCGGCCTGCCGCACCCGCTCGAACTCGGCGTCGCGGTGCCCGGGTGGGCGGAAGTGTTCGCCGACTACGAGATCCTGCAACCGTTCGCGCAGCTCGGGCGCGAGGTCTACACCCCGTCGCCGGATGACTTCGCCGCGATCGAAGGGCACGTCGTGCCGGTCGGGCGGGTGCTCGGCATGGAGAAGACGGGGTGGCGGCGCGGGGCGCCGCAGGACGCCGGCATCCAGGGCTGGATGGAGCGGCCGCTGCGCGGCGACCGGCTCGCGGTCCTCGATCTCGACCCCGGCATCGTGGTCGGCCTGGTGACCGAGTTCGAGGAGCAGACGCTCGGCCTGCTCCGCGTCGTCGAGGGAGCGAACCCCTGGTCGTCCGGCGTGCCGTCCGTCCCCCTCGACCGGCTCGACCCGGTCACCGCCGCCGAGCTGATGCGCGACCTGACGCTCCTGACCGCCTCGTGACCTGCCTCGTGCGTGACCTGACCGGGGCGCACGTGGATGGCCGCCATCCTCCTCAGCCCGCCGAGGCGCGCTGAGGAGGACGGCCGCCAGGGAGGGGTCCGGCTGCGAGGGCGAGTGCCAGCACCAGCATCGAACCGATACCGGCGTACAGACCCCACATCACCTCGTGCGTCAGACCGGAAATGTCGATGAGCACCAGGTCGTCCCGGACGATGTCACCGAACTCGCCGGCCGGCTCGGTCGAGGCACTCCACTGCATCCCGCCGCTGAGATCCACCGACGGAATGGAGAGCCAGGCCCAGACGGTCAGCCCGGCTGCGGCCAGGACGATGCCGGCCGCCACCCCTCGCACGACCGCCGGCGCCGTCCGGAAGGTCGCCACGATGCCGGCGACGGCGGCCAGCACACAGAGCACGATCGCCGCACTCCACCAGGTCGACGACGCCCACGCCGACGCGGTGTTGGTGTCCACACCGGTCCTGCCGGTCGCCCAGGTCATGCGAAACCAGGGCGCGAACGTCCCCACGACGACCACACACAGCGCGGAAATGGCGACGATCCATCGGTACGCAATACAGTCAGGTCGCATCGGCAGTCCAGTGTGGTCGCACCACTTTCTCGCCCGGCAGTAACGCTCGGAGTCGTCGATCCGGCGGTCTCAGCGGCCCGGACCGTAGATGCGGACCGGCTGACCGTCGCCGTACGTGGTGTTGCGCTCGAAGCGAAGGCCGATCTTCTCGGCCACGCGCTGGGACGGGACGTTGGCCGGGTCGATTATCGCGACGATCCGGTCGATGCCCAGCGTCTCGCGGGCGTGTGCGAGGCAGGCCGCAGCGGCCTCGGTGGCGTACCCCAGGCCCTGCGCGCCGGACCGGACGTGGTAGCCGACCTCGACCTCGGTGGTGCCGTCCACCTCCTGCGGTGTCAGGCCGCAGTCGCCGAGGAACTCCCCGGTCGCGCGTGACCGGATCACCCAGAGGCCGAACCCCGCCCGCGTGTAGAGGCCCTGGTTCCAGCCGATCCAGTGCAGCGCCTCGGCCCGGGTCTTCGGCCGCGGGTAGTACCGCATCACCTCGGCGTCGCCGAGCAGCGCGGCCATGTCGTCCAGGTCGTCGGGCGTCATCTCCGCGAAGGTCAGCCGCGCGGTGTCCGCGGGCGGCCCGTCAGTGCCACCCATGTCGTTCCCCCCGTTGTTGATGTCGGCCAACGATAGCGCGACCTGACGGGCAGCACCCGGCCCCACCCGTCCGTTGTGACGTCATGGCGCGGCGGTTGTTCGCGGGCAGTTCAGCACGTGCGGTGGGATCGCCGCATGTCCGACACCGGCACCAAGCGCGTGTACGTCAGGTCGGCCGACTTCGCCAGGATCGCGGAGCGGATCCACATGGAGCGGCTGCTGCGCGGCGACCGGCTCGCGGTCCTCGATCTCGACCCCGGCATCGTGGTCGGCCTGGTGACCGAGTTCGAGGAGCAGACGCTCGGCCTGCTCCGCGTCGTCGAGGGAGCGAACCCCTGGTCGTCCGGCGTGCCGTCCGTCCCCCTCGACCGGCTCGACCCGGTCACCGCCTCCGAGCTGATGCGCGACCTGACCCTGCTCATCACGTCGTGACCCGCGTTTACAGGAGGGGGAACATCCCAGCCGGTGCGCTTCCAATGGCTGTCTTGCTGCTGATCAGGTGCCGACGATGTTACGAGTGACGGCGGCCTGTTCGGTAAGCACGCCGCTTATCATGGTCTGGGTTTCGTTGATCCGGTCGACGACGTGGGCGATGTTGGCCAGGGCCTGCACCACGGTGGCAGCGTCGGCCTGGATCGCGGTGACAAGGGCGCTGACGTCGTCAGTAGCGCGAGCCGTGCTCTGGGCGAGTTCCTTCACCTCGCCCGCCACGACGGCAAAGCCCTTACCCAGTTGGCCGGCGCGGGCGGCTTCGATGGTGGCGTTCAGCGCGAGCAGATTGGTCTGCGCGGCAATGCTCGTGATCACTCTGACGACGTCGCCGATCTTGGCACTGGACTCCTCGAGACGGTGCACAGACGCGTTGGCGTCCTCGGTCATGACCTGAGCTTGACCGGCGACTGAAGTGGCGGCCAGGACGTTGCGCTCGGCTTCCTCGATCGAGGTGACCAGCTCGGCTCCGGCCGCGTTGATCCGATTCGTCTCCCCGATCCGCTGGATCGACTCGGCGACGAGAAACATCGCATTGCGCAGCGCATCGGCACGGCTGCTGGACAGTTCCTCCAACACCTCGGTCGCGAAGAAGTCCATGGTTCCGATCACTTTGCCGCGAATGATCAGGGGGAGCGCGACGCCGGACTTCACGCCGGCGCGCTGAGCAGCCGGCGCTCGCACACAGTCCGTCATCTCGCCCAGATCCTGGACGAACATCAAGTCGCGCTTCCGCCATGCCCTACCGGCCAGGCCGACGCCCTCGGCGAAACTCGCCCTCTCAGTGATCCGCCGGAACTCCTCGCCCGCGCTGCCGGACTCGACGACGAAGTGCAGCGCGTTGTCACGAGAGTCGACCTGCCAGAAGGATCCGTATGCCCAGCCGAACCCCTCCCGGATCGCGTCGAGCGCGGTTCGGGCTGCGGCCTCCACAGAGGTCGAAGCGGAGACGGCCCGCAATACGGCGGTGACGGCTCCGGCGTCGGCTGAGGCCGCCGCCCGGCGCTCACTGTCGACGAGACGCTCAAGCGTCTGAGAGACCAACATCCCGACGACTCGTAGCGTATCGAGGCGCTGGGGTGACGGGTCGAGCGTCTCGCCGGTGAAGAAATCCATGGTGCCCGTGACCTGACCCCGATCGAGCTGGCCAGCAGCGTGTTCCGGGTGACCGGCACGTCGGTTCAACGGGCTGCACGCGTACTTCCTGGTCGCCCCGGACGGTTCGCGGCGCGCGTTCCGCTACAGCTGGCTGCCGGACGCGGGCGAGGCGACGCTCACCGCCGGCGACCAGCGCCCGCCGCACTACCTGATCGACGAGATGCTGCAGCGCGGTACGGCGTCCTGGTCGCTGGTGTTCACGCTGGCCGAACCGGGCGACCCGACCGACGACGTGACCGCCCGGTGGCCGGACTCCCGCGAGACGGTCACGGCCGGCACGCTGCGCCTCGACTCCGCGGCCGAGGACCAGGCCGCGCTCGATGCGACCGTCTTCGACCCGGCCGGCGTCGTCCCCGGCATCGAACTCTCCGACGATCCGATCCTGCACTTCCGCTCCCAGGTCTACGGCGAGTCCTTCACCCGCCGTACCCGAGAGGAACGTCCCTGAGCGTCTGGCGGTGCGGCCGGCGCCCGCCGCCGCGAGCCCGCTCAGGCGCAGTCACCCGGCTGAGCCGGCACGCTGTGCGCGGGCGCGGGGCCGCCGCCGGCCAGTCGCTGCCGGATGGTCTCCGCCTCGGGATCGTCGAGTTCGACGAAGCTCTCCAGCGCGGCCCGCCAGGCGGCGTGTGCGGAGTCCGGCGAGCCGTTGGCGTGGTGGGCGTCGCCGAGGTTCGCCAGTGCTTTGGCCTCGCCGTGGCGGTCGGCGAGTTCGGTGCGCAGGGCCAGGCCTCGCTGGTACGCGTGCACCGCGTCGCGCGGCCGGCCCCGATGCAGGTGGGCGTAGCCGAGGCTGTCCCAGGTGGCGGCCTGACCGACCCGGTCGTCGAGTTCCTCCAGCAGCGTCAGTGCCTCGCCGCAGAATCGCAGGCACCGCTCGTGATCGCCGAGTACGGCGTGACTCCAGCCGATGATGTTGAGCGCGCGGGCCTGGCCGGGCAGGTGGCCGGCGTCGCGGTAACCGGTCAGGGCCAGTTCCGCGTGCCGCAGCATGTCCCGATGGCGGCCCAGGCTGTCACAGACCCATGCCAGGCTGTTGTGCACCTGTGCCTGCCCGAGACGGTCTCCCCCGGAGGTGAACAGGTCCAGCGCCGTCATCAGGTGCGTGTGCCCGGTCCTGCACCGTCCGAGCCGGACGTTGGCGGCCGCCAGGCCGCGCAGAACATGGGCCTGGGCGGGACGGTCGCCGAGCCGTCGTGCCGACGTCAGCGCGGTGCCGCCGGCGGCGAGCCAGTCGTGCCAGTGCCCGCGACGGTCGAGGAAGGTGGCCATGGCCCAGACGAGCTTCCACGCGTGTTCGTCGAAGTGGTGCTTCGCCGCGACGTCCACGGCGGCCAGGAGGACCGGGCGTTCGGTCCGGAACCACTCCATGGCCGCGGCCGGGTCCGGGATCGGTGCGCACGCCCGCGGGGACCGGATGTGGTCGACGGAGTCGCGGTGCGGGTGCAGCACCCGGGCGGCCTGCACCGCCGTTGCCAGGTAGTGGTCGAGCAGGCGGCCGAGGGCGGCTCTTCTGTCCTCCGGCGGCTCGGAGCGCTCGGCGAGCTCGTGCGCGTAGGCGCGCAGCAGGTCGTGGAAGGCGAACCGGCCGGGTAGCCGCTCGGTGATCAGATAGGCCTGGGTCAGCTCCGCCAGCGCCGCCGCGGTCTCGGCGTCGCCCCAGGTGGTCATCCGGGCGACCGCCGAGGTGGCGATCTCCGGTCCGATGATCGTGTCCAGCTGCCGGAACAGGCGCGCGGCGGGTGCGGTGAGCAGCCGGTACGACCAGGAGAAGACGGCCCGGACGTCGGTGCTGACGTCCCCTGTGACCAGTCCTCCGGTGCGGTTGACCTCGGCGGCCAGCGATTCGAGCGGGAACTGCGGGTTCATGGCGGCGCGGGCGGCGACGACGGACAGGGCGAGCGGCAGGCCCGCGCACCGCCGGATGATCATCTCGGCCGCCTCCGGTTCGGCCGAGACCCGCTGCGCGCCGACGCGGCGCGCGAGGAGCTGCTGCGCCTCCCGCCGCGACAGCCTGTCCAGTGTCATCGGGATGGCGCCACCGGTCGCGACGAGACCGTGCAGTTGCCGCCGGCTGGTGACCACCACGACGCACCGGGCGGAGCCGGGCAGCAGCTGCGCGATCTGGGTGGCGTCGCGTGCGTTGTCGAGGACGATGAGCGCCTGCCGGCCGGCCAGCAGGCTCCGGTAGAGACCGGTCTGCGCGTCCGCGTCGTCCGGGATCTTCTCCGGCGGTACGCCGAGCGCGGCGAGGAAGCCGCGGATCGCCGCGTGCGGCTGCATCGGCGGCCCGGCCGGGTCGAAACCGCGGAGGTTGACGTAGAGCTGGCCGTCGGGGAACCGCGCGGCGACCCGATGCGCCCAGTGCAGCGCCAGTGCGGTCTTGCCGATCCCGGGAGGTCCGCCGACGGTGACGATCCTGATGCCCGGTGGCCCGGCGCGTTGCTGGTCCAGCATCGCGTCGAGGCGGGCGAGCTCACCGATCCGGCCGGTGAACCCGGCGAAGTCCGCCGGCAGCTGCGCCGGGGTCGGATGCCCGGGATCCGGCGGCGGGGCCGAGGTGCCGGATGCCTCACCGCGGAGCACCTCGTGGTGCGCGCGACGCAGCTCCGGGCCGGGATCGGTGCCGAGGTCCTCGGCGAGCTGTCGTCGTACCGTGGTGTAGCAGTCCAGAGCCTCCGCGGTACGCCCGTCCGCCTGCAGCGCGGCCATCAGCCGGGCCGCGAGCGGTTCGACGTGCGGCATGTCGGCCAGCGCCGGGCGCAGCGTGTCGATGACCAGGCGGTGCCCGCCGGTACGCAGCTGTGCCTCGGCCCACGCGAGCAGCGTGTCCAGGCGTTGCTGCCGGAGGGTCTCCCGGACCCGGGCCGACCAGTCGCTGCCCAGGCCGCCGAGCGGGTCGCCGCGCCACAGTCGCATGGCGTCGTGCAGGATCGCGGCGCGGCGGTGGTCGTCGTCGGCGTCCCGGGCGGCCGTGACGAGCGTGCGGAATCGGTGCAGGTCGACGGAGCCGGCGTCGAACTCGGCGACGTAGCCGCCGGAACGCCGCGTCACTGCCGGCCGGCCCGCACCGTCCCGCGGCAGCGACGACAGCATCGTCCTGATCCGGCTGACGTGGGCGTAGAGCACCGCGCGGGCGCCATCGGGCGGTGCGCCACCCCACACCCGTTCGATCAGCGTCGGTACGCTCACCGGCCGTCCGGCGTCGACCATCAGCGCGGCGAGAACCTCGCGCTGCTTGACGGTGCCGAGCGGCACGGGACGTCCCTCGGCCCAGACCTCCACCGGCCCGAGAAGTCGGAAGTCGGCCACATCCACCCCCGCTGTCGCCTGCACCAATTGTTCTGTCCTGGGCGGGCACGGGCGCAAGGTTCCCGCAAGCTTTTGACACATAGCCATTCATCAGGCTGGGGAGGTTGCATGGCGGCGCGGTACATCGACGCTGCGCCCGCACCGACGACGGGGGACAGACGAATGGTGCGAAACGGTGGGGACCCGCGTGCGCTCGTGACGGAGCTGGTCCAGGCCCGGGTACGCGAGTACCCGGAACGCACGGCGCTGCGGGACGGGGATTCGGAGGTCACCTACGGGCAGCTGAACGCGCGTGCGAACCGGCTGGCTCACTGGCTGCGAGAGCGGGGCGTGGGCCCGGAGCGGGTCGTGGCCGTGCACCTCGGCCGGGGCGCCGGCTACGTCACGGCGGCCCTGGCCGTGCTCAAGGCGGGCGGGGCGTACCTGCCGATCGATCCGGCCAATCCGGAGGCCCGGGTCGCGGCGATGACCGCCGGCACCGGGGCCGGGCTGGTGCTGTGCGGCACCGAACATGCCGGGCGGCTGCGTGCGGCCGGCGTCGAGCCGGTGTCGCTCGACGCGATCGTGCTGGACGGACTGCCGGACGACGATCCGGAGCCCGGCCCGCTCCCCGGCGACCTGGCCTACGTGGTCCACACCTCCGGCTCGACCGGGGCACCGAAGGGCGTCATGGTCACCCACGGCGCGCTGGCGGCCTTCCTCGCCTCGATGGGGCGTGCCTACGATGTGCGTCCGGCCGACCGGCTCGCCCTGGTCTGCTCGCCCAGCTTCGACGTGTCGGTCTCGGAGCTGTGGCTGCCGCTCGCCGCGGGCGCGTCGATCGACGTGCCGCCGGCCGAGACGGTGGTGTCGCCCGTGGCCGTCGTGCGCTGGCTGGCGGACCGCGGGATCACGATGACCGTGCTGCCGACGCCGCTGGCGGAGCGGGCGCTGCAGGAGCGATGGCCGGAGCGGTCGGCGCTGCGGGTGCTGAACACCGGCGGTGACCGCCTGCACGTGCGGCCGTCGGCTGACCACCCGTTCGTCATGATCAACAACTACGGCCCGACCGAGAACACGGTGATCTCCACATTCGGTGTGGTGCGGCCGTCGCACGGTGCGGACCCCGCGTTGCCGACCATCGGCCGGCCGGTGCCGGGCACCACCGTCGAGCTGCTGGACGGCGAACTGCGCCCGGTCGCGGACGGCGAGACCGGCGAGATGTATCTCGGGGGTGACCAGCTGGCCCGCGGTTACGCCGGACGGGCGGACCTGACGGCCGACCGGTTCGTGCCGCACCCACGGCCGCGGTACCCGGGGGAGCGGCTGTACCGCTCCGGCGACCTGGCCCGGCGTACCGGCACCGGGGAGATCGAGTTCGTGGGCCGCGGTGACGACCAGGTCAAGCTCCGTGGGCACCGCATCGAGCTGGGCGAGGTGGTGGCCGCGCTGCGCTCCTGCCCCGGCGTGGCGGACGCGTACGTGCTGCCCCGGCGCGACGGCGGCGAGGACCGCCTGATCGCCTACCTGGCCCCGGCCGACCTGCGCCGTGTCCCCGCCGCGGCGCAGCTGCGCGCGTGGCTCGCCGAGCGCCTGCCGCAGTACATGATCCCCGCGGCCTTCGTGGTCCTGGAGTCGCTGCCGGCCGGCACGAACGGCAAGGTGGACCGTGCCGCGCTGCCCGATCCGGTGTTCGGCGCCGGCCCGGCCGCGACGGAGGCGCCACGCTCGGCCACCGAGAAGGTGATCGCGGCGATCTGGCGGGAGGTCCTGCACGTCGCGCGGGTCGGCCGCACGGACAGCTTCGTCGATCTCGGCGGGCACTCGCTGATGGCCACCCAGATCGTGGCCCGGGTCCACGAGGTCCTCGACGCGCCGGTGACCGTCGGCGACCTTTTCCGCGCACCCCGGCTGGATGCCTTCGCCCACGCGGTGGAGCAGGTGCGGCACTCCGGACGGCCCGGCTGGCTACCGGCGCTCGAGCCCGGCTCGGGGCCGCTCGTGGCTCCGCTGTCGGTGCCGCAGGAGCAGGTCTGGTTCATCGGCAAGCTCGCGCCGGGCAACACCGCCTACCACGCGCAGGCGACGATCCGGGTCACCGGCCCGTTCGACACCGGCGTCTTCGCCGGCGTGCTGACCGAGATCGTGCGCCGTCACGAGAGCCTGCGGACCGCGTTCGAGGAGCACGACGGTCGGCCCCGCCAGACGGTGCTCGCTCCCTCGGCGTACCCCCTGAGGGTCGTCGACCTGGGCGGCGTACCGCCGGCCGAGCGCGAGGAGCGCCTGGCCGAGGAGATCGACGCGGAGATGCGGCGTCCCTTCGATCTGAGCCGCCCGCCGCTGAGCCGCTGGACCGTGGTCCGGCTGGGACCGGACGAACACGAACTGATCATGGTGGAGCATCACTTCGTCCACGACGGCTGGTCGTTCTCGGTGCTGATGCGCGAGATGGAGGAGATCTACGGCGTGCTCGCCGGCGGCGGGACCCCGGTCGCGGCACCGGACCGGGCGCAGTACCGCGACTTCGTGGCGTGGCAGCAGGATCTGATCGACTCCGGCCGGCTCCGGCCACAGCTGGAGTTCTGGCGACACCGCCTGGCCGGTGTGACCGCACTGCCGCTGCCGACGGACCGGCCCAGGCCGACCACGCAGACGTTCCGTGGGCGGGTGCTGCGCCTGGAGACCTCCGCCGGTCTCGCCCGGCAGATCGCCCGCCTCGGCCGGGCCGAGGGGGTGAGCCGGTTCATGACGATGTACGCGGCGTTCACCGCGCTGCTGCACCGGTACACCGGCGCCACCGATCTCTGCTTCGCCAGCGGGTTCGCCAACCGCCGGCTGCGTGAGCTCGAGGACGTGATCGGCATGATCGTCAACCCGGTGGCGCTCCGGCTGGACGTGCGTCCGTCCGAATCGTTCCGGGACCTGCTGGCCCGCGCCCGTGACACCGTGCTGGAGGCGGCCGAGAACCAGGAGTCGCCGTTCCCGCTCGTGGTCCGCCAGCTCGGCCTGGAACGGGACCCGTCCCGTAACCCGCTCACCCAGATCATGTTCAGCGCGCACGACTCCGCGGTGCGCAACCCGCGGTTCGGCACCGCGACCGGAACCGTCTTCGAGCGCAGCAACAGCACCTCTAAGGTGGACCTGAACATCATCGTCGTACCGCGGGCGGCGGGGCGGCTCGGCGCGGCCGACTACGCCGACGAGCGGATCACCGTGCTGTGGGAGTACAACAGCGACCTGTTCGACGCCGCCACCATGCACGCGCTCGCCGACGCGTACTTCCGCCTGCTCGGCGCCGCGGTGGAGCGGCCCGGCACCGCGATCACCGACCTGCCCGTCCTCAGCGACACGCAGCTGCGCGCGCTGCTGGTCGACGACAACGCCGCCGAGCGGCGCGCGGTGCCGCACACCGCGCCGTCGGTCGCCAGGCTGGTGGAGGCGCGGGCGGCCGCGGACCCCGGGGCGGTCGCGGTCGACGACGGCGAGCGCGTACTCACCTACGGGGAACTGGACGCGGAGGCGAACCGGCTGGCCGGTGCGCTGCGCGCGCTCGGCGCGGGCCGGGAGGACGTGATCGGTGTGCTCCTGCACCGCTCGTGTGCGCTACCGGTGGCCGAGCTGGCGGTGCTGAAGTCCGGTGCGGCGTTCCTGCCCGTCGACCCGGCGCACCCGGACGAGCGCGTACGCCGGATCCTGGACGACGCGGGCGCCCGCGCGCTGCTCACGACGACGGCGCTGGCCGGCCGTCCCTGCGCCGC
Source organism: Catenuloplanes indicus (assembly GCF_030813715.1). Taxonomy (NCBI): domain Bacteria; kingdom Bacillati; phylum Actinomycetota; class Actinomycetes; order Micromonosporales; family Micromonosporaceae; genus Catenuloplanes; species Catenuloplanes indicus. The sequence continues at coordinate 8,747,681 of NZ_JAUSUZ010000001.1, forward strand.
GGACCGGGCGGTCATCGCCGTCGACGCGCCACCGGAGGCCGCGCCGGCGACCGCGGTGCGGACCGGTCCGGACGATCTCGCATACGTCATCTACACCTCCGGGTCGACCGGACGGCCGAAGGGCGTGCTCATCCAGCAGCACTCGTTCGCCAACCTGGTCACCTGGCACGCCGCACGCTTCGCGCTGGGACCGGCCGACCGCACCACCGGCGTCGCCTCGCCGGGCTTCGACTTCTCCCTCTGGGAGCTGTGGCCGACCCTGGTCTCCGGCGGCAGCGTCCACCTGCCGCCCGACGAGACGCTGCTGTCGTCGCCGGAGCTGCGGCGGTGGCTGGTGCGGCAGCGCATCACGGTCACGCTGTTGCCGACGCCACTGGCCGAGCCACTGCTGGACTCGCCCTGGCCGGAACCGGGCAGCCTGCGGGTACTGCACGCCGGGGGTGACCGGCTGACGGTCCGTCCGCCGGACGGCCTCGGCTTCGAGGTGTTCAACACCTACGGACCGACAGAGAACACGATGATCTCGACGACCGGGCCGGTGGCACCCCGCCCGGCGGACGGCACGCTGCCGCACATCGGCACGCCGATCGACGGCACCGGGGCATACGTACTCGACGGCGAGCTGAACCTGGTGCCCGAGGGGGCGGTCGGCGAACTCTACCTGGCCGGCGTGGGCCTGGCGCGTGGCTACCTCGGCCGTCCCGACCTGACCGCCGACCGGTTCGTGCCGCACCCGTTCCCCGCAGAGCCGGGCCAGCGCCTCTACCGCACGGGTGACCTCGTGCGACGTCTCGCGGACGGCTCGCTGGCCTTCCTCGGCCGTGCCGACGCCCAGGTCCAGATCCGCGGTCACCGCATCGAGCCCGCCGAGGCCGCAGCCGCGCTACGGGAGCACCCGTCGGTCGGTGAGGTGCACGTCGCCGCCGACACCGATCCGGACACCGGGCGAACGGAGCTGGTCGCCTGGGTGACGCCGGTGCCGGGCGCGGCGCCGCCGGAGGCGCCGGTGCTGCGCGCGTACCTCGGCCGTGTGCTGCCCGCCTACCTCGTGCCGGGCGCCTACGTCGTCCTCGGCCGGCTGCCGCTGACCCGCAACGGCAAACTGGACCGGACGGCCCTGCCCCGCCCCCGGCGGGACACCGCGGCCGGCCCCGCGCCCGCCGGCGAGACCGAGGGGCGGCTGGCGTCGATCTGGGCCGAGGTGCTCAAGGTCGACCGGGTCGGCGCCGACGACAACTTCTTCGACCTCGGCGGGCACTCGCTGCTGCTGGCCGAGGTGCACCGGCGGATCGTGACCGACCTCGGCCGACGTCCACCGCTCGTCAGTCTGCTGACCCATCCGACCGTACGGTCGCTCGGCCGTTTCCTCGACTCGGCGGCACCGGAGCCCGCGGACGATCCGCGGCCGGCGAGCCGGGATCGGCTGCGCGCCCAGCGGTCCCGGCGGCGCCCGGCCGAGGACGGCGCCCGATGACCGCGCCGGAGTACCCGGAGGACAACGCGTTCATCGCCGTGATCGGCATGGCCGGCCGGTTCCCCGGCGCCGCCGATGTGGACGCGTTCTGGCACGCCCTCCGCCGGGGTGACGAGTCGGTGCGCCCGGTGCCCGCCGGTGCCCCGGTCGCCGGATTCACCCCGGCGCACGGGGTGCTCGACGGCGCCGACGAGTTCGACGCCGACCACTTCGGATACGCCCCGAACGAAGCCATGATCATCGACCCGCAGCAGCGGCTCTTCCTGGAGTGCGCGCACGAGGCGCTGGAACGCGCCGGCTACGGCGCGCCACCGGGACGCGGCCGGGTCGGTGTCTTCGCCGGCGGCTCCACCACCGACTACCGCGCGGTCCTGCAGTCCCGGCTGGCCGATCTGCCGTTCGTCGACGAGTGGCAGCTGCGTCTGGCGACGGCGCCGGACTTCCTGGCCACCCGTGCCGCGTACAAGCTGGGTCTGCACGGCCCGGCGGTGGCCGTGCAGACCGCCTGCTCCACGTCGCTGGTCGCGGTGCACCTGGCGATGCAGGCGCTGCTGGCCGGCGAGTGCGACACGGCCCTCGCCGGCGGCGCGGCCGTGCACGTGCCGCACCCGAGAATCGCCTACACCGAGGGCGGCATCCTCTCGCCGGACGGCCACTGCCGGGCCTTCGACGCGGACGCCCGCGGCACGGTCGGCGGCAGCGCGGTCGCGGTGGTGCTGCTCAAACCGCTGTCCGACGCGCTGCGCGACGGTGACCACGTGCACGCGGTGCTGCGCGGCTCGGCCATCAACAACGACGGTGCCGGCAAGGTGGGTTTCACCGCACCGAGCGTCGCCGGGCAGGCCCGCGTGGTGCGGGCGGCGCACCTGGTCGCCGACGTCGACCCGGACAGCATCACCTACGTCGAGGCACACGGCACCGGTACGCCCCTGGGTGACCCCGTCGAGATCGCCGCACTGACCGAGGCCTTCCGGCGTGGCACCCAGCGACGCGGGTACTGCGCCATCGGCTCGGTCAAGACCAACATCGGTCACACCGACGCGGCCGCCGGTGTCACCGGGCTGATCAAGACGGTTCTCGCCGCCGAACACGGCTATCTGCCGCCCAGCCTGCACTTCCGGGCACCGAACCCGGAGATCGACTTCGCCGGTTCGCCGTTCGTCGTCAACGCCGCCGGCCGTCCGTGGGAGCCCGACGGCATCCCACGCCGGGCCGGCGTCAACGCGCTGGGCGTCGGCGGCACCAACGCCCACGTCATCGTCGAGCAACCTCCGGCACGTCCACCGGCCCCGGCCGTGCGCGCCTGGCACCTGCTGCCGCTGTCCGCGCGCACCCCCTCGGCGCTGGCCGCGACGGGTGACCGCCTCGCCGGCGCGCTCACGGCCGGCCGGCACGAACTCAGCGACGTGGCGTGGACCCTGCAGACCGGGCGGGCCGCGCATCCACGACGTACGTACGTGGTCGCCCGCGACGCGGTCGAAGCGGCCGCGGCGCTGCGTGGACTGCCGGCGGGTCCCGACCCGGAATCCGGCGTCACCACCGGCGGCGCGGTCGCCACCGGCACGGCACCCGAGGTCGTCTTCCTCTTCCCCGGCCAGGGCAGCCAGCACGTCCACATGGGACGCGGCCTCTACGAACAGGAGCCGGTGTTCCGGCGCCACCTCGACGAGTGTGCGCGGGCCGCCGAGCCGGTCCTCGGCTTCGACCTGCGTGCGGTGCTCTATCCGCCGGCCGGCGACGAAGTGGCCGAGAAGCGGGCACGGGACCTGCTCGGCGGCATCGAGACCGGGCAGCCGGCCGTGTTCGCCGTCGAGTACGCACTTCTGCGGCTGCTCACCGACTGGGGCGTGACGCCGACCGCGGTCGCCGGGCACAGCCTCGGCGCGTTCGCCGCCGCCTGCGCGGCCGGCGTCCTCTCCGGCGCGGACGCGGCCCGGCTGGTCGCCACCCGCGGAATGCTGCTCGGCACCCTGCCCGCCGGGACGATGCTGGCCGTCCGGCAGCCCGAGGCCGAGGTCGCGGCGTCGCTGCCGCCGGGGCTGACCGTGGCGGCGGTCAACGGGCCCGGTCAGTGCACCGTCTCCGGACCCGCCGCGCTCACCGTCGCCTTCGCCGGCGAACTGGCCCGGCGGGGGGTGGAGGCGCGGGTACTGCCGATCGCCACGGCCGGTCACTCCCCGCTGGTGGAACCGATCCTGGACACGTTCCGGCAGGCCGTCGAGTCCGTCACGCTGCGGGAACCGGCCGTGCCGCTGCTGTCGGACACCAGCGGTGACTGGGCCGGCCCGTCGGAGGTGGCGAGCGCCGGATACTGGGCCAGGCATCTGCGGGCCCCGGTGCGCTTCGACCGGGTACTGTCGCGGCTCGGCGAGACACCGGACCGGATCCTCCTCGAGATCGGGCCCGGCCGGACGCTGAGCACCCTGGCCCGTCAGCACCCCGGCTGCCGAGCGCGCGCGGTGCGGACCCTGCCGCACCCGGCCGAGCGGACCCCGGAACAGGCCGTCGTGCTCGCGGCGGTCGGCGAGCTGTGGTCCGCCGGAGTCGGTGTCCGCTGGCCCCGGATGCACGAGGGCCGGCCGGCACGCCGGGTGGTGCTGCCGACGTACCCGTTCGAACGGCGTCGCTACCTGGTGTCGCCGGCCGGTCCGCCGGCCGTCGCGGCGGACGCCGGTCCGCCACTGCTCAACGGCGACGCCGCACCGTCCGCACCCGAGCCGCAGGAGCCCACGCCGGGCGACCGACCGGCCGATCCGGTCGAGGCGCAGGTGCGCACCGCGTTCCGGCAGGCACTCGGCGTCGCCCAGCTGACCGGCGCGGACGACTTCTTCGAGCTGGGCGGCGACTCGATCACCGCCACGAAACTGGCCGCATGGGCCCGCGGCACGTTCGGCGTGCCGGTCAGCGCCGTACACGTGCTCCGCACCCGCACCGCCGCGTCACTCGCGGCCCACATCCGCGCCGGACTGTCCGGCGTCACGACCTAGAGAGGTACGACGATGTTCGAGGACGACGGGGACCGCGAGTACGTCGTGGTCCGCAACACCGAGGAGCAGTACTCGATCTGGCCGGTGCGGCAGGCACTGCCACCGGGATGGCAGCGCGCCGGGCGCACCGGCCCGAAGGCCGACTGCCTGTCCGAGATCGCCGAGCTCTGGACCGACCTGCGCCCCCGCAGCGCCCGTGCGGCGCAGGAGCGACGGTGACCGGCACCTCTCGCTGGCTGAGCCGCCACCGGGACGCTCAGCCGGCCGCGGTGACGCTGTACTGCTTCCCGCACAGCGGCGCGACCACCGCCGAGTACCTGCAGTGGACGCCGTCCCTGCCCGGGCTGTCGGTCCACGGCGTTAACCTCCCGGGCCGTGGCGCACGGTTCGACGAGGCACCGCTCACCACCATGCCCACGCTGGTGCGGGCGCTGGCCGACGAGGTGCGCTTCGAGGCACCCTGCGTGTTCTTCGGCCACAGCCTCGGTGCGTTCGTCGCCTACGAGACGGCCCGCGAACTGCGTCGGCGAGGGCGGGAACTGCCGGGCGTACTGGTGCTCTCGGCCGCCCCCGCCCCGCACGTGCCCCGGACGGCGCCACGTCTGAGCGACCAGCCCGACGCACGCCTGCTCGCCGAGATCGGCGCGCGGTACGGCGGTCTTCCGCCCGGCCTGGCCGCAGACCCCGACCTGCTGCAGCTGGTGCTCCCACCGCTGCGCGCCGACCTCGCGATACTGGAGGACTACGCGCCGGGCGACACCCCACCGATCGACGTGCCGTTCGTGGCGGTCGGCGGGGACCGCGACGGAATCGGCCGGGACGACCTGCGGGGCTGGGCCCGGCACACCAGCGCCGGCTGCCGCACCGTGTTGCTGCCCGGCGGGCACTTCTACTTCCGGGACGACCCCACCGGGCTGCTGGACCTCCTGCGGCAGACCGTGCCCACCGCGGCCGGGACCCTACGGTGAGCGGCCTGCTGACCGGGATCCGCCGCGGGACGCTCGACTGGGACCTGCTGCGACCGTTCCCCGCACCGGACCCGGCCGAGCTGGCCGCGGCCGACGACGCCGCCACCGATCTGACGGTCCTGCTGGACGGGTTGCTGGACCCGGACGACGCCGACCTGACCCGGACCCTGCCACCGCAACTCGTGCCGAGCCTCGCCGCCAAGGGTTTCCTGCGGCTGACCCTGCCCGAATTGGACGGCGGCCTCGGCCTGGGCCCGTTCGGCATGTTCCGCACGCTCGCGGCCGCGTCCGGCAGGTCCGCGGCCGTCGGGCTGCTGCTCGCCGTGCACAATGCCCTGAGTCTTCCCGCATACCTGCCGGTGCTGCCGCCGGGCCCGCTGCGGGATCTCGTCCTGGCCCGGCTGGCGGACGGTACCGTCTTCGGAGTCGCCGACACCGAGCCGGCCGGGGCCGCCAACACGGCCAGGAACACGGTGGCGGTGCCGACCGCGGACGGCCGCGGCTACCTGTTGACCGGGGAGAAGACCTTCATCGGCAACGGGCGCATCGCGGGGCTGCTCGCCGTCACCGCGACGGTCCTCGACACCGGACCCGAACGCGTCGATCTGTTCGTGGTGGACACCGCGGCCGAGGGTTTCTCGGTCGCGGCCGCACACGATTTCCTCGGCCTCGCCGGGGCGCCGAGCGCGGCGCTGCGTCTCGACGGCGTGTTCGTGCCGGCCCACCGGGTGCTGGTGACCACCGACGGGGGATGGCGATCGTCGCCCGCCGTCACCGGCATCAACGCCCTCGCCCGGATGTGCATCACGGTGGCACCCGCGGCCGCGATCGCCCGGTCATGCGTCGGCTGGACCAGGGACTTCCTCGGCCGCCGCGCGATCGACGGGCGTCCGCTGGCCGGCTACGAGGCGGTCCGCCGCCGCGCGGCCGCCTCCGCCGCCGAACTGTTCGCGCTGGACAGCGTCGTGCGGTGGTGCCTGCTCGGGCCCGGTGACCGCACGCCCGAAATGGTCTCCGCCAAGAACATCGGCACGGTCCTCGCCTGGCGGGTGGCGGAACGGACCATGTCGCTGTTCGGCGCGGAAGGCTACGAGACCGCCACCAGCAAGGCACGCCGCGGGGTTCCTCCGGTCCCGCTGGAACGGGCGCTGCGCGACGTCCGCGGCCTCCGCATCGCCGGAGGCGTCGACTTCTCCGTCGACCTGCGGTCCGCCCGGGGCGCCATCCTCCCGCCGTACCGATCCGGTGAACTGCCGCCGCCGGGACGGCCCGCTGCCGCGGCGCACCCGCCCGGTTCCGCGCTCGCGCCGGCCGCGCGCTACCTCGACCGGCAGGCGCACGAGTTCGCCGTCCGGTGCGCGCGGCTCACCCGGGACAGCACCGCCTCCGAACTCGTCGAACGGCAGGACACCCTCATCACGCTCAGCCGGCTGGCCGACGAACTGTTCACCATGGCGGTCGTCCTCGGCCGGGCCGGCGGACCGGCCGAGACCGCGCTCGCGGAGACCTACTGCGCGCACGCCCGCAACCGGACAGCTGCCCTGTGCCGTGTCCTGGACACCCCCGCCGACGACGCCCACGACCGACTGGGCCGCGCATGGCTCGCCGGCGACCTCGACCATCTGCTGATGTGACCGGGAAGGACACCGCCATGCCGGCCAGACCCACGCTCCTGCTCCTCGCACTCGGCGCGTTCGCCGTGGGCACCGACAACCTGGTGGTCAACGGTGTGCTGGCATCGATCGCGGTCTCGATGGACGTGCCGGAGGCCGCGGCCGGACAACTCGTCACCGTCTTCGCCCTGGTCTACGCGGTCGGTGCGCCCGTACTGGCCGTGATCACCGCCGATCTCTCCCGGCGGGTGCTGCTGACCGCCTCGATGGCCGCCTTCGTGGCCGGCAACGCGCTCGCGGCGCTCGCACCCACCTTCGGCACGCTCATGGCCGGCCGGGTCCTCTCCGCGCTGGCGGCCGCCTGCTACATGGGCCCGGCCATGGCCGCCGCGGCGGCGCTCGTCCCGGCCAGTCACCGGGGACGAGCGCTGGCGCTGGTCGGCGGCGGGCTCACGGTCGCCACCGCGCTCGGTGTCCCGCTCGGCACACTCCTCGGTCACCTCGGTGGCTGGCGGCTCACCTTCACCGCGGTGGCGGTCATCGCGGCGATCGCGGCGGCCGGCATCGGCACGCGGCTGCCACCGGTGCCGAACCCGCCGACCGCCGGCCTCGCCGCGCGGGTCCGCGTGGCCGGGCGCAGCCCCGTGCTGCTCGGCCTGGCCGCCAACACGGCGACCGTGGCGGGTACGTTCGCGCTGTTCACCTACATCGGGCCGCTGAGCCTGCGGGAGACGCCGATCGGTGCCGCGTTCACCGTGGTCCTGCTGGCCTGGGGGCTGGCCGCGGTGGCCGGGAACCATCTCGGTGGCCGGTGGACGGACACGTTCGGCGCCGACCGGACCCTGACGACCGGCATGCTCGGCGTCGCCCTGGTGCTCGCCGCCATCAGTCTGCTGACCGTCGTCATTCCCCCGGACCGGGCGGTGGGCGTGCCGTTGCTGCTGCTCGCCGTAGCCGCACTGGGCGTGACGTCGTGGGCGCTTCCGGCAGCCCAACTGCACCGCATGGTCGGGCTCGCGCCGGAGTCCGCCGCCGTGATGTCCTCACTGAACAGCTCCGCCACCTACCTCGGGCTGGCGCTCGGCGGCGCACTGGGCGGTCTCACGCTCGCCGTCGCGTCCCCGTCCGCGCTGGGCTGGATCGGAGCTCTGCTGCAACTGCCGGCGATCGCACTGGTCGCCGCCTCCCGCCACCGGCGGAACGCCACCGCCCGGCCAGACCACGCCGGCGCACACTGATTCCTCGCCGCGCCGGTCACGCTGCCGGACCGGCGACCACGCGCGGGCCGGGACGGACCGTGATCGCTTGCGTACCGCAGGCATTGTGGAGCGTGTGCCACATTGACAGGTTCCGTGGCCGGTGACCTGCGGACACGGGGGTACGAGCGGAATGGCGAGACAGCGCCGATGGATCCTGCCGAGCGCCGCCGTCACCGCCTGCAGGGCCGTGGTCTTGCCCGCCCCGCGTCGCCGATCAGGATCACGTGCCCGGTGGCGTCCGCGACCCGCTCCACCCCGCGACGACCTGGTCCGCGTGGGTGCTCCGGTCGGCGCCCGCGTACTGCGCCACCTGGATCGGGATGTAGGTGCGGTCCAGGTGCAGCGGTGCGGTGGCATCCAGGTAGGGGTTGTCGTAGGTGCCGTACGTGTCCAGGAACCAGGCGCGGTAGCGCACGTCCGGCCGTTTCCGCCGCAGCGCCCGCAGCCGGGTCACCGCCCAGCTGCTCAGCCCGACGAGGCCGCCGAGGACCGCCAGCACGGTCTGCCGGGCCCCCAGCTGAGCGAGCAGGTCGTCCATCGCTCCATGGTGGCACCGGCGTTCACCCCGGCGGAGCCGGCCGGGTTGGCCGGGCCGGGCTAGGATGCGGCATGTCGTACAGCTTCGTGGTCGCGGGCCGGCTGCCGATGAGCCGGGACGCCTTCGGCGCCTGGCTCGACGCGCCCGTGCCCGGCCCGGCCGTCATCTCCAACCCGGGCGACATGTTCGCCGGCTGGTACTGGGACGACCGCCCGCGGCCCGAGGACTGGAGCGACGCGCCGGCCACCGGCACGCCACGTGACCTGCTGGCCGCGCGTGACCCCGAGGACACGATCACGGTGGTACGGCACGAGCGCGGCGCGCTGGAGGCCTATCTGTGGACGCCGGCCTGGTCCGGCGCCTGGGCGCCCGCGCAGCAGCGCCTGCTGCTGATGCTCGCGGGCGCGCGCGTACCCGGGCACGTGCTCTTCTGGGAGGACGCCGCGGGCGCGCTGCCGGACGCGGATTCCCTGCTGGCGCTGCTGTCCGTCACACCGGACCGCGCCCGCTTCCTCGGCCGCACCGACATCGGCCCACTCCTCGACGAGCTGCGGCCCGTCGAGGAGGCCTTCTCCGAGGCCGCCGCCGACCCGGAGGACTGAAGCCCGGCGCCGCCTCGGCGCAGCCCGGGGCAACGGGCGCGTGGCGGGTTCAGCTCAGGCCGCGGCGCTGATCGCGTCGACGACCGCGGCCGGCGCCTCGGACGGGATCTCGTGGCCGCTGCCCTCCGCCACCCGCAGCGTCCCCCGGGTGGAGAGCGCGGCCAGCCGCTCCTGCGCCGCGATCCAGGCGTCCGTGGCCTTCTCGCCCCGGCGCAGCACCACCAGCGGCAGATCGGTGAACACCCCGGGCTGCCCGGCCGCGTCACTCGCCTGGGCCTGCACCTGTTCCAGCGCCAGCCGCTCCTCGGCCATCGGCACGTCCGCCCACGAGTCCGCGCCGAGTGCGGGCAGCAGCCCGAAGCCCGGCTCGACGCCGTCGACCAGCACCAGGCCGGCCACCCGGTCCCGGTTCGCCGCCGTGTAGATGAGCACGGGGTAGCTGCCGAACGAGTGCCCGGCCAGGATCACCGGCGTGCCGGCCTCGGTGACCACCGCGTCCAGCTCGGCCGCCAGGTCGTCGCCGTCCCGGTCCCGCACCCGCGGTTCCGGGCTGTCGCCGGCACCGGGGCGGTCGTAGCGGCACACCCGCCGGTCCTCGGGCAGCCGGTCCAGCACCGCGTCCCAGGACGCGGAACTCGCCCGGTCGCCGATGCCGTGCACCAGCACCACCGGCGGGCCGGCGCTGCCACGGCACTCGGCCCGCTGCTGTTCGCCCGCGGCCTCGGTCACCGTGCCCCAGGACGTGCAGGCGCTCAGCGTCGCGACGACCAGTACCAGGCACGCCAGACGACGAACCACCACGTCTTCCCCTCCCGCTCGGGTCGATCCAGCGTGGCAGCGGCCGGATCGATGCGCATCAGGGTTGACCCGGAAACTGTTTTGACCTTCAGCCTCCTCGTCCCTATGGTTGATAAACGTCAACTGTTGCACGATGAAACGAGTACCCGTGTCCGACGCACCACCCGCCCCCATGACGCACCGGCAGATACTCGAGGCCCTCTCCGGGCTGCTGCTGGCCATGTTCGTCGCGATGATCTCCAGCACGGTGGTGACGAACGCGCTGCCGCGGATCGTCACCGACCTCGAGGGCAGCCAGACCGGGTACACCTGGGTGGTCGTCGCGACCCTGCTCGCGATGACCGCGACCACACCGGTCTGGGGCAAACTCGCCGACCTGTTCAGCAAGAAACTGCTGGTCCAGCTCGCGCTGCTGATCTACCTGGCCGGCTCGCTGGTCGCCGCGCTCGCGCCGGACATGCAGACGCTGATCGGCGCACGCGTGCTGCAGGGCCTCGGCGTCGGCGGCCTGACCGCGCTGGTCCAGATCGTCATCGCGAGCATGGTCAGCCCGCGCGACCTCGGCCGCTACTCCGGCTACATGGGCGCGGTCTTCGCCGCGGCCACGGTCACCGGCCCGCTGATCGGCGGCGTGGTCGCGGACAGCCCGCTCGGCTGGCGCGGCTGTTTCTTCATCGGCCTGCCGTTCGGTATCGTCGCGTTCATCCTGCTGCAGAAGACACTGCACCTGCCGGTGGTCCGGCGTGAGGTGCACATCGACTACCTCGGCGCGACCCTGATCATGGCGGGTGTGTCGCTGCTGCTGATCTGGGTCTCGCTGGCCGGCGACCAGTACGCCTGGGTCTCCGTCACCAGCGCCCTGCTGCTCGGCGGCGGACTGCTGGTCCTCGCCGCCGCGACGTTCGTCGAGGCCCGGGTCGCGCGCGAACCGGTCGTACCGTTGCGGCTCTTCAAGGACCGCACGATCTCCCTCGCGACGCTCGCGTCCGTCTTCGTCGGCGTCTCGATGTTCGCCTCCACCGTCTACCTCAGCCAGTACTTCCAGCTCGCCCGCGGCATGTCGCCGACCGAGGCCGGCCTGATGTCGATCGCGATGGTCGGCGGCCTGCTCGTCTCCAGCATCGTCAGCGGCCGCATGATCAGCGCCACCGGCCGGTGGAAGACCTGGCTGATCGTCAGCATGGTGCTGGTGCTGGCCGGCTGCATCCTGCTCGGCACGATCGACGAGCGCACCAACCTGGTCCTGGTCGGCGTGTACATGGCCGTGCTCGGCACCGGCCTCGGCGCCGCCATGCAGAACCTCGTCCTGCCGGTGCAGAACGTCGCCGCCCCCGCCGACCTCGGCGCGGCCAGCTCCGTCGTCGCGTTCTTCCGCTCGCTCGGCGGCACGATCGGCGTCTCCGCGCTCGGCGCGCTGCTCACCCCGCACGTGGCGGACAAGGTCACCGACGGCCTGACCGCGCTCGGCGTTCCGGCCACCGGCGGGCAGAGCTCCGGCATCCCCGACCTGACCGCGCTGCCCGCGCCGGTCCGCGCGGTCTTCGAGCACGCGTTCGGCGCGTCGATCGCCGAACTGTTCCTGGTCTCCGCGCCGCTCGCCGCGCTCGGCCTGATCTGTGTGCTGTTCATCAAGGAGGTCCCGCTGCGGACCGCCGTGCACGCGATCGACGACGTCCCCGGCGACGTCAGGGTGGCGGGCTGACCGTGGACCGGGCCGACGCGCTGCGCCGCCTCGAGGGCGAACTGGGCGTGCTGTCGCGCCGGCTCAAGTGCGTCCACGACGCCCAGGCCCGGGTGGTCCACCCGGGCCTGCAGCCCAACGCGTACCTCGTCCTGATCTGGATCGGCGAGCACGGCCCCGCCCGCCCCAGCGCGATCGTCGAGGAGTTCGCGCTCGACAAGGGTGCGGTCAGCCGCCTGCTCACCCACCTCGACGACCTCGGCCTGATCACCCGCGTCCCGGACCCGTCCGACCGCCGCGCCACGCTCATCTCCGCCACCGGCGAGGCCGTCACCCGGATGGCCACCGCCACCGAATCCGTCCGCCGCCACCGCGGCGACCGCCTCAGCGACTGGCCCGACGACCAGCTCTCCGCCTTCGTGACCGCCCTGGCCCACTACAACCGCACCCTCGGCCAGCCCACCTGAAGATCAAGTTCTGGATCTTCCCGTTCCCGGCGTGGTTGCTTCCCGCATGCTTCCGCGGGCCAACCTCGCCGAGGGCTCCGACTCCGCTGGCTCCGCTCCGCCCGCGGCGCCGGAGCCGGTCCCGCCGTGCCCGGCAAACACCACGCGACCTCCGCCGCTACCCGGCTTTCCCGCCGCACCTCCGCCCCGCCGGCACCAAGCGAGTTCCGCGGCCTCCCGGTTTCCCTGCCGACTCTCCGGCTCGCCGGTGCCACGCGTCCTCTGTGGCCTCCGGGGTTCCCAGCCGTGCCTTCGGCCCGCCGGACCCACACGACATCCGCCGCTTTCGGCATCACGCCCGCACTTCGGCCGCTGGCGACTCTGTCCAATGTTCCCGCCGAGAGGCCGGTCCGGATGGCGGCTGCGGACGGCTGGCCGTAGACGTCGTATATTCCGGGCGTGTAGCGCTCGGGAGCCGCAACAGGCCGGTCGACGGCGTGCCGGAGACGTCGGTGCGCCATTGCCGCGGTCTTCGTGTGCGCTTCCGCGAGCCGGCGTGTAAGCGGCGGAGTCTCCGGCGGCCGGGAATCGCGCGGTATCGGCCGGCTTTCATGTCACGGCCGCGCTTCCGGTTCGCCGATCGCCGGAGTGCGCGTGCCGCCGCAACGTCCGCACCCGGACTCGCCGGCTCGGCCGGGACCGCACCGCGGTGATCCCGTCAGGCGCGGGTGATCCGGGCGATCGCGTCCACCACGTCGGCCGCGTCGGCCGGTTCGGTGTCCAGCGCGCGGTGGATCGTCAGGCCCTCGATGAGCGCGTCCACCAGCCGGGCGGTGACCGGGTCGAAGTGCCGTTCCAGCGCCGCCCGGCTGCGCCGCATCCACCGGTTGGTCAGCGTCCGGTACGCCGGTTCGCGCGCGGCGAGCGTGTACAGCTCGTGCGTGAGCACCAGTTCCCGGCGGCTGGTGAACAGGTCGCGGGTGATCAGGCCGGCGACCGCCGCGCGCGCCGAGTCCAGGTCGGTCGCGGTCGCCATCCGGCGCTCGAACACGTCGCTGAACCCGCTGGTGAACCGGTCGAACGCGGCGTGCAGCAGCTCGTCCATGCCGGTGAAGTGGTAGGTCATCGAGCCCAGCGGCACCCCGGCCGCAGCCGCGACCCGGCGGTGTGACGCGCCGGCCACGCCCGACTCCGCGATCACGTCGAGGGCCGCGTCGATGATCCGGTCCCGGCGCTCCGGGTCGTACCGTCGCGTGGTCCTCGGCGCATCCGCGGTCATGCGTACGATCGTACACGAGTGATGTGTACGATCGTACGCATGAACGTCGTGGACCGCCGCGCCCGGATAGCCGTCGCCGCCCTGTTCTTCACGAACGGGGCGCTCTTCGCGAACCTCATCCCGCGCTACCCCGAGATCAAGGCCGAGCTCGGCATCGGCAACGCGCTCTACGGCCTGTCCGTCGCCGCGTTCCCGACCGGCGCGATCGTCGCCGGTCTCGCCGCCGGCCTGCTGGTCCGCCGGTTCGGCTCGGCCACCGTCGCCGCGGCCGGCACGCTGCTCACCGCGGCCGGCGTGCTCGCCGCCGGCCTGGCCCCGTCCGTCGCGGTCTTCGCCGGCGTGCTCTTCCTGGCCGGCGCCATGGACGCGATCACCGACGTCGCCCAGAACGCACACGGCCTGCGCGTCCAGCGCCGCTACGGCCGCTCGATCATCAACTCGCTGCACGCGATCTGGTCGATCGGCGCGGTCACCGGCGGCGCCATGGCCGCCGGCGCGATCGCGCTCGGCCTGTCCCGCGGCGTGCACCTCGGCCTCTCCGGCGCGCTGTTCACGCTGGCCGGCCTGGCTGCCTGGCGCTTCCGCCTCCCCGGCCCGGACACCGAGCCCGAGACCCGGACCAAGACCACGCCGGGGTACGGGCCGAGGCCCGCGCCGCGCCTCTGGCCGATCGTCGGCGCGCTGGTGCTGATCGCGATCGGCGGCACGATCGTCGAGGACGCCGGCAACTCGTGGGCCGCCGTCTACCTCTCCGGCTCACTGCACGCGGCCGCCGAGATCGCGGCGTGGGGCTACATCGCACTGGTCGGCGCCCAGTTCATCGGCCGTCTGCTCGGCGACCGCCTGGTCGACCGCTTCGGTCAGCGCACCATCGCCCGCGCCGGCGGCCTGATCGTCGCCGCCGGCATGGGCCTGGCGCTCGCCGTACCGTCGGTGCCCGGCACGATCCTGGGTTTCGCCGCCGCCGGTTTCGGCGTCGCCACACTGGTCCCGGCCGCCCTGCACGAGGCCGACGAACTGCCCGGCCTCGCCCCCGGCGCCGGACTGACCGTCGTCTCCTGGCTGATGCGCCTCGGCTTCCTGCTCTCCCCGCCGATCGTCGGCGCGGTCGCCGACGCCACCACGCTCCGCACCGGCCTGCTCATCGTCCCGCTCGCCGGCCTGCTCGTCGTCCTGCTGGCCGGTGTCCTCGCCGCCCGCCGCCCGGCGCACCGCGACCGGCCCGCGGAGCCGGTCGCCGCGGCGGCCGGCTGACCGCCGCCCGTTGTCCTGACGGCCGGAGAGCGCATAAGGTCTCGAATGGCATCGATTTCCGTCATTGGAGGTCTCGTGCGTTCGCTACTGACGGCTGTCCTCGTTCTCGCCGTGCTCCCCGGAGCGCCGGCCGACCGCGCTGGTCTGGAGTGGACGGTCGTGGCGCCGGACGGGGCGGTCACCGCGCGCGTCGGGCTCGACCAGGGGCGGCTGTCGTTCGGGATCGACGGGGTGCTGCCCGCCGCGCCGATCGGCATCCGGACCGCGGCGGCGGATCTCAGTGCCGGTCTGGTGCTCCAGAACCGCAGCGCCCGCACGGTGCGCGAGCGATACACGATGACCAGCGGCAAGCGGCTCGACCGGGACACCACGCTGCGCGAGTCGACGTTCTCGTTCACCGGCACCGGCGGCGCCCGGCTCGACCTGGTGGTGCGGGTCTCCGCCGAGGGTGCCGCCTACCGCTACGTGCTGCCGGGCGACGGGCCGGTCACCGTCACCGGCGAGACCTCGTCCTTCGCGATCCCGGCCGACGCCCCCGCCTGGCTGCTGCCGTACTCGCCGAACTACGAGGAGTCCTGGAGCCAGACCACCGCCGGTGCCGCGCCCGCGGGGAACTACGGCTTCCCGGCGCTGTTCCGGATCGGCGGCACCTACGCCATGCTCGCCGAGTCCGACGTGGACGGGCGCTACGCCGGCGGCCGCCTCACCCACGCCGGCGACGGCACCTACACGATCGACCTGGCTGATCCGGCAGTCAGCGCTGACGGGCCGCTCAGCACGCCGTGGCGGGTCGCCGTGGTCGGCGACCTCGCGACCGTCACCGGGAGCACGCTCACCGACGATCTCGCGCCCGCCTCGAAGATCAAGGACACCTCGTGGGTACGGCCGGGTGCCGTCGCCTGGTCGTGGCTGTCCGAGCACGCGAGCCCGGCCGATCCGGTGCGGCAGCGGCAGTACGTCGACTTCGCCGCGCGGCACCGCTGGCCGTACGTGCTGATCGACGAGGGCTGGAACGCGTCCTGGGTGCCGGAGACGGTCCGCTACGCGCGTGCCCGCGGCGTCGACATCCTGCTCTGGCTGCACTGGACCGCGCTGGACACGCCGGAGGAGCGCGCCACGGTGCTGCCGCGGCTGAAGTCATGGGGCGTCGCCGGACTGAAGATCGACTTCATGGACTCGGACGGCCAGGACCGGTTCCGCTGGTACGACGAGATCCTGCCGGCCACCGCGGCGCTGCAGCTGATGGTCAACTTCCACGGTGCCACCACGCCGCGCGGTATGCAGCGCACCTGGCCGCACGTGCTCACCCAGGAGGCGGTGCGCGGCGCCGAGCAGTTCCGCACCCGGGCCGCGACGAACACGATCTTCCCGTTCACCCGCAACGTCACCGGTGGCATGGACTACACGCCGGTGACCTGGGCGGTTACCGACCGGGACACCACGGACGCGCACGAGGTCGCGCTGTCCGTGGTCTACGAGTCCGGCTGGCAGCACCTGGCGGACCGGTTCGAGAACTACGAGACGCACCCGGAGGCGCTGCGCACGCTCGACCAGATCCCGGTGGTCTGGGACGACACGCGGCTGCTGTCCGGCGAGCCGGGCCGGTCCGCGGTCCTGGCCCGGCGTGCCGGTGACCGCTGGTGGGTGGCCGGGATCAGCGCCGCACCCGCCGGGAGCACGGCCGCCGGGCTCGGTTTCCTGCCCGCCGGGCGGTGGCTGGCCGAGACGCTGCGCGACGGCGACCACGGCCTGGTCCGGGAGAGCCGGATCGTGCGCCGCGGCGACACGCTGACCGTGCCGCTGGCCGCGAACGGCGGGTTCGTCACCGCGCTCTGCCCGTACACCGGCGCGGCGACCTGTGACCGCCCGGTCGTGCCGGTGCCGTCCACGATCCTGACCGTGGACCCGCCCGCGGCCGAGGGCAGCACGGTGGACGTCACCGCGACGTTCACGCTGCCGGCCGGTGGCCCGATCACGGACGTGCGGCTGGCGCCCGCGGCCGGCGGCACCCCGGTGACCGCGGCCCGGCTGCGCGGCGGCGAGTCGCTGACCGGGACGTGGCGGCTGTCCGTGCCGGCCGGTGCGATCGGCGACGTCGACCTGCCGATCGTGGCCATCTACCGCTGGCAGGGCGAGACCGTGCACGTCGAGCGCGCGGTCCGGGTGTTCGTGCCGCCGCCCGCACCGGCCGGTGACGCGTGGGTGAGCGACCTGCCGTTCCTGAGCGAGACCAACGGGTACGGGCCGGTGGAGCGCGACCGCTCCAACGGCGAGCAGTCCGCCGGTGACGGCAACCCGCTCACGCTGCGCGGCACCGTCCACCCGAAGGGCCTGGGCACGCACGCGCCCGCGGAGGTGACGGTGTGGCTCGGCGCGGCCTGCACGTCGTTCACCGCGCTGACCGGCGTCGACGACGAGGTGACCTCGCCCGGCTCGGTCACGTTCGAGGTGCTCGGCGACGGCCGCCCGCTGGCCGCCACCGGCGTGCTGCGCAGCGCCGACCCGGCGTATCCGCTGACCGCGGACGTGACCGGCGTCCGCCGCCTCACGCTGCGCGTCACGGACGGCGGCGACGGCAAGAACTTCGATCATGCCGACTGGGCCGCCGCGCGTCTCACCTGTGCCGGAAAGTAAAGGGAGACGATCCTCACATCCATTGCTTTCACGCGAAACGGAATGTCCGCCGCATTGCCTATTGTCATTTGATATCTGCGCACGCGATGATCTCCTGCGGATCGCGCCGGGACGGCCCGGACCGGTCGGAAGGGATGCGCTCGTGAAGCGGAAGAACGATGGTCCCGCACTGCCCGGTGAGGGCGACACCGACTATGCGCGGTACATGCGTACCGATGTACTGCTCGACCTGCAGCGAAGCCCGGCAGAGGTCATTCACCGCGATGAACTGCTCTTCCAGGTGGCGCACCAGTCCGCCGAACTGTGGCTCAAACTGGCGGCGGCCGAACTCGCCGGCGCGGCCGAGCGGATCGACGCGGGTGAACCGGCCGCGGCCGAGTTGCTGCTCACCCGCGCCACGCTCGCGGTCCGGCTGATCACGGATCAGCTCGACATGCTGGCCCACCTGCGCCCGGCCGACTTCCAGGCGATGCAGCCGGCGCTCGGCACCGGGTCCGGCGCGGAGTCGCCCGGCTGGCGGCAGACCCAGGCCGTGACGCGCCGGCTCGGCGTCGCGTTCGGCGCGCTGCTCACCGCCCGGGGGCTCGATCCGGCCGCGCTCTACGCCGGTGAGCCGTCCGACCCCGCGCACCGGCTCGCCGAGGCCATGGTCGAGTTCGACGACCGGGTCTCGACGTGGCGGGTGCGGCACTACAAGCTGGCGATCCGGGTCGGCAGCCACGGCGTCATCGGCACGGCCGGCAGCCCGTCCGGCTGGCTCGCCAAACTGATCGACTACCGGTTCTTCCCGGAACTGTGGCAGGCCCGCGCGGAACGCGCGCTGAGCGGGACGGTGCATTCATGACGGCGGCGGCGATCCGTGACCACTTCCCATTGCTGAACACCTGCGTCTACCTCGCCAACAATTCCACCGGGGCCGTCCCGAAAGGCGCCGAACGCGTTCTGGCCGACTATTGGAAATCGCTGAGCACCTGGCGGGACAGCGTCTGGGACGGCTGGCACGAGGGCCTCGACGAATACACCGCCGGATTGGCGGATTTCATCGGGGCGCCGCCCGGCAGTGTGGCCGTCGACGCGAACCTGAGCGCGTTCCTGGCCCGGATCGCGTCCTGTTTCGACTACCGCGCGCCCCGCAACCGCGTGGTCATCACCGACCTGGAGTTCCCGACCGTACCGTTCATCTGGAACGCGTTCCGGCGGTACGGCGCGGAGGTCCTCGTGTCCGGCACCGGCGGGCCGCACCTCGACGAGGACGCGCTGCTGCGGAGCATCGACGAGCGCACGCTGCTGGTGTCCGTGCCGCACGCCAGCTTCTCCTCCGGCGCCACCGTCGACCTGGAGCGCCTGGTCAAGCACGCGCACAGCGTCGGCGCGCTGGTCGTGGTGGACGCGTTCCAGAGCGTCGGCGTGATGCCGCTGGACGTGACCGCGCTCGACGTCGACTTCGTGCTCGGCGGCTCGCACAAGTGGATGTGCGGCGTCGGCACCGCGTTCCTGTACGTCCGCCCCGACCTGCTGCCCGGCCTCGAACCCGCGGCGACCGGCTGGCAGGCGGGCGACCGCGCGCTGACGTTCCAGCCGTCCACCGGATACGCCGGCGACGCGCGCCGGTTCACCGGCGGCACGCCGTTCCCGCTCACCGCGCTCGTCTCCCGGGTCGGCCTGGACCTGCTGCGCGGCGTCGGCATCGAGGCGATCCGCGCGCACTCGCTGGCCTGCACGGACCGGATCATCGAGCGTGCCGGTGCCGCGGGCCTGCGCGTGGTCAGCCCGGCCGAGCCGCACCGGCGCGGCGGCGTGGTGTGCCTGGACCTGCCGGAGAGCGTCAAGTACCGGCTGGCCGAGCGGGACATGATCTGCAGCTGGCGCACCTACCTGCGGATCGGCCCGCACGTCTACAACACGCTCGACGAGATCGACGCGTTCATGGACGCGCTCGAGGACGTGACCCGGTGACCCTCTCGCCGCGCGCGCTGATGAGCCTGCTGGTCAACGGTGCGAAGGCCGTCGACGTGGTGACGACCGCGCTGGAGACCGGTCTGCTCGACGCGCTGGAACCCGGCCCGGTCAGCCGGTTGCGCGAGGTCGGCTTCTGCACCGCGCTGCTGGCCGAGACCGGCTTCATCGACGTGGAGGTGCTGCCCGGCGTCTGGGAACTCGTCGTGGCCCGCAAGCCCGGTTGATCTCCTTGACGAAGTGGAACCTCGTTCCGTATTGTTGCGGAACGAGGTTCCACTTCGTTGCGGAGGTCTGGGTCATGAGCATTCTGGTCACCGGAGGTCTCGGTTTCATCGGGTCGCACACCGTGGCGGCACTGCGCGAGCAGGGGCAGGAGTGCGTGCTGGTGCAGCGCCGGGCCGGCGGCGCCCACGCCGGCGACGGCGTCGCGGTGGAGCAGGCCGACATCCGGGACCTGGCGTCGCTGCGCGCCGTCGGTGAGCGGCACCGCATCACCGGCATCGTGCACCTCGCCGGCTCGATGCCGTGGCCGCCGAACGCGGACGCGCCGGTCGAGGACGCACGCCGGGCCCTCGGCAGCCTGTTCAACATCATGCAGGTCGCGCAGGAGTGGGGCGTGCGCCGGGTCGGTCTCGCCAGCACCATCGGCGTGTACGTGTCGAGCGGCTTGACCGAGGGCGCGCTGACCGAGGACATGCTGCTGTCGCTCGGCGCCGCACACCCGATCCCCACCTTCAAGAAGGTCGGCGAGCTGCTCGGCGGCTACCTCGCGGACGCCACCGGCATCGAGGTCGTCAACTACCGCATCTCCGGCACCTGGGGCCCGCGCGGCCACCGCGACCCGTTCTTCGCCGCCCCCGCGCTGGTGCATGCGGCCGCGCGCGGCACCGCACCCGACTTCTCCGACCTGATCGCACCGCCGCACGCGGAGGACGCGCTGGACCTCTGCTACGTCAAGGACACCGGGCGGGCCATCGCGCTGCTCCAGCTGGCGGACAAGCTGAACCACGCCACGTACAACGTCGCCTCCGGCCGCGCCACCTCCAACGCCGAGATCATCGCCGCCATCCGGGCCGCCGTCCCGGACGCCGGCGTCGACCTGCCCACCGGCGACGGCACCGCGCCCCGCGCCTGGCTCGACATCACCCGCCTGCACGGCGACACCGGCTTCACCCCGGAGTACGACACCACCCGCGCGACCGCCGACTACATCACCTGGCTGCGCGCCGGCAACGAGCGCTGAGGCCCGCGTGCACCGCCGGGCGTTGCGGAGGTCTACCGTGCCTCCATGAGGCGCGGAACGATCACCGGGCTGGCGACCGCCCCGTTGACGTACGAGGAGACCGGTGCCACCCGGGCCGAGCCGATGCCCGGCGGCTACCACCACGTGCACCGGGACGTCAGCATCGGCAGCGGCCCGGACGACTTCGCCCGGGCCGCCGACGCGCTGATCGGCTGGCGCATGCACGAGGGCGCCGGGCTGACCGTGCTCCACGCCGACGGGCCGGCCGCCCCCGGGGTCCTGGTCGTGCTGCGCGGACCGCTGCGCCTGCGCATCCCGTGCCGCGTCGTCTACACCGTCGACGAACCGGGCCGCCGCGGCTTCGCCTACGGGACGCTGCCCGGCCACCCGGAGCGCGGCGAGGAGGCGTTCACCGTCGTGCTGACCGGGACCGGCGACGTAAGGATCCGGATCCGCGCGTTCAGCCGCCCCGCCTCCCTGCTCATCCGCGCCGCCGGCCCGGTCAACCGCCGTTTCCAGCAGCACGCCACCGACCGCTACGTCGCCGCACTCGGCCGCCTCGCCCGCGGTCACGCCGGCTGAGCACCGCGCGGATCAGCGGCTGCCTGCTGCGGGCGTCACGCCGTGCCGCGGTGCCGCGGTCTCGTGCCGCGTTGTGGATCCTCGTGTACGGCGGGGGTCGGCCGGCCCCGCGCGGGACCGGCTCCGACGCCGGGCGGCAAGCGGAGCCAGCGGAGTCTTGCCGGACGGCGAGGTTTGCCCGCGGGAGCGCTCGGGACGCGACCGCGCCGGAAGCGGGGAGATCAATTTCTTTGATCGTGAATTCGACCGGCGGCAGCCTGATCCGGCGCGACGAAATGGCGGCGCCGGGATTGGGCCGGCCGGCTGGGGGCATGACCAGGACATGGGGCTGACCTGGGGAACCGTGCGCCGCAGTGCGGTGGTGTGTGGTCCGCGTGGCGCGGACGAGGTGTGGGATCGGTACGTGCGTCCGCGGCGCTGGCCGGAGTGGTCGCCGCAGATCCGGTCGGTGGACTACCCGGCCGGCGTGCTCGGGGCCGGTGGCGCCGGTGCGGTGCGCGGGCCGCTCGGGGTGCGGGTCAGGTTCCGGGTGGTGGACGTCGACCCGGCGGGGCCGGTGCGCAGCTGGTCCTGGGTGGTGTCGGCGGCGGGTCTGCGTCTCGGCCTCCGGCACACGGTCGAGGCGGCCGGCACCGGCACCCGGACCGGGCTGACGATCGAGGGACCCGCCCCGGCGGTGCTCGGTTATCTGCCGATCGCCCGCCTGGCGTTACGCCGGCTGGTCCGCTGAGAGTCTCCCGGGACGACCGCCGGCGGTACGGCCGGGAGCGCGCCGGGTGGACGGCGGGATCACCTACGAACCAGTCACGTACCGGGCGAGGTTGTCCAGGGCCGTCCGGGTGCCGGTCTCGTTGTCGGCGGCGGGAATCGCGTCCGGGATGCCCTCGTGCAGGATGGTGACCTCGGTGCCGCCGGTGGCCGGGGTGAGCGTGGTGGTCATCGTCATGGTGCCCCGCATCGCCGGGTCCGCGGTCTCGAACTCCATGGTCTCGACGACCTGCTCGTCCGGCACGAGCCGGAGGAACCGGCCGTGGTACGTGTCGGTGTGCGCGGCCGACTTGCCGGTCTCGCCGGGCACCTCGTAGGTCAGCGACACCCGGAACCGGCCGCCCTCACGCGCCTCGAACTCGTGCACCTGCCCGCGCATGCCCTCCGGCACCCGCCACGCCGCGATCGCGTCCGCCTCGGTCAGTGCCCGGTAGACCACCGCCGGTGCAGCGCCGACGAGCCGGGAGATCCGCGTCGAGTACATGCGGCCAGCATAGGGCTAGGCTGGGGCCGGTGAGCCTGCCCGCGGACAGTCATGTGCACAGCGAGTTCTCCTGGGACGCGGCACGGCGTGGCACCGGGTCGATGGAGCGGACCTGCGCGCGGGCGGTGGAGATCGGGCTGCCGGCGCTGGCGTTCACCGAGCATCTCGACCACACGGCCTGGCTGGACTACACCGCGCCGCCGCTGGACGTGGACGGCTACCTGGAGTCCGTCGAGCGGTGCCGGGACCTGTTCCCGCAGCTGCGCATCCTGACCGGCCTGGAGATCGGCGAGCCGCACTGGCACCCGGAGCCGGTCGCGAAGCTGCTGGCCGGCGGCCGGTTCGAGCGCGTCCTCGGCTCACTGCACTCGCTGCGCGTCCCGGCCGGGATCGCGGAGGCGAACTCGGTCTACCTGCTCCGCCCGGCCGCGGACGTGGTACGCGACTACCTGACCGAGCTACCGCAGCTGATCGCGGGCTCGGACGTGTTCGAGGCGCTGACCCACATCGACTACCCGGCCCGGCACTGGCCGGCCGACGAGGGGCGCTTCGACCCGTACGCGTTCGAGGAGGAGTTCCGGGTCGCGCTGCGCGCGCTGGCCGGGACCGGCCGCGCGCTGGAGATCAACACGCGGCGCCCGCTCGACGAGGTGGTGCTCCGCTGGTGGCACCAGGAAGGCGGCGACGCGGTCACGTTCGGCAGCGACGCCCATGAGCCGGACGCGCTGGCCCGCGGTTTCGCGGACGCGGCCGCGATGGCGCAGGCGCACGGCTTCCGGCCCGGCCCCCGGCCGTACGACTGGTGGTCCAGGTCCTGATCCCGTAGCTGACGCGCGGGTCTCGAACAGGGCCGCGCCGGTCCGGGACGTTCCAGGTGGTCGACTGGTGAACAGCGGCTGAACGTCCTGATGCGACGGACGCGGGTCGCATACAGCGGCTGCTATGAATGGTGCCCGTGAGATCATTTATACGTGTGGTCACCGCCGCACTACTGATCAGCGGGTTCGCCGTAGCGGCCGAATCCCCGGCCATCGCGGCGGTCACGCCGTCCGCGCGACTCCTGCTCAACCCCGGCTTCGAGGCCGGGCTGCCCGGCTGGACCACCGACGACGCGGGCGCGACCGCGGTCGTCACCTCGCCGGTGCACGGCGGCGGCCGCGCGGTCCGCATCACCGACACCTCCACCGGCAGTGGCGTCAGCGTGCGCAGTGCGCACCTGGCCGTGCTGCCGGGCGAGGAGATCACCACCTCCATCTGGGTGCAGCAGGCGGTCGCGGGGGCCGGCGGCTCGCTCTACCTCGAGTTCTGGCGTGCCGACGGCAGCCGGACCACCCCGGTGACCTCGCTCGCGGCCGCGGACTCCACCGCCTGGCAGAAACTCACCGTCACCGGGACCGTCCCGGACGACGCGGTCACCGCGACGCTGCTCGCCTACACCACGTGGGCCGACAGCGGCGTCACGTACTGGGACGACGCCGCGGTCACGGCGCTGCCGCCGCCGCTGCGCAAGGTGCCGAACGCCGGCTTCGAGGAGATGCGCAACCGGGAGGTCCCGACCCAGTGGACGTCCACGGAGCCGAACTGCACCGGCACCGCGTGCCCGGTCCAGTGGCTGCGCGGCACGGTCGCGCACGGCGGCTCCGGCTACGTGCTGATCAACGACACGTCCAGCGCCGAGGCGATCTCGGTGCTCAGCGACGCGGTACCGGTCAACGCGGGTGAGACGATCACCGCGTCCGCGTGGGCGCACCGGCTCAGCGGCACCGGCGCCCGGATCTACGTGGAGTTCCGGGACGCGTCCGGCGCCCGGATCGGCGTCACCGACACGGTCGTACCTTCCGGCTCCGGGTGGCAGAAGGCCAAGGTCACCGGCACCGCACCGGCCGGCGCGACCACCACCAGCGTGCGCCTCTACGGTGACCTCGACGGCGTCGGCCAGACCCGCTGGGACGACGTCGAGCTGCGCTCCAGCGCGGACGTGGCGGACAGCACCGCGCTGAACCCCGGCGCCGCCGTGCTGTTCGTCGGCGACCAGCGCGTCGAGGCGTACACCGGCGTCGAGCGCGTCGTCCACCCCGGCAGCAAGGGCGCGAACGACGGCGTCGTGCTGACCGGCACCGGCGCGGCCACCTGGGACGCCAACCCGCGGATGGGCGGCACCGTGCTGCCCGGGATCTTCCCCGGCGAGCCGGCGTTCACCATGTGGTACCAGACCAGCTCCGGCACCGGCCGGGCGATCAGCGACGACGGGATCACCTGGAGCCGGGACGGCCGTACCGCGCCGGTCTACCCGACGCACGGGCCGCAGGGCGTCGTGCGGAACCCGGCCTGGACGCCCGGCGCGACCGTGCCCAAGTTCTTCATGATGGTGCGGGAGGGCATGACCTACATCGGTAAACAGTCCAACGACGGCATCACCTGGTCGGCCATCTCCGGCGCCCGCGGCATTCCCGGGTTCGACGTGGCCATGGCCACCTACGACCCGGTGTCCAAGCGGTTCGTCGCGATGATCAAGAACCAGCTGACGTCGCCGTTCGGGCCGCGTACCACGTGGGTGTCGTACAGCACCGACTTCCGGACGTGGACCACGCCGTCCCCGTCGTTCGCGGCGGACCTGCTCGACGACGCGCGGATCCCGGCCGGGTACGGCCGGCTCGGCGACACCGCGTGGAGCGAGATCTACGGCATGCCGGCGATCCGCTACGGCGACCAGTTCCTCGGCGTCCCGTGGATCTTCGACATCGCGTACTCGCCGAACCGGCTCGGCAACCCCGGTGCGGACACCGGCCGCAGCCACCTCGGCGTCGCCGCGTCCCGCGACCTGGTCAACTGGAGCCGGCCGAGCCGCGACAACCTGGTCGAGCCCGGCCCGCTCGGCGGCTGGGACTACGGCTTCAACCTCTCCAGCAGCGGCTTCGTCACCGTCACCCGTGCCGACGGGCGGCTGGAGACCCGCCTCTACTACGGCGCGTTCAAGGGCGAGCACGTGTGCCAGCAGGAGCAGATCGACGCCGGCTACTGCACGGTCCACTACGGCAACTCCAACGTCGGCATGGTCTCCTGGCCGGCCGACCGGTTCGCGTCGTTCCACGCGGACGGCGCCGGCACGGTGACCACCCGGCCGCTGACCGCGGCCGGCCGTGCGCTGACCGTGAACTACCGGCCGGCCGCGGCCGGTGACTCGCTGCGCGTGGAGGTCCTCGACGTCAACGGCAACCCCATCCAGGGGTACGCCGCGGCCGACTCGATCCCGGTGACGACCGACGCGCTCGCACCCGGCGTGCGTGCGGCCTGGACCGGCGGCGACACGCTGCCCTCCGGTGCGGTCCGGCTCCGCTTCCACCTGTCCGGCGGCGACCTGTACTCCTTCGCCGCGAACTGACCCGATCGGCGGCGGCCCCCTCCCGGCGACGGGAGGGGGCGTTTGCGCCTCACCGTGGCAGACGGACAAAACGGCGGTCCGATCGCGCCCGGCCGTTGCTACTGTCCCGGCCTGATGACCCAGCGATCCGATTTCGTCGGCCGGGTGGCCGAGACCGCGATCCTCCGCCGGTCCTGGCAGCTGGCGGCCCGGGACGGCGGCACCCGGCTGGTCGCGGTGCACGGGCCGGCCGGCATCGGCAAGACCGCGCTGGTCCGGGCCGCACTGGCCACGGTGGACGGTGCGCCGCCGGTGGTCCGGGTCAGCGCGGACCGCGCCGGGTTCGTCCCGCCCTGGGCGGTGCTCGGCGCGATCCTGCGCGAGTTCGACGGCGAGGCACCGGCCGAGACCGCGGACCGCTACCTGGTGGCGATGACCGTGGCGGGGCTGTTCGAGCGGTCCGGTGGCCTGATCGTGTTCGTCGACGACGCGCATCGCATCGACGTGCCGTCGCTGACCGCGCTGCGCCACGCGACCGGGCGGGTGACCCGGCACCCACTGCTGGTCGTGCTGGCGTACCAGGCCGGCACCGACCCGGCCTGGCGGCTGACCGGCCGCGACGCGGACCCGGACCGGCCGCAGGAGTGGGCCGACGCCGCCGGGGCCGACGAGATCGCGCTCGGCGGGCTCACCGTCGAGGAGCTGATGCACCTCGCGCACGCGCGCAAGAGACCGCTGCCCACCGCGGCCGCGGTCCGGCTGCACGAGATCACCGGCGGCCATCCGGTGCACGCGGCCCACCTGCTCGACCGGTACGACCCGGCCACGTTCACCGCCGCGATCGGCCCGCTGGACGCGCCGCCGGACGTGACCCGCGCGGTCGCGGCCGGCCTGGCCGAGCTGCCGCCCGAGGTCCGCGACGTGATCATGACGGCGGCCGTGCTGGGCCGCCGGTTCAGCGCGGCGGACGTGCGCGAGTTGCACGGCGCGGACGTCCGGGTCGCGCTCGCGGCCGGGATCGAGGCCGGCCTGCTCGACGAGGAGCCGGGCAGCGCCGGTCGCCGGCTGCGGTTCGTCACCACGCTGGTGCGCGACGCAGCGTACGCCCGGCTGCCCGCCGGCCGGCGCGGTGAACTGCACCGGGCCGCCGCCCGGCTCGGCGACCGGGACACCGTCTGGCACCGCGTGGCGGCCAGCGACGGCCCGGACGAGACCCTGGCCGAGGCGGTGGCCCGGGTGGCGAAGATCGCGCTGCGCGAAGGCCGCCCGCAGCGTGCCGCGCAGTTCCTCACCCAGGCGCTGGAGCTGACCCCGCGGGACAGCCCGCACCGCGCCGCCCGGCTGCTGGAGGCGGTGGAGCTGCTGCTGGTCGCCGGCGAGATCGCCACCGCGGTCCGCTACCTGGACGCGCTGGACGAGCTGCCGCCCAGCCCGTGGCGTGCGTACGTGCGCAGTTACCTGCTGATGATCTCCGGGGATCTGGCCGCGGTCCGCACCGGCTTCCAGAGTGCGCTGACCGAGATGGACGATCAGGCACCGCCCGATCTCGAGGCCCGGATCTGCGGTCAGATCGCCGTCCTCGGCATCGTGGAACTCCGGCACGACGAGACCGTGTCGTACGCCGACCGGGCACTCTCGTTGCACCCGCGCGACCCGTCCGTGCTCACGTTCGCCTGGTTCGCCCGCAGCGTCGGCCTGGCGATGACCGGCCGCGGCGCGGAGGCGCTCGCCGCGCTGGCCAGCTCGACCGCGCTGGTCCGCGCGTCCGGGCTGGACGCGCTGGTGGCCCGCGGCATGATCCACCTCTGGACCGACGACCTGGACGCGGCCCGCCGCGACCTGACGGACGCGGTGCAGCGCGCCACCCGCGGCGAGTCGCTGCGCATCGGGCAGGCGCTGGCGTACCTGGCCGAGACCGAGTTCCGCCGTGGCGACCTGGACGCGGCCGTGCACCTGGCGCAGTGGGCCGCGGACGACGCCGAGGCCAACGGCCGGTTATGGGACTTCGCGCTGGTCCGGGCGCTGCGCGCGTATCCGCACGCGGCCCGCGGCGACTGGGGGATCGCGGAGGAGCTGGTCCGCTCGTCCGGGAACGCCGCGGTCACCCGGATCGGCCGCGCCTACTTCGCCGGTGGCCTGGCCGCGCTCGCCCAGGCCCGCGACGACCCGGGCGCGCTG
Source organism: Catenuloplanes indicus (assembly GCF_030813715.1). Lineage (NCBI taxonomy): Bacteria > Bacillati > Actinomycetota > Actinomycetes > Micromonosporales > Micromonosporaceae > Catenuloplanes > Catenuloplanes indicus. The sequence continues at coordinate 8,775,789 of NZ_JAUSUZ010000001.1, forward strand.
CTCACCGCGGCCGACGACCTCGCGGCCGTGCTCGACGTCGGCGAGCCCGGCACCCACCTGTACGGCCCGCTGCGCGCGGACGCGCTCAGCCGCCTCGGCCGGCTCGACGAGGCCACCGCCGAACTGGCCGCGTTCCGGGCCCGCTACGACCACCTGCATCGCACGTCCGCCCGGATGACCGCGGACCGCGTGGCGGCGCAGATCGCGCTCGAGGCCGGCGACCCGGCCGGCGCCCGGGACCTGATCTTCGACGCGCTGCGCGGCGCCGAGCGGGTCGGCCTGCCGATCGAGGCCGGCCGGATCCGGCTGGTCGCGGCGCGCGTGCTGGACGCGCTCGGCCGCCGCCGCGCCGCCGAGCGCTTCCTGAACCGGGCGCGGCACGCGTTCCGCGGCGCCGGCGCGTACGCGGCACAGGCGTCCGCGCTCGCGGACACGCTGGGCCTGCCGGCCGGGCGCCCGGCCGGGCACGGGCTCGGCGCGCACGAACGGCAGGCGATCCGCATGCACCTGGACGGCGCCACGCACGCCGCGATCGGCGCGGCCATGCACTACAAGCCGAAGAGCATCGAGAACATGATGCGCGCGATCCGGCACGTCAAGCTGGAGATCCAGCCGGTCGAGGACGAGGACGCGGTGCTGGCCGACGCGATCGCCGAGGGGGTACCGGCCGCGGACCGAGGGGATGTGCCCGGGCCGCGGCCCCGCTAGACCTGAGGGCATGCGACGTTCCCTGCGCACCGCGGTCTTCCTGGGCACGCGCGGCGCCGGTAAGAGCTCCACGCTGAACCGCCTGTTCGCGCTGGGCCTGGACACCGACCCGGTGCGCGAGTGCGCCACCGGCCCGTCCGCGCACCGGCTGCGGGTCACCGGCGGCCGCCCGTGGCTGATCGTCGACCTGCCCGCCACCGACTGCGGCGAGCACCCGCACTACCGCCGCTGGCTGCCGCACGCCGACGTGATCGTCTGGATCACCCGGGCGAACACCCGCGCGTACCAGCAGGACCAGCGGTTCTGGCGCGACCACGCCCGGTTCGTGGCCACCGGCACCCGGCTGGTGCTCGCGGTCGGCGCGTTCGACACCCGGCTGGCCGGGCTGCCCGGCACGGCCGCCGACCCGCGCGCCGCGGATCTGGTCGGCCGGGCCCTGGCCGACGCCGGTGCCGGCATCATCCCGTTCACCTGGACCACCGTGGACCGCACCCGCGTCGTCCCGTACTCCGCCGAGGCCGGCTGGAACCTCGGCCGGCTGCACCGCGAGATCTTCGAGGAGCACTGATGGACCTGCCCGCCGACCCGCCGATCTGCCTGTCCCGCGCCCGCCCGCGCCGGCTGCCCACGCTGCGCCGGCCCGCGATCCGGGCCGGCTGCTGTCGCGAACCCGACCTGGTCCTGCTGATCAGCCGCGCCCGCCGGGCCGGCCACCGGTGAGCGATCTCGACGACCGGGACCGCCGGGAGATCGTCGACGCGCTCGACCGGGAGAGCCCGGCCGCGCGCACCGACATCCTGGCCACCGTGGACGCCTTCCGCGACTGGCTGCGCCGGACGCTGCACCTCATCTTCCTCAAGACCCACGACGACCTCGAACCGCTCTGGGCCTGGCTGCGCCTCGCCTACGCGTAGCGGGCGACAGGACCGGAGCATGCTGTCCCGCTTCCGGCGTGGCCGCTTCCCGCACGCTCCCGCGGGCACCGGTCGTCGCTGGCGCTCCTCCCTGCACGATCCGCGGGTGGCGAAGAGCAGCGGGTCATCCGGTGAGGTCGAGCACGGCCTGCCGCAGGAGCATCAGCAGTGGCTCGGCGGCGTCCGTGGACGTGTGGGGCAGCCAGGCGGCCGCGAGCGCCAGCACGCCGAACCGGAACGCGGTCCAGACGCGGGGATGCTCGGACGGCGGCACGGCACGCACACGGCGGTCCAGCTTGTCCGCGGCGACCAGCAGGGCGAGCCACCCGGCGCTGCCGATCAGCACGGCCGCCGCCGTGTGCGTGCCGACCGTCGCGACGAGCCACCCGTCGACGGCGCGGAACGGCGCGACGGCCGCGTCCCAGACCGGCGGCGAGAAGCGGTCACCGCCGTGCCACACCGCGACGGCGGCGAACAGCGTGGCGGCCGGTGCCACCTGGCGGGCCGCCGGTACGTCGCGGCCCGGCCGGCGCGGGCCCGCGATCAGCACGAGCAGCAGCGCCAGGACCGGCACCGCGAGCCGCGCCTGCACGGTCGCCACGCCGTCGAGGACCGCCTCGTCGCGGACGCTGCCGCCGTAGGAGAGCACGGCCAGCGCCGCCGTACCGGTCATCAGGTAGCCGGTGACCAGCAGCACGCCGAGGTAGAGGCCGTCCAGGCCCGCGATCCCGGCCGCCCGGCGCAGGCGGGTGACCGCGGACGCCCGCACCCACGCGGCCCGCGCACCGGCCTGCGCGGCCGCGGCCGGCGCCAGCGACGCGGCGAGTGCCAGCCGGGCCGCGGCCGCCGGGCCCGTGGAGGTCGCCAGCTCGGCCCGCAACGCGGCCCACCAGGCGGTCCGGCCCGCGCCGGCCGCCTGCCGCACCGTGGCTCGCTGGGCCTGTGCGACCTCGGCCGACGCGCGCTGATCGTGCAGCGCGCGCACCGCCTCGGCCAGCGTGCCGCTATCGGCTGGTGCGGTGACCGGCAGGGCGTCGTGCCGTTCGGTGAGCGCGGCGAGCGCGGCGTCGAACGGGTCCAGGGCCGGTGCGGGCGCCGCCGTCAGCCGCGGCGGGGGCGGCGCCCAGTCGAACTCGCGCCGGGCGTACCGTTCCGCCTCGACCGTGGTCCGTGGCCAGCCCCGGGCCCCGGGCAGCCGGTCCAGGCGCAGCGCCAGCAGTGCGAGCCCGGCCGTGACGCGTTCCCGCAGCGGGCCGCCGGGCCGGTCCGCCCGGTCGCGGAGCGTCTGCGCCGCCTCCGCGCGGAGCCCGTACGCCCGCGCGAGCACCAGCAGCACGTGAACGGCGAGACCGGCCGGGGTGCGCGGATCGGTGAGCACCTCGTCCGCCGCCGCGACGCCGGCGTCGGTGGCACCGAGCCGCCGCAGCGCCGTCAGCGCCAGCAGCCGCAGCTGCACCGGGCGGTCCGCGGAGCGCACCCAGCCGAGCAGCGCCGCCACGTCCGCCGCGCGCGGGTCCGCGCGGTCCAGCGCCTCGACCCGGCCGTCCGCCGGGCCGGCCGCCTCGTCCGGCCCGAATACGTGCGCGATCGCGGCGGACAGGCTGTGCGCGGCGGGCGGCACCACGGGCGGGTCCAGCAGCCTGTGCCGCCGCTGGTCGTACGGCAACCGGAAGACCCAGAACGGCACGAACGGCGCCGGATCGGCCCCGACCAGGTTCGGCCGCAGATGCGCGGGCAGCTGTGCGAGCTCCTCGCCGCTGACCGTGGCGGTCCGCTCGAGGCCGGCGCCGTGTTCGAGCTGCACGAGATGACCCATCGCCGCGACCTGGTCGGACCACACCACCGACCGCGCCGCCCGCAGCAGCAGCGCCCGCCGGATCGCGGCGGTCTCGCCGAGGCCGAGCAGCATGTCGATGGCCTGGAAGCGGTCCGCCTCGACCGGCGCGGACTCCACCAGCCGGACCAGGGTCGCCACGCCCCGCGCGCGGGCGTCCGCGTCCCGGTCGTGCGCGAGTGTGTGCAGCGCCTGGAACCGGCGCCGGCGGGAGACGGACCGGGCCGTGCCCAGCTCGGTCAGCACCCGCGCGCCGAACGCACGGTCCGCGGCCGTGGACCCGTGCGTCACCAGCATCCGGGCCGCGACGAGCCGGCGGCCGGCCGGTGCCCGGCCGGCGGCGACCGTGGACAGCACCCGGCCGTCCGGGTCCCTGGCGGCCAGCGACTCCAGCACGGCCGCGACCGTGGCGTCGTCCAGCCGGCCGAGCCGCAGCGCCCAGCGTGCGAGCGTGGTGAGCCGGCGGATCGCGTCCGGCGGCAGCGGCAGCCCGTCCTCCAGCACCTCGCAGAACGCGATCAGCGCCGGGAACCGCAGGCGCGGTCCGGGCAGCAACAGCACCACCAGGATCGGTACCGGATCGTGCCGGTCGCCGGTCCAGCGGGCGAGCGTGAAGAGCGAGACGTTGTCCAGCCCGCGCCGGCGGACCTGCCGCAGCCAGCGGCGCGGCGCGAAGCCGGACCGGACCCGCAGACCGGCGGCCAGGTACTCGGCGAACCCGCGGTGCACGAACGCGAGCCGGTCCCAGGCCACCACCAGCAGCCCGGTGTTGACCAGCAGCGACCGCACGTCGGCGACCAGGGCCGGCACGTCCGGCAACCCGGTGACGCGCTCGCGCAGCCAGTCCATGCCCACGCCGGTCGCGTCCGGGTCGTCGTCCCGGGCGAGCATCACCGTGGCGATCTCCTCCAGGCACTCCTCGGTGCTACCGGCCAGCAGCTCCGCCGCCCGCTGCGACGCCGGCCCGAACCGGCCGATCCGGGTCCGCAGATCCGCGTGCGCGGCCGCCCGCGACGGCCGTTCGTAGAGCAGCCCGTGCACGAACCGTCGGTACAGGCCGGTCCGGTCGATCGGCAGCGGGTCGTCCGGGTGCTTCTCGTGGACGATGGCCGCGATCGTGGCCAGCAACGGCACCGCGACCAGATGGGACAGCCGGCTGTGCGAGACCCGGTCGAGGAACGCCGCGGTGCGTTCCGGTGCCCGCCCCGGGTCACGCAGCTCGAACCACTTCGCCGCGAACGCGGCCAGCCGTCCCCGGTCGAACGGCAGCAGCTCGTACGCCTCGAACCGCAGCCGGGTGCCGACCTCCACGCCCCGGGAGCGCAGGCCGTCGAACTCGGCCTGCAGCAGCCCCCGGCTGGCCACCAGGATCCGCCAGTGCGAGCCGTACCCGCCCATGTAGTGCGCGATCGCCCCGATCAGCCGTTCCCGCCGCTCGGGGTCCATCACCTCGTCGAGGCCGTCGATGAGCAGCAGCCACTCCAGGCCCGGCCACGGCTCGCGGCCGAACATCGCGGGGGTGACGTCGCCGCCGAGCAGGTCGCCCAGGTCCGCGTGCACGGCGCCGGCGATCATCGCCGCCCACGGCTCGCCGGCCAGCAGCGCGGTCGCGGGGATCCGGACCGGCACCACCCAGCCGTACGGCGGCGGGCCCTTCTCCGCGTCGTCCCGCAGATGCCAGCCGGCCGTCTCGTGCACGATGCGCCGCAGCAGGCTGGACTTGCCCGCGCCGGGGCCGCCGACCAGCAGCGTGTGCCGGTGCGCGCCGACCATCTCGCGTACCGACAGCATCTGCTCGGCCCGGATCGCGGACGCCCCGGATCGCGGCGTGGCCTGCGGGCTCACGTAGATGGACGACAGTCCCGGCGACGGCCCGTCGGTCAGCCGGTACGGCATGTCGTCGGAGCGTTCGGCCTGGGCCGTGAGCAGCCGCCGCAGCCGCGGGTCGCCGATCGGCGGCGGCGCGGAACGAGGGGACGCCGCGTCGGCCGGCGTCCGCCAGTGCTCCTGGAGCTGGGTGGCGACGATCGTGGCCGGGATGATCCAGCCACCGCGCGGCCGGTCGTAGTCCCGGGAGGCCTTGACGATCCCGTGCAGCCGGCCTTCGCCGTCGACCGCCGGCGCGCCGCTCATCCCGTCGACGATCTCGTCGTCCTTGACCCGCAGATAGCCGTCCCCGCTGCGGCCGACCACGGTCAGGCGGAGGCTGTCCGGCTGCACGCCGGCTCCCGGCGTGTGCAGCGAGAACCCGACCGCGGTGAGGACCTCCGGCGGTGCCGGGCTGTCGCTGAGACGCACGTCCGGATGGTCCGGCGGCGCCGTGACGCGCAGGAACGCCAGGTCCGGGAAGGGGTAGTGCGCGTCCGCGCCCGGTCCGGCGGGACCAGCGTGACGGCCTCCGCGGTGAACTCCCGGTCCATCCAGACGACGGTGAGCGGGCCCGGGTGGCCGTGCACGACGTGCGCGCAGGTGACCACCGTGTGGTGCCGGAGGAACGAGCCGGTGCCCAGGTAGAGATCACCGGCCCGGATCGCGACGGTGGACATCCGTACGAGGTCCACGGGCCCGGCCGGATGGTAGATCACGGTGCGTAGCATAGTCGTCACGTGCATCCCCGTGTCGACAGGAGCCGATGTGACCGAGACCCGGATCGTCCCGCTGGTGCTGCCCGACGGCACCGAGATTCTCGCCGAGGTGGCCGTGGCCGGGACCGGCGGGGACGCGCGTGCGGCCGGCGCACTGTCGCTGGAGGACATTCGCGGGCAGATCGCCACCATCGGCGCGTTCTTCGCCGACACCGTCAAGCGGTCGCTGCCGGATCCGCCGGACCGGTTCGGCATCGACTTCGGGCTGAAGCTGGCCGTGGAGAGCAAGGGCCTGGTCAGCGTGCTGGCCAAGGCGTCCGGCGAGGCGACCGTCACGGTCCGCCTGGAGTGGGACCGCGCCGAGGTCACGGACGGTGACCCCCATGCATGACGATGCCGTCTGTCCATGCGGGACCGTCTGCGAGTAGATTACTGGGCGTGCCGCCGCTTGAGTTGAACACGGATGTTGCCCACTCCGCCCGGATCTATGACTTCCTGCTGGGCGGGAAGGACAACTTCGAGGCCGACCGCAAGGCGGCCGAGGCGATCATGAAGGCGTCGCCGAGCCTGCCGATCTCGATGCGGGCGAACCGGGACTACATGGTCCGCGTCGCCCGGCACCTGGCGAGCGAGCACGGCATCCGCCAGTTCCTGGACATCGGCACCGGGCTGCCGACCTCGCCGAACCTGCACGAGGTGGTGCAGGAGATCGCGCCGGAGTCACGGATCGTCTACGTGGACAACGACCCGCTGGTGCTCGCGCACGCCCGCGCGCTGCTGACCTCGCACGACGCCGGCGCGACCGCCTACATCGACGCGGACCTGCGGGACGTGCCGGCCATCCTCGGGTCGGCGCAGCTGCGCGACACGCTGGACCTGACGCGGCCGGTCGCGATCAGCCTGATCGCGGTGCTGCAGTTCGTCACCGACGAGGCGGAGGCGCACGCGATCCTCGACGAGTTGATCGCGGCGGTCCCGGCCGGCAGCGCGCTGGCGATCTCCACGGTCACGGCGAACAGTCTGCAGGCGGTCGGCGCGGCCGCGAGCTACAAGGCGCGCGGCATCCCGGCGAAGCCGCGCACGGACGACGAGGTGCGCGCGCTGTTCCGTGGGCTGGAGCTGGCCGAGCCGGGCGTGGTCCCGGTGCACCGCTGGCGCCCGGAGCCGGGCACCGACCCGGCGGCCGACGACGTCCACGTGCAGATGACCGGCGGTCTCGCGCTCAAGCGCTGAGCCTCAGCGCAGGATCAGCACGTCGCGTGGTGCGAGCCGGAGCGGCGCACCACGCGTGACCGGCGTGCCGGTCAGCAGATCCGTGGCGTCCCGGTCCGCGACGACCTCCACCGGCTCGTCGCGGTGGTTCAGGAGGAACATCAGCGGTACGCCGCCCGCCGTCACCCGGTGCGCCACCTCCAGGTCCGGCACGTCCGGGTACGGCCCGGCCAGGCCGTGCCGGTCCAGCGCGCGCCGCACCAGCGCGTCCACCCCGGGCTGTGCCAGCACGGTGCCCACGTACCAGGCCGCACCGCCGCCGTACTCGTTGCGGGTCACCGCGGCCGTCCCGGCGTAGAAGTCCGCGCCGTACGTGCCCTCCACCGCCGCTGTCAGCGGCGTGATCAGGTCGAAGTGCAGCCGTGCGTCCACCGCCGTGCCGTCCGCGAACGAGACCGGGTTGACCACGGCGGGCTCGCGCGCGTCCCACTCGTCCACGCGCACCCCCAGCAGCGAGGTCAACGGCGGATCACCGAGGTACGCGCGGGCGTGCTCATCCACCAGACCGGACAGGAACGTGGTGATCACCGTCCCGCCGCGCGCGGCCACCTCGGCCAGCCGCGCCGCCAGGTCGCCCTTGAGCAGGTGCAGCGCCGGCGCGAGGACCACGTCGTAGCCGCCCAGGTCCGCGGTCACCGGGACCGCGTCCAGGTCGGCACCGGCCGACCAGACCGCCCGGTGGTACGCCAGCACGATCTCCGGGTAACGCAGGTGCCGATTCAGCCCGTCGGTCATCTCCAGCGCCCACCAGCTGTCCCAGTCGAACAGCAGCGCGACCCGGGCCGGCGTGCGCGCGCCGACCGTGAGACCGCCTAGGTCGCGCAGTTCCGCGCCGAGCGCCGCGACCTCCCGGAACACCCGCGTGTCGTCCCGCCCGGCGTGCCCGATCACGGCGCCGTGGTACTTCTCGCACGCGCCCCGGCTCGCCCGCATCTGGAAGAACAGCACCGCGTCCGCGCCGTGCGCGACCGCCTGCCAGCTCCACGACCGCATCACGCCGGGCCGCTTGACCGGGTTGACCGCGCGGGACGCGGTGATCGACGGCGTCTGCTCCATCAGCCAGAACGGCGCCCCGCCCTTCAGCCCGCGCATCAGGTCGTGGGTGAACGCCATCCGCGCGTACGACACATCGTCCGGCGGATAGTTGTCCCAGGACACGAAGTCCAGGTCCGATGCCCACCGGTGATAGTCGATCGGCTGGTACATGCCCATGAAGTTGGTGGTCACCGGCGCGTCGGAGAACGCCCGCACCGCAGCCTTCTCGTCGCGGAAGTTCGCCAGCATCGCGTCCGACATGAACCGGCGGTAGTCGAGCGTGATCCCCTGGAACGCGGTGTGGTCCGGCCCGCGCCAGTGCTCGGTCAGCGCGCTCGGCGGCTCGATCTCGTCCCAGTCGCCGAACGTGTGCGACCAGAATCGGGTGTACCAGGCGTCGTTGAGCGCGTCCAGGCTGCCGTGGCGGGCGCGCAGCCAGTCCCGGAACCCCGCCGCGCACAGCCCGCAATAGCAGGCGCCGCCGTACTCGTTGCCCACGTGCCACGCGGTGACCACGTCGCCGTACCGTTCCGCGATCCTCCCGGCGACCAGCGCGGAGAACCGGCGGAACGCGGGGGAGGAGGGACAGGAGTGGTGCCGGGTGCCGTACGCGTGCCGCCGCCCCTCGAAGTCCACGCGCGTCACCTCCGGGTAGGCGCGGGCCATCCACGCCGGGTGCGCGCCGGTGCCGGTGGCCAGGCAGATCGTGCGGCCCTCGGCGGCCGCGCGCCCGACCACGGCGTCGAGCACGGTGAAGTCGTAGACGTCCTCGGCCGGCTGGGTCAGCCCCCAGGTGAACACGCCCAGCGTGACCGTGTCGATCGCCGCGAGGTCGAACAGCCGGTAGTCCTCCTTCCACACCTCTTCCGGCCACTGCTCCGGGTTGTAGTCGCCACCGAACAGGATCTTCACCGCATCGCACCCCTCGCGACGGTACGCACGAGCGCGAGCAGCAGCGGCGGCGCGGCGAGCAGCAGCGCGGCCTCGGTGCCGGCCAGCGTGACCGCGGCGGCCACCACGAGCAGCGCGGCCACGGTCAGCGTCACGCCGGGCCGGGTCGACAGCGTCCGCGCGGACCGCCGCGCCGCGTCCCGCCGGCCGAGCGCGACCAGCGCGAGCGCGACCGCGATCCACAGGCACGCGGCCACGGTGATCAGCGTGAGCGGCACCGCCCACCAGCCCGGCACCCGGGCCACGTCCAGGTGGGTCAGGTTGATCGCCATGATCGTGAGCAGGGCCAGGAACGGCGCCCACAGCCGCAGCGACGCCGCGAACCCGGCCCGGTAGCCGCGCCGGAAGTCCGCGGACGGGTGCAGGTCGGCCAGGTCCGGCCGGTGCGCGGCGAGCGCGTGCAGCGCGGCCGCGATGGCCGGCCCGGCCGGGAGCGCGGCCACGGCCAGCAGCGGCAGGTTGGTGACGTCGCCGCCGAGCGCGAGCCCGGCGGCGACGGTGGGGGCGCAGGCCACGGCCGTCCACGCGCCGACCACCAGCAGCCGGTGCACGAGTGCGGCGGCGCGGGCGAGCGGTGACTCGAGGACCGGCGCTCCCGGACGTACCATCACCCGTTCTTGTCCGTGTACCGGGTCCGGGCCTTGTTCACCAGGTCGATGTAGGCCTGCCCGTTCTTCGCGTTCAGCTCGGCGACGTAGGCGTCCCATTCGGCCAGGTCCCGCTGGCCGAGGATGAAGCGCAGCGTCTGCTGGGTGACGTAGTCCTTCAACGGCGTCTCCCAGAGCGTGGCCTGCTCGCGCTCGGAGTCGGTCAGCGGCGCCGGCGGCGGCACCGGGATCGAGGTCTTCGCGTCCATCGTGGCCTGGAACGCCTGCTCCTCCGCGGAGAACGTGGAGCGCAGCAGCTCGGTGCTGCCGCCGTAGGCGAAATTGCCGCCGGAGAAGCCGAAGTCCTTCTGCAGGTGCTTCGGCGCGCCCTTGTTCAGGCCGACGAAGTCGACGTTCTTCGTGAGCACCCGCTTGCCCGACGCGTCCCGGGTGAACGTGACGCCCTCCACGCCCCACTTCGCGAACTCCTGGCCGGCGTCGGAGTAGAACAGCCAGTCGACGAACTGCATCAGCGCCACGAAGTTCTTCGACTCGCGCGCCTTCGCCGAGATCATGATGCCGCTCTCCCGGCGGATCCAGTTCTTCACCTCGCCGGTCGGCCCGGACAGGAACGGGATCTTCGCCATCGTGGCGCCGTTCTTCAGCAGCGGCCGGTAGTCGTTGATCAGGTTCTGCGCGTTCGTGCTGATCACCAGCGCCTTGCCGGCGGCGACCTTCTGCTTGGCCTGGTCGTCGGTCTGCGTGAAGCTCTCCGGGTCGAGCAGCCCCTCGGCCACCAGCTTGTGCAGGTAGGTGAGCATGTCCCGGTACTGCGGCATGGCGCCGGTGAGCACGTACTTCTGCCCGTCCCAGGTGCCGGTGTTGTAGCCCCAGCCGGCCTGTGTGCCGTAGGCCAGCGCCAGCATGTTGAGCAGGTTGCCGCCCGGGTCCGGGACCGCGAACCGGTCGGAGAACGGGTACGAGTCCGGGTACCGCGCCTTCATCGCCTTCAGCGTGGTGTACAGCTGGTCCCAGGTCTTCGGCGGTTGCAGGCCCAGCTCCTGCAGCACGTCGGTGCGCACCGCGAGCGTGTAGTCCTGCCAGACGTTCTCGTGCAGGCCGGGCAGCACGTAGAACTTGCCGTCCGCCAGCCGCAGGTTGTCGATCTGCGGCTCCAGCTTCCACTTCGCGATCTTGTCCTTGAAGTGCGGCATCAGGTCGAGGTAGTCGCTGACCGGCAGGATCGCGCCGGACGCCACGAACGGCTGCTCCTGCGGCGGGTAGACCTTCGGGATGATGAACGGCGCGTCACCGGCGGAGACCACCAGGCCGCGCTTCTGGTTGTAGTCGCTGGCCGGCACCACGGACGGCGTGATCGTGATGTTGGTGCGCTTGGTCAGCTCCTGCCAGAACAGCCAGTCGTTCTTGATCGGATAGTTCGGGTGGTCGCTGTAGAGCATGTCGAACGTGATCGGCTCGGTGGCCTTGAACTGCGCGCCGATCGCGTAGTCCGCCATCGCGCCCACACGGTTCTCGTCGAGGTTGCTCTCCTCCGGCGATGATCCACAGGCGGCGAGGAGAGCGAGTGCCGCCAGTGACGCTATTGCTCGTTTCATGGAAAGACCTTTCAGCCCTTGACGGCGCCGAGCATGACCCCGGAGACGAAGTAGCGCTGGACGAAGGGGTAGACCGTCAGGATCGGCACGACCGTCAGCACCATGGTCACGGCCTTGATGTTCGCCGCGACCTGCGCCACGTTCGTGTCGACGCTGCCGGTGGAGGTGGCGTCCGTCGCGCCCGCGATCAGGTTCCGCAGGTAGACGGTGACCGGGAACAGATCGGCCCGGTCCAGGTAGAGGAACGCGGTGAACCACGAGTTCCAGTAGGCGACCGCGTAGAACAGCAGCATGGTGGCGACGATCGCCTTCGACAGCGGCAACACGATCCGCAGCAGGATGCCGTACGTGCCGAGCCCGTCGACCGCGGCCTGCTCCTCCAGCTCGACCGGCAGGCTCTCGAAGAACGCCTTCATCACCAGCAGGTTGAACACGTTGATCGCGTTCGGCAGCACCACGGCCCAGATGGTGTTGCGCAGGCCCAGCCCGGAGACCAGCACATAGTTGGGGATCAGCCCGCCGGAGAAGAACATGGTGAACACCGCGATCCCGACCAGCACGCCGCGCCCGCGGAGGTGGTGCTTGGACAGCACGTACGCGTAGCAGGTGGTCAGCACGATCGAGATGATCGTGGCGACCACGGTGTAGACCACCGTGTTCCGGTAGTTGGTCCAGAAAAGATCATCGGACATGACCAGCCGGTACGTGGTGAGGTCGAACCCGCGAGGCAGCAGCGTCACCCGCCCGGCGATGATCTCCTCCTCGCTGGACAGCGACCGCGCCACGATGTTGAGGAACGGGTAGAGCGTCACCACCACGACCGCGCTCAGCACGACCGCGTTGATGACGTTGAAGACTTTGCGGCCGGTCACCACAGACTCGTCCCTACCGTGCGGCGGGAGATCGTGTTCGCGGAGAACACCAGGATCAGCCCGATGAGCGCCTCGAACAGGCCGATCGCGGCGCCGTAGGAGAAGTTCCCGCTGACCACGCCGAGCCGGTAGAGGTACGTGGGTATCACGTCCGCGGTCGGGTAGGTCAGCGGGTTGTACAGCAGCAGGATCTTCTCGAAGCCGACCGCCATGAACGTGCCGATGTTCAGGATCAGCAGCGTGATCATCGTCGGCCGGATGCCGGGCAGCGTCACGTGCCAGGTCTGCCGCAGCCGGCCGGCGCCGTCGATCTTCGCGGCGTCGTAGAGCTCCTCGTCCAGCGTGGTCAGCGCCGCCAGGTAGAGGATCGTGCCCCAGCCGACGGTCTGCCACACCTCCGAGGACACGTAGATCGTCCGGAACCACTCCGGGCGCTGCAGGAACGGGATCTCCGTCCCGGCGAGCGCGTTGACCGTGCCGTCCACCGAGAGCAGCTGGCCGACCATGCCCGCCACGATCACCACGGAGAGGAAGTGCGGCAGGTACGACACCGACTGCACGAACCCCTTGAGGCGCTTGATCCGTACCTCGTTGAGCAGCAGCGCCAGCACGATGGGCAGCGGGAAGCAGACGATCAGCGTGAGCGCGCCGATGATCAGCGTGTTCGTGAAGACCTGCCAGAACGTCGGGTCGGCCAGGAACATCCGCACGTAGCGCAGGCCCACCCAGTCGTCGCCGAACATGCTGCCGCCCGGCCGGAACCGGCGGAACGCGATCACGTTGCCGACCATCGGCGCGTACCGGAAGACCGCGAAGAACAGCAGCGGCAGTACGGCAAGCGAGTACAGCTGCCAGTCCTGGCTCAGCCGCCGTCTCGCCCGCTTCGGCGGTGCGGCCGGAGCCGTCGGCGGCGCCTTCGTCAGCGTGACCATCCGCCCCTCCGAAACTTTCGGCACCGCCACCGGTACATCTGCCCGGAATCTAGGTGTGACATCCACACATGTCAAGGTCTCGATATCATTGCGTTTCGGGTGTAGACAGGCTTTACCCGTACCGTCGATGGCTCTTGGGGTTGATCATGGGTTTTGATCGTCGCCGAAACTTCCGGTGCGGGTTTCGATGACCCAGCCGACCATCGCGTTCATCGCGGAAGAGGTCGGCGTCTCCGTCACCACCGTCTCCAAGGTGCTCAACGGCCACGCCGACGTGGCCGCGGCCACCCGGGAACGTGTCGAGGACAGCCTGCGCCGGCACCAGTACCAGCGCCGCACCGCTCGCCGCGCCGCCGGCCACATCGACCTGGTCTTCCACGAGCTGGACTCGGTCTGGGCGATGGAGATCCTGCGCGGCGTCAGCGCGGTCGCCGGCCCGGACGGCACCCCGGTCATGGTCTCACACCTCGACGGCCAGCACCGCCCGGACCGCGCCCGGATCGACCGGCTGCTGACCCGCCGGCCGCTCGGCATCATCATGGTGCTCTGCGCGGTCGCCGACGCCCAGCACCGGCAGCTCGCCCGCCGCGGCATCCCGCTGGTCATCGTGGACAACGACAGCGCCACCTCGGCGCGGGTACCCACGGTCGGCGCGAACAACTGGAACGGCGGCCTGCTCGCCACCCGCCACCTGATCGAACTCGGCCACCGCCGGATCGCGGTCGTCACCGGCCCGCGCGACGTGCTCTGCAGCCAGGCCCGGCTGGCCGGCTACCGCTTCGCGCACGAGTCCAGCGACCTGCTGGTCGACCCCGCGCTGGTCCGGTACGGCGACTTCACCGCCGAGGCCGGCCTCACCCACGGCCTGCGCCTGCTCGACCGCGCCGACCGGCCGACCGCGGTCTTCGCCGGATCGGACATGCAGGCGATGGGCGTGCTCCGCGCCGCCGAACGCCTCGGCCTCTCCGTGCCGCGCGACCTGTCCGTGATCGGCTACGACGACCTGCCGATGGCCGCCTGGACCGGGCCCGCGCTCACCACCGTCAACCAGCCGCTGCGCGAGATGGCCGGCGCCGCCACCCGCATGCTGCTCGACCTGGCCCGCGGCATCCCGGTCCCGGCGGACCGAATCGACTTCGTCACCGGCCTGGTGGTGCGCGAGACCACGGGACCACCGGCGTGAACGTCGAGCACTACACCGCGGACGTGCCGGTGCCACCGGACTTCGACCAGTTCTGGGCCACCTCGCTGCGTCGGCCCGGCCCGGTGCTGCTCTCCGTCGAACCGGTGCCCAACCGGCTGCGGCTGATCTCCACGTTCGACGTGTCGTTCGCCGGGTTCGGCGGGCACCCGATCCGCGCGTGGTACTCCCGGCCGTCGTTCGTCGAGGACGTGGTGCTGCCGGCCGTCGTGGAATTCCCCGGGTACGGGCGCGGGCGCGGTTTCCCGCACGAGCGGCTCACCTGGGTGTCGGCCGGGTACGCGCACCTGCTGATGGACGTGCGCGGCGCGGGCGGGCGCTACGGCAACGGGGGAGACACGCCGGACCCGGGCGCGGTGCCGGATGCGCCATGGCCGGTGACGTGGGGGATCGGCTCGCCGGACACCTACTACTACCGGCGTGTGATCACGGACGCGGTGCGGGCCGTGCTGGCGGTACGGGCACTGCCGGGCGTCGATCCGGCGCGGGTGGCGGCGGTGGGCAACAGCCAGGGCGGGGGACTGGCGCTGGCGGTCGCCGGTCTGGTGCCGGACCTGGCCGCGCTGCTGGTCACCGCGCCGTTCCTGTGCGACATCCACCACTGCCTGTCGACGGTCGACACGTCGCCGTACGCGGAAATATCGTCCTACCTCGCGGTGCGGCGGGATCTGACACCCGCCGCCTACGACACGCTGTCCTACATGGACGGCGTGACGTTCGCCCGGCAGGCCGTCGCACCCGCCTGCTTCGGCACCGGACTGCGCGACAACGTCTGCCCGCCGGCCGGCACGTACGCGGCCTTCAACGCCTACGGCGGCCCGCGCACCGACAAGGAGATCCACTCCTACCCGTTCAACGGCCACGAGGGCGGCGACACGTTCCACGTCGCCCACCAGCTGGAGTGGCTCACCGCG
This sequence comes from Catenuloplanes indicus, assembly GCF_030813715.1. NCBI lineage: Bacteria > Bacillati > Actinomycetota > Actinomycetes > Micromonosporales > Micromonosporaceae > Catenuloplanes > Catenuloplanes indicus. Next base: position 8,791,210 of record NZ_JAUSUZ010000001.1, read on the forward strand.
CGCATGCCACCGGAGCCCGCCGGGGCCGCGCCCGACCTGCCGGGACCCCGCCGGGGGTGGCCCCGGCCGGGTGCGCCGGGGCCACCTGGTGCGACGGTTCAGCCGCAGGTGAACAACACGTAGTTCGACTCGGTGCTGGCGGTGGCCCTGGCGGTGCCCAGCCGCGCCTCGTGTACGCCGACCACGGCGAAGTGCGCGGCCCGGCAGTTCGAGCTGGCGACGCTGGTCACCGCCTCACCGGGATTCCGGTAGGGCACGGCGACGCCCAGGCTGCCGTACGAGGCGATCTCCCAGCGGTTCAGGTCCGGCACGAAGAAGAACAGGGTGGCCTTCGCGCTGAGGTAGTCGACCGGCGCCGGACAGCTGGAGGTCGCCTCACCGACCGCGATGAAGAAGCCACCACCGGTCGACCGGAGCACCTGGCTGAACGCCGTGCAGATGACCGCAGCCGCGGCGTTCCGGGCCGGCCCGGAACCGGGGCGCAGGGCCAGGGTCTGCGGCGCCGTCTTCCGGGCGGCCCATTCCGGCGTGCCCGGCGCGGGCAGCTCGGCCGCGGCCGCCGCGATCATCCTGTCCATCTCGGCGTCGGACAGCGGGGCAGGGGTGGCGCTCGCGGGCGCCGCGAGCGCCAGCACGCTCAATACGCTCAGCGCGGCGGCGAGTACGAGTTTCCTCATGTGCGTGGCTCCTTCTGACCGGGCCGTCACCTCGTGTGCGGCTGGTGCCCCGGACCGTATGCGCGGCCGTTGGACGCCCGCTGAACCCGCGCGCCCGCCCGTCCAGTGGCCCGGCCGCCGCGGTCAGCAGGTGGAGTGGATCAGCGCACCGACCGGCGCGCGCCCGGCCAGATCGTTGTAGAGCGCCACGGCCGCGCGGGTCTCCAGCACGTGCACCGCCACGCCCTGCCCGGTGAGGTGGTCCACCGTGGAGGCCGGCACCTGAAGCACCTCGTCCATGCCGGTCGACAGGACGACCGTGTTGGCGCCGTGCTCCAGCAGCTCGGCGACGTCCGCCGGCTGCACACCGGGCCGATGCCGGGTGCCGGTCTCCGACCAGTCCCACTCGCGCGCCCCGCCCGGCCACAGCTTGACGTCCTTGAACTCGCCGACGCCCGCGACCCGCACGACACCCCACTCGACCGACACCGACGCCATCCGTCGCCCATCCTTTCCCGCCGCCTGCGCCGGAGACGGTACCGTGCGCCGGTGACCGCGTACGAGACCGCCGCGAGCCTGCCCGCCGTCGACGAGTTGCGGCGCCGGTGCCGTGCGCTGGCGGTCCTCGACCGGATCGTCGGAAGTGACTGGCCCTACTACGGCTACACCGAGCGGTGGGGCGACGGCGCGGCCGGGTCGATGTCCAACGGCAGCGGTGACGAGTGGACGATCGTGTTCGGGCCGGCCGGTGCCTTCATCCGGGTCTTCGACCATGAGTCGAACATGAGCCCGTACGGCAACGAGGACCACGAACCGTGGCCCGGCCTGCTCGACGGGTTGCCCGAGGTGTTCCGCCCGCAGGTCGAGCAGCCGGCGTTCCGCGACGAGGAGGGCACCTTCGTGGCCACGGCCGTGCTCTGGCGGCAGACCGGGGACTCGCGCTGGCACGCCGGTGACGGCATCGTCTTCCCGCGCTCGCGCGGGCCGCACGACGCCGGCCCGGACGGCACCGCGATGCTCGACATCCTCGGCGATGACATCGTCGACCGGTACGTCGCGTTCGCCGGTGAGCACTACGAGGTCGAGGTCGGCCGGGCGGCAGCCGCGCACGTCGTGGCGCACCGTCCGGTGACCGATGCGGTCGTCCGGGCGATCAACCCGGCCGCCGCCGTCGCGGACCTGCGGGACGACCTCGTTGCGATGAACTTCCCGGTGCCGGCGTCTGCTCCGTGAAGGAGCCCGACAACGCCGGCCGGTCCCGGTGGCGGCTTTTCAGCCACCGTGGGACCGGCGGAAAGGCCGCCCGCGGCTGAACGGTGCTCGCGGAACGCGACCACGCCGGAAGCGGGGACACGGATCGTCAGGGATGCGGCGGCGTGATCAGGCGCCGGACCGCGGTCTCGATCGCCGCGCGATGCGTGGTGGGCTGGTCCAGGCCGGTGCGGCTGATCTCGAGGATCATCGTGAGCAGCGTGAGGGCCGGGAGCGTGGCGTCGACGAGGCCACGGCGCTGGGCGTCGGCGATCGCCTCGGTCTTGTCGGTGGTGGCCTTGCGCACGACGTCGGCGGTCATGCCGGCGGCGTCGCGTTCGAGCCGGTCCCAGGTGGCGATGCGGAGCAGTTCCGGGCGGCGGCGGTGCCAGTCCCACATCCGGGCGGCGAAGCCGGGCAGGTCGTCGCCGGTGATCGGGACGTCGTCCATGGTCTGCACCACGATGGTGTCGAAGACCGCGTCGAAGAGCTGGTCCTTGTTGCCGAAGTACTTGTAGATCATCGCCTTGTTCGCGCCGGACGCTGCCGCGATGCGGTCGACGCGCGCGCCGGCGATGCCGTACGCGGCGAACTCGGCGATCGCGGCGTCGAGGATGCGGCGGCGGGTGCTGGCGGCGTCTCCGGGCATGCCGCCGAGTGTAGTAGGTAACTAGTTAGTTGCCACCGGCCGCAATTCGGGGTTACGGTAGCCAACCAGTTGGTTACCAAGGAGGAGTGCCATGCCCACCACCGCCAACGCGTTCGCGGCCCTGGAGCGCGACGGGAAGCTCACACCGTGGAGCTACCAACAGCGCGACGCCCGGCCGCACGACGTGCGCATCGACGTGCTGTACTGCGGGGTCTGCCACACCGACGTGCACCAGATCGGGCCGTGGGGCCGGCACTTCCCGGTCGTCCCGGGGCACGAGACGGTCGGCCGGGTGGTCGAGATCGGCGCGGCGGTGACCACGCACGCCGTGGGCGACCTGGTCGCGGTCGGCCCGGTCGTCGACTCGTGCCGCGAGTGCCCGCCGTGCCTGGCCGGCGACGAGACGCTGTGCCTGACCATCGCCACGTCCGCCTACGGCGCCGAGGACCGGCACGGCGACGGCGTGACCCGCGGCGGGTTCGCCGACCGGATCATCGTGGACGAGCACTTCGTCTACCGGCTGCCGGATGGGCTGGACCCCGCGGCGGCCGCGCCGCTGCTCTGCGCGGGCAGCACGGTCTTCGCGCCGCTGCGGCACTGGGGTGCCGGCCCGGGCACGACCGTCGGCATCGTCGGCATCGGCGGGCTCGGGCACCTCGGCGTGAAGTTCGCCCGGGCGCTCGGCGCACACGTGGTCGCGTTCACCACCACGGCCGCGAAGGCCGCGGACGCGCGGCGGCTGGGCGCGCACGAGGTGGTGCTGGCCGGTGACGCCGCGCAGCCGGTGAACCGCCTCGACCTGATCATCGACACCGTGCCCGCGGTGCACCCGATGACGCCGCTGGTGCAGGCGCTGCGGACGGACGGCACGCTGGTCACCGTGGGCCTGCCGGACACGCTCGACGTGGCGACGTTCGCGATGGCGGTCGGCCGCAAGTCGATCGCCGGGGCGGGCGCGGGCGGCACCCGGGTCACGCGCGAGATGCTGGAGTTCGCCGCCGCGCACGACATCACGGCGGACATCGAGCTGCTCGGCACCGGCGACCTCAACACCGCGCTGGCGCGCGTGGCGGCGAACGACGTGAAGTACCGCTTCGTGATCGACCTCAAGCGGTGAGCCCCGGCCGCGCCCGGCGATCGGCCGGGCGCGGCCGCGGTGCCCCTCAGCGGTCCCGGATCGCCGCCACGTCACCGGCGAACAGCCCGCCCGGGTCCACGTCGCGGCGGACCCGCTCCACCCGGGCGCGGGCCGCCTCGTCGTAGGTGCGCTGCGGCTGTCCGAAGTGGTCGGCGAACGTCGGCGCGGTGAACCCGGTGGCGTACGGCGCGAGCGCGGCCCGGACCGCCGCCAGGTCCGCCTCGGTCCGCTCACCGGGCAGCCCGCACGCCCAGTACAGCAGCGGCGCCCCGACCCGCTGGAACGCGCCACCGTCCGGCGCCGGCTCCGCGAACGCGCCGCCCAGCTGCCGCAGTTCGACCGACAGCAGCTCGCTCCGCCCGGCCGCGTCCAGCAGCGCCGCCCACCCGGCCTCGGGAAGCGACCGCAGCAGCAGCGTGTCGGACCGGAACGGGATCGGCTCCGCCGGGTCCATGTGGGTCAGCGGCAGCGTCTCCGGCCCGGCCGGCGCCCACGTGCTGAACTCCGGCTCCGGCAGCGCCGCCAGCATCTCCGCCGTGACCTTCTCCGCGCGCTCCACGTCCGCCGGGGTCTCCGCGGCGACCGCGCCGTCCAGCACCAGGATGCGCCGCCCGGCCAGCGCCGGCGGCACGGTCGGCAGCGGCGGCACGTTCAGCAGCCGCAGCGACGTGGTCACCTCCCGCGGCGCGGTCTCCGCCCAGCGCTGCCACGCCGGCCCGGCCGTCGCCGCGCCGGCCGCGTCCCACACGGCCATGCCGGTGACCACCCGATGCATCGGTACGAGCGCCACCTCCACCTCGACCACCACGCCGAACCCGCCGCCTCCGCCGCGCAGCGCCCAGAACAGGTCCGGATGCGCGGCGGCGCTCGCCACGACGACCTCTCCCGCGGCCGTGACCAGCGTGATCGACCGGACCAGGTTCGCGGCGACGCCGAACCGGCGCCCGTAGAAGCTGATCCCGCCGTTGAGCAGGTAGCCGACCGCGCCGACCGTGGCCGACGAGCCGTGCGCCGCGGTCAGCCCGTGCGCGACCGCCGCCGGCAGCACGTCACTCCAGCGCTTCCCGGCCGGGATGCGGGCCGTGCGGGCCACCGGGTCCACCCGGACCGGCGCGTCGATCAGCGGGCGGAGCAGCAGCGCGCCGGCCACCGGCGCCGCACGGCCCATCCCGTGCCCGGTCGTGTGCACCCGCAGCGGCAGACCGGCCCGGCGCGCGGTGGCGACCGCCCGGACCACGTCGCCGACCGAGCGGGCGGTGAACGCACCGGCCGGATCGACCGGCGCGGCGAGCTGGAAGGCGGCGCACGCGGCCGCGTACTCGTCGGTGCCGGGCGGGCTGAACGGTGTCAGATCAGTCGGATGCATGCCGGTACCGTCCCGCGGCGTCACTACAGCCGGCTTGCAAACGGCATACAGCACCGGATTACATGGGCGCGTGCGACGCTACGCGGTGCTCGGCCCCACCGAGGTCCTCGACGGCGACCGCCCGGTCCACCTCGGCGGTCCGCTGCCCCGGCGGCTGCTCACCGCGCTGATCGCGGCCGAGGGCGCCGCCGTCCCCGACGACCGGCTCAGCGAGGCGGTCTGGCCCGGCCGCCCTCCCGGCCGGGCCGCCACGCTGCAGGTCTACGTGTCCCGGCTGCGCCGCGCGCTCGGCGACGGCGTGCTCGTGCGCACCGGCGGCGGGTACGCGCTCGCCGTCCCTCCCGGCGCCACCGACGCCGGCCGGTTCCGGCAGCTGGCCGCGGACGGCCGGGCGCTCGCGGCGGCGGACCGCCCGGCCCAGGCCCGGGAGGTGTTCGAGGAGGCGCTGCTGCTGTGGCGCGGCGAACCGTACGCGGACCTGCCCGGCGCCGCCGCCCGGGAGCCGCTGATCGCGCTGCGCGAGGCGGTCCTGGAGGAGAGCGCCGAGGCCGGGCTGGCCGCCGGCCAGCACGCCCGGGCCGTCGCCGAGCTGGAGGCGCTGACCCGCGCCGAACCGTACCGGGAACGCCGCTGGGCGCTGTTCGCGCTCGCGCTCTACCGCTCCGGCCGGCAGGCCGACGCGCTCGACGCGATGCGCCGCATGCGCGAGCTGCTCGCCGACGAGCTCGGCGTCGACCCCGGCCCGGAGCTGCGACGGCTGGAACGCCGGATCCTCAGCCAGGACCCGGAGTTGACCGGGGCACCGGGCCGGCCCGCCCGGCCGCTGTCGTCGTTCGTGGGCCGGGACGCCGACCTGCGCCTGCTGGACAAGCTCGCCTCCGGTCATCGCCTGGTCACGGTCGCCGGCCCGGCCGGCGTCGGCAAGACCCGCCTGATCATCGAGTACGCCGCCGGCGTCACCGGCGAGGCCTGGCTGGCCCGGCTGGCCGACGTCACCGACCCGGCGCTGATCACGTCCGCGATCGCGGCTGCGACCGGCGTCACCGGAACGGTCAGCGACCCGCTGGACCGCGTCGCCCGCGCGCTCGCCGGCCGGGACGGGCTGCTGCTGCTGGACAACTGCGAGCACCTGCCCGGCGCGGTCGCCGAGGTCGCGCTGGCGCTGCTCGCCCGGGCACCCGGCCTGCGCGTGCTGGCCACCTCGCGGGCCCCGCTCGGCGTGGACGGCGAGCAGATCCTGCCGCTCGGCCCGCTGGCCGTCGACGACGCGGTCGCGCTGCTCGGCGACCGGATCCGCGCCGTCCGGCCGGCCTGGGCCGCGCGCGGGCCGGACGAGCCGGACGTGCGCCGGCTCGCCACCGCGCTGGACGGCATCCCGCTCGCGCTGGAACTCGCGGCGGCCCGCGCGCGCACGCTCAGCCTCCGCGAGTTGATCGAGCACCTAGGCGACCGGTTCGCGCTGCTCGGCCACATCCCGCGCGGCCTGCCGAACCCGCACGCGACGCTGCAGGCCGCGATCGCCTGGAGCGTCGACCTACTCGCCCCGGTGGAACGCGAACGGCTGCTGCGGCTGTGGCCGTTCGAGGGCGGGCTGCCGCTCACCGCGGCCGCCGCGGTCTGGTCGGCCGCGCCGCTCGCCGCCGTGGAGACGCTCGACGCACTGGTCGGCCAGTCGGTCGTCACCGCCGACCCGAGCGGGCCACCGGCCCGGTACCTGCTGCTGGAGACGGTCCGCGCGTTCTGCCGCGCGGCCGACCCCGACCCGGCCGCCAGCCGGGAGAACCATGCCGCCTGGGTACGGGACCTGGTCGCCACGGCGTCGGCGGATCTGCTCGGCGCGCGGTCCGCCGAGGCGATGCGCGTGCTGCACCGCGAGCTGCCGAACATCCGCGCGGCGATCGCGCACGACCTGGACCGGGCGCCCGAGGCCGCACTGCGTACCGGCGCGGCCCTGATGTGGTTCTGGATCCGCGGCGGTCTGGTCGACGAGGGCCGGGACGTGCTGTCCGGTGCGCTCCGGGCCGCGGCCGGTGCACCGGCCGCGGACGTCCACCGGGCGCGCGCCGCACTCGCCGGACTGATCGCGGTCAGCGGCGAGATGGGCACGGCCCGCGCCATGCTGGTGGACACGGCCGCGCGGCTGGGGGCCGGCGGCGACGAACGCCTGCTCGGCGAGGTCCGCTACTACGAGTCGATGGCGCACCTGTGGGACGGCGATCCGGCGAGCGCGCTGGAGGCCGCGACCGAGGCGCACCGGCTGGCCGTGGAGACCGGCACCGAATGGCTCATCCCGTCCGCGGCGGCGGTCCGCGGCGCCGCGCTGATCGGGTCCGGCCGGGTGACGGACGGCCGGCGGCAGCTGCGGGCGGCCGCGGAGGGCGCGGTCCACGTCGGCCAGTTCTGGACCGCGGCGCTCAGCGACCTCATGCTCGCCCAGACGCTGGACGGCCGCCCGGCGGAGGCGCTGTCGCTGCTGCGCAGCGCGGTGCGCACGTTCCGCCGCGAGGACGACCTGAACAGCGTGCTGGCCGTGCTCGAGCACGCCGCGGTGGTGCTGGACGCGCTCGGCGACACCGGCCGGGCCGCACTGCTGCGGGCCGCGGTGCATCACCACCTGACCCGGTTCGGGGTCCGGGCCGGCCGCACCTACATCGGCACGGTCACACCGGCCGGACCCGGCCCGGCCGCACCACCGGCCGATCCACCGTCGCTGAGCGAGGCGATCGCGGCGCTGGAGTCAGAGTGACGCGAGCACGGCCGGATCGGTGCAGCCCCGCGCGTACCCCCGGATGCGTTTGTTGATGTCCCTGGTCAGCAGCCAGACGCCGATCCGGTCGGCGACCGGGCGGAGCCAGACCGGGCGGCAGCGGAAGCTGTACCGCCAGGTCGCCACCGTGTGACCGGGCGTGCCCGCCGGTGCGAACCGCCAGCCACCGGCGAACATCTCGAAGAACCACGGCCCGCGCACCATCTTCATGCCCACGTTCGTCGGCGGCGCGAACGACACGTACTCGCTGACCATGCTCAGCCCGTGCCGGGACCGGGTGAACGTGCGCACGCCCTTGCCCGGCCGGGCCGCGCCGTCCATCAGGTACTGCCGGCGCACGAACGGATCCCACCGGTACCGCACCGGCGCCACCGTCTGCGACACCGCAAAGGCCACCTCCGGCGGTACGGGTACGGTGATGCTCGACTCGACCACGGGCACCCGCCCATTATCCGGTACAGGCGCTAAGGTCGCGGCATGCCGGAGCTGATCCCGCCCACGACCGCGCTGCACGCCGAGTGGCTGGCCGCGCATCGCGAGTGGGGACCGGGCACGCACGAGGACGGCTTCGGGCTGCTGCCGATGGACCGGCCGGAGACGCCCGCCGGGTTCGCCGCCTGGATCGCCCGGCTGGCGGCCACACCGGACTGCACGTACCGGTGGATCGTCGACGGCACCGAGGTGGTGGGGGGCATCGCGCTGCGCCACGCGCTGTCCGGCGCCGCCGCGTCGATGGGCCACATCGGGTACGGGATCCGGCCGTCCGCGCGCCGGCGCGGGCTCGGCGGCTGGGCGCTGGAGCGGATGCTCGCGCACGCCCGGGAACTCGGCCTCGACCGGGTGCTGCTGGTCTGCCTGGTGGACAACGTGGCCTCCGCCCGCCTGATCGAACGCCACGGCGGCGTCCTCGACGGCGCGCCCGATGTCGTCCGGCGGTACTGGATTAGGTTGGCGGCATGATCGTCAAGGGTGAGCGGTGGGAGACGGCCGAGGAGATCGGTGCGGCGCGGCGGCGGTTCGAGGCGGCGATCCCGGGCTACCGGCCGCCGATGGCGCACGCGATCATGCTGCCCGGCGGGGACTTCGCGCGGGTCAACATCGGTGAGGGCCCGTTGCCCGCGGTCATCCTGGCGACGCTGCTCGGCCACCGCGGCGGCAACGCGTCCTACCCGCTGGACGCGGCCACGCTCGACCGCGCGCTGACCATGCTGGCCCCGGCCGAGGCGTGCACCACGCTGCAGCACCCGAACCTCGGCGTCTGGCGCTGGCTGCGCGGCTCGGACGGTCTGACCGCGGTCTTCGTCTCGTCGCTGGCGGAGCCGGGCGAGCCGGCCGCGTCGGCCGACCCGGCGGTCAGCGCGCTGGTCGCCCGCCTGCTGGCCGGGCGGGTCGAGAACCCGGACGGCACCACCACGCTCTGGCGCCCGGTCGGCCCGGCCGAACTCGACCTGATCGCTCAGTCAGGCTACGCCGCGTTCCCGCCCCGGCTGCCGGACCAGCCCATCTTCTACCCGGTCCTGAACGAGGCCTACGCCGCGCGGATCGCCACCGAGTGGAACGTGGACGCCTCCGGCTCCGGCCACGTCACCCGGTTCCGGGTGACCACCGGCTTCGCCCGCCGCTACCCGAGCCGCCAGGCCGGCGGCCGGCAGATCGCCGAGCTGTGGATCCCGGCCGAGGACCTGCCCGAGCTGAACGCCCACATCGTGGGCCCGATCGAGGTGGTTTCGTCGTTCTGACGCCGCTGATCACCGACGCGAGCGCGGTCGGCGAGCTGAGTGAGAGCTCACGGGCGTCCTGCCGCGTGCCAGTCGGGTCACCGACGTCGCGTCAGAGGCGGTCGGGACGGATGACGATGGTGCTCACCGTGCCGTTGCCCCAGATGGTGGTGTTGAGGAGCACCCGCTGATCGAGGGAGATCATGGCGAACTCGGGCACGTAGCGATCGGTGAAGTGCGCGCCGAAGTAGCCGCGAAGCGCCTCCGATCCGCCGGCTGCCAGATCCCACGTCCGCGCGAGCCTGACCCGCGCCCAGCCGTACTCGCCGTCGACCGCACCGGGATCTCGGTAATCCACGCCGACCAGGAATTCGCCGCCCGCGTCGAACAGGCCGAACTCGGTGGCCATCCGCCACCAGTCCTCGTTGACCCGCGCCGGCATGTCGGGGGCGTCGACGTCGACCGGATCGGAGTCGAAACGTCCGTGCTCCGGCAGGCAGCTGGCGGCGCCGCGCAGGGGCGGTAGCGGCCCCCGCAACTTTTCCATGATCCGCTCAAGGAACTCCAGGCCGGCGAGGGCCAGATCGGCCGCGACTGCGGCATCGGTCTTCGACACCCGCGCACGATAGCCGCGGTCGGTGCCCGGCGGAAACGGTTTTGCCAGCACCGGCCGTCCCCGCCGTCGGCCCGTCGCCCGTCCCGCCGGAGATCATCGGGGGCGCACGGGCGGATCACAGCTGGCGCAAAGGGTCCGGGCGCTGAATGAACGGGTCATGAATCCGAACTTAAGGATCGACCCGTGCAGCAGCTGCTCGTCATCGCGGTGGACCTGGTCGCCATCGGTGTCCTGGTCTTCGCCGTCTACTTCCCCCGCCACCACCGCCGGGACCTGGTCGCCGCGTTCCTCGGCGTCAACATCGGCGTGCTGGCCGTCTCGCTCGTGCTCGCCTCGTCCACGGTCGGTGTCGGGCTCGGCCTCGGGCTGTTCGGCGTACTGTCGATCATCCGGCTGCGGTCGGACGAGATCGCCCAGCACGAGGTCGCGTACTACTTCGCGGCGCTCGCGCTGGGCCTGCTCGCGGGGTTGAGCGGCACGGTCACGCCGCTGACCGCCGGGCTGATGGCGCTGGTCGTGGCCGCGCTGGTGGCCGGTGACCACCCGGCGCTGTTCCGCCGGCACCGCGCCCAGACGCTGCGGCTGGACAGCGCGCACACCGACGAGGCCGCGCTCACCGCGCACCTGGAGATCCTGCTCGGCGCGCGGGTGCTGAACGTGTCGATCAAGAACGTCGACCTGGTCAACGACACCACGCTCGCGGAGGTCCGCTACCTGGTGTCGCCGCGCCGCGCCCGGGTCGCCGACCGCGGACCGGCCCTGGAACGGATCGAGGCCGGGCGGTGAGGCCGATCACGCTGGACGAGCTGGTCGCGCGCGCCGCGCTGCTGCACCGGGTCGACCGCAAGTACGTGCTCGCCGGCGCGGACCTGAGCGCGTTCCTCGACCGGCTCGGCGACGACACCCGGGTGCTGGAGATCGACGGCCGCCGCACGTTCCGCTACCGCTCCGACTACCTGGACACGCCCGCGCTGACCGCCTATCTCGGTGCGGCACACCGCCGGCGCCGCAGATTCAAGATCAGATTCCGCCGGTACGAGGAGAGCGGCGCCCGGTTCATCGAGGTGAAGACGCGCGGGCGCCGGGGCGGCACGGTCAAGGAACGCATGCCGCACGACGACGCCGCGCTCACCCCGGACGGCCTCGCCTACGTCGTCCGGACGCTCGGCGCGGCCGGTATCGCCGCCGCCGGACTGTCCCTGACACCGGCACTGACCAGCCGGTACCGCCGCACCACGCTCTTCCTGCCGGGCTGCGGCGCACGGGTGACCGTCGACGAGGACCTGTGCTGGGAGCTGCCGGACGGCACCGCACGCCGGGTCCCGGACCGGTTCGTGGTCGAGACCAAGTCCACCGGTGGTGCCTCCGAGGCCGACCGGGTGCTCTGGTCGCTCGGCCGCCGGCCGTGCCCGATCTCCAAGTACGCCACCGGCCTGGCCGCGCTCCGGCCCGGCCTGCCCGCCAACCGCTGGCGGCCGGTCCTGCGCCGGCTCGCCCCCGTACCCACCGCAGACCACCACCACCTGACCGTCCCGCTGAAAGGCAGCCGAGCATGAAGCCCATCCGTAAGAAGATCGTCGCCGCCGTGACGTCGCTGGTCCTGGCCGGCGCGATGCTGACCGGCTGCTCGGCCACCACCGCCTCGCCGGCCGCGTCCGAGGAGACGGCCGTGGCCGCCGCGTACGTCGACGGCGCGCAGACCGCCGAGGCCGTGCTCGCGGCGAACACCGCGGTGCACACCGCGGACGCCGGGTACGACGCGTCCACCGCGGCCGGGATCACGCTCACCGGCTCGTCCGCGACCGTGGACGGCGACGGCGTCACCGTCGACGGCGGCACGGTCACGATCACGGCGTCCGGGACGTACCGGATCAGCGGCACGCTCACCGACGGCCAGATCGTGGTGGCCGCGGACGGCGCCACGGTCACGCTCGTGCTGGACGGCGCCACGATCTCCAGCAGCAGCACGGCCGCGATCGCGGTCACCGCCGCCGAGCGCGTCGTGGTGGTCCTGGCCGACGGCACCACCAGCACGCTCTCCGACACCTCGGCGTACGCCGCCGACGCCGACGTCAACGCCGCCCTGTTCAGCGCCGCGGACCTGACCATCGCCGGTGCCGGTGCACTGGTCGTGCACGGCAACGGCAACGACGGCATCGCCGGCAAGGACGGCCTGCTGATCACCGCCGGCACGATCACGGTCGAGGCGGCGGACGACGGCATCCGCGGCAAGGACTACCTGGCGGTGACCGGCGGCGCGATCACGGTCACCGCCGGCGGCGACGGGCTCAAAGCGGACAACGACACCGCCGCCGACGCCGGCTACGTCCTGGTCAGCGGCGGCACGGTCACGGCCACCGCGGGCGGCGACGGCGTCGACGCGGTCACCGACGTGGTGCTCACCGGCGGCACGGTCACGGTCACGGCCGGCGGCGGGCACGGCGCCCAGGCGAGCGAGGACACCTCGACGAAGGGCGTCAAGTCCGGCGTGGTCACGGTCCTGGAGGGCGGCACGGTCGCGGCCGACGCCGCCGACGACGCGGTGCACAGCGACGGCTCCGTGCACCTGTCCGGCGCCACGGTGACGCTCGCGGCCGGCGACGACGCCGTACACGCGGAGAACGCCCTGGTCGTGGACGGCGGCGCGGTCGAGGTCAGCACGTCCGGCGAGGGCCTGGAGGCCGCGGACATCACGGTCGCGGCCGGCAGCGTGCACGTGGTCGCCGACGACGACGGCCTGAACGCGTCCGGCGGCACGTCCACCGGCGGCGGCCGCGGCGGCGAGATGGCCGCGGGCGACTTCTCGGTCACGGTCACCGGCGGCACGCTGGTCATCGACGCGAACGGCGACGGCCTCGACTCCAACGGCACGGCCACGATCAGCGGCGGGACCGTCGTGGTCAACGGCCCGGCCGGCCAGGGCAACGGCGCGCTGGACGTCAACGGCACGCTCACCGTCACCGGCGGCGTGCTGGTCGCGGCCGGCAGCTCCGGCACGGCGGTGGCGCCGTCCGCCGACTCCGCGCAGGGCTGGGTCTCGGTCACGTTCGACTCCACGGTCGCGGCCGGGACGACGCTGCAGCTGACCGACGCGGACGGCACCGTGGTCGCCACCTTCACCACCTCGAAGGACCTGCAGAACCTGGTCTTCTCCTCCGAGCGGATCACCAGCGGCGAGGAGTACACGGTCTACCGCGGCGGGTCCGCCTCCGGTGGCAGCACCGGCGGCCTGGCCGGGGCCGGTGAGCTCGGCTCCGCGACCCAGGTCGCCACGGCCACCGCGGGCGAGGCGCCGGCCGGTGGCCACGGCCCGGGGCCGCGCGGATGAGCCGGCGACTCTCCCGCCGTGCGGTGCTGGCCGGCGGCCTCGGCGCGTTCGTCGCGGCCGCCGGTGGCACCAGCGCCTGGGCGCTCGACCGCTACGTCTTCGACCACGTGCAGGTGGCGAACGCCTCCGCGCTGACCGACCTGGCCGACGTCGCCGGAACCGGCACCGCGACCGCGAGCGGCTACACCAGCGACACCGCGACGGTCACGATCGAATCGGTGGACACCGGCACGGTGCGGTACTTCGTCGCGGACGTCACGGTCAGCGACGCCACCATCGTCCGGGCCGCGTTCGCGAACGACCAGTTCGGCGAGAACATCATCGCGAACCCGTCCGAGATCGCCGCCGGCGCCGGCGCGGTGCTGGCGATCAACGGTGACTACTACGGGTTCCGGGACACCGGGATCGTGATCCGCAACGGCGTCGCGTTCCGGGACCGGGGCGCCCGGCAGGGACTCGCGATCCACACCGACGGCAGCGCCCGGCTGTACGACGAGACCGCCACGAACGCGGACGCGCTGCTGGCCGACGGGGTCTGGCACACGCTGTCGTTCGGGCCCGGCCTGGTGGAGAACGGCGCGGTGCTGGACGGCATCGACGCCGTGGAGATCGACACCAACGTCGGCAACCACTCCGTGCAGGGCAACCAGCCGCGCACCGGCATCGGGCTGGTCGACGCGAACCACTGGCTGTTCGTGGTCGTCGACGGCCGCAGCGACTCCAGCGCCGGGCTCACCATGAGCGGCTTCGCCCAGGTCTTCGCGGACCGGGGCGCGACCGTGGCGTACAACCTGGACGGCGGTGGCTCCTCCACGATGATCTTCAACGGTGACCTGGTCAACGACCCGCTCGGCCGTGGCCAGGAACGCGGCACCAGCGACATCCTCTACGTGGCCGGCTGATGGACGCGGTCATCCTGATCCCGGCGTACCAGCCGGACGGGCGGCTCACCGACCTCCTCGTCCGGCTGGCCGGCCACGACGTCGTGGTGGTCGACGACGGCAGTGGCCCCCGGTACGCCGACGTCTTCGCCCGGGCCCGCGCGCTCGGCGCCGAGGTGGTCACGCACGACCGCAACCGTGGCAAGGGCGCGGCGCTCAAGACCGGGTTCGCGCACGTGCGGGCGTACCGTGCGGGTCGTGACGTGGTCTGCGCGGACAGCGACGGCCAGCACCGCCCCGGCGACATCGAGGCCGTCGCCGCCCGGCTGGCGGCCGGCGATGCCGATCTGGTGCTCGGCGCCCGCCGGTTCACCGGCCCGGTCCCGGCCCGCAGCCGGTTCGGCAACGGATGCACCCGTACGGTGTTCCGGCTCGCCACCGGCCGCGACCTCGCGGACACCCAGACCGGCCTGCGCGGCTACCCGGCCCGGCACCTGCCGCGGCTGGGCACGGTCCCGGGCGCGCGATTCGAGTACGAGCAGCGCCTGCTGCTGCGCGCGGTCCGCGACCGGTGGACGATCGCGGAGGTCCCGATCGCCACCGTCTACCTGGCCGGCAACGCGTCCTCGCACTTCCGGCCGCTGCGCGACTCCGCCCGGGTGTACGGGCCGCTGCTCGCCTACGGCACGTCGTCGCTGCTGGCGTTCGCGGTCGACACCGCGCTGTTCCTGGCCCTGGCCGCGGTCACCGGCGGGGTCGCCGGACCGGCCGTGCTCGCCCGCCTGGTCAGCGCCACGCTCAACTTCACGGTCAACCGGCGGTACGTCTTCGGCCGCGCCGCGCCACTGACCCGGGCCGCCCGGGACTACGCGCTGCTCGCCGCCGTGATCCTGGCCGCGAACGTGGTGCTGCTGACCGTGTTCACCGCGGCGACCGGATCCGCGCCGGCCGCCAAGCTCCTCGCCGAGGGCGTGCTGCTGGCCGCGAGCTTCCTGGTGCAGCGGCACGTGGTCTTCGCCGATCGCCGCCCGCCGGCCCCGGTCCCGGCGCCCGGCGTCACACCAGCCCGCCCGATGGCCGGAGCGGGCCAACCGCACTGAACCACTGCCCGGCGGGGAGCGTGGCCGGTGCCGCACCCGGCTCGTCCCACCGTGACGGTGCGTGACGTTGTGGCGGCCGCTCGGCGACCTGCTCGCCCACGAGCGGCGCGCCGGCCGGGTCGTGCTGTCCGGCGGCATCGCATGACGCGGCCGCGGCCGGCGCGCTCGCCGCCTGCCGCGACGCCGGCGTGCCGGTCCCGGCGCGGCTGTCCGTCACCGGCTTCGACGACGTCGCGCTCGCCGCACCGGCGACGACGTCTTCCTCGCTCGTCACAATTTCTGCGCGAACACGCGGATGTCGTCCGCGAGAAGATCCGGTTGCTCCCGGGCCGCGAAGTGGCCTCCCCGGGGCATCCGGTTGTAGTGGACGACGTGATAGTTGCGGGCGGGCCAGCTGCGCGGCGGTTGGACCAGGTCGGCCGGGAACACCGCGACTCCGGTCGGCACCGTCACCCGGACCGGTCCGGGTGGGTAGACCCGGTGCTCCCAGTAGGGACGGAAGGACGCGGCGATCGCACCGGTGAACCAGTAGAGGCTCACCTGAGTGAGGATGAGGTCGTCGTCGAGGCCGGCCGCGCCATCGGCGTGATCGGTCCAGGCGTGGTACTTCTCCAGCAGCCAGCCGAGCAGCCCGACCGGCGAGTCGTTGAGCGCGTAGGCGGCGCTGAGCGGGCGGGTGCGCTGCAGGTGTTCGTAGCCGCCTTCCTCGGCCCACCAGCGTTCGCCCTGGCCGAGGTAGGCCCGTTCGCCGTCGGTGAGGTCGGCGGCGTCCTCGGGGTCGGCGACGGCGAGCAGGTGGATGCCGGCGACCGACTCCGGGTGTGCCTGAGCCAGGCGGGTGCTGATGCCGGCGCCGAGGTCGCCGCCGTGTGCCAGGTAGCGCGGGAATCCGAGCTGCGTCATCAGCCGGTGCCACAGTTCGTGCGTCGGAACGCCGGGCATCCGGCTCTGTTCGGGCGTGAACGGGAATCCGGGCAGCGCCGGCACGATCGCGGTGAACGACGGCGCGCCGGCGCGGCCGTACCGGGAGGGGGAGGAGAGGCGGCGGGCGAGTTCGACCTCCTCGAGGACCGTGCTCGGCCAGCCGTGTGTGAGCACGATCGGCACGGCATCCGCGGTCTCGCCGTCGAACCGCAGGTAGTGCACGGCGGTCCCGTCCAGGTCCGCGTGATGCGACGGGAGCGCGTTGATCGCCGCCTGCTGCGCGTACCAGTCGAAACCGTCGGCCCAGTACGCGGACAGCCGGCGCAACCGGCCCGGCTCGGTACCGGCCTCCCAGCCGTCCACCGGCCAGGGGCGCGGCCACCGGGCCGCCCGGATCCGGTGTCGTAGGTCCTCCAGCTCCGACACCGGAACCTCGATCAGCGGGACCTGCGACATGGACGTTCCCCTCCACAACGAGACAAGATCCTCAACCTCGCCCGAAAATTCTGACGGCACGCTACCCCGGCGGCAACGCCCGCAAACGACGGCGGACGGCGCCCCCGGACGCCCCCGGATCCGCCGCCTGACCCGGGACCGCGGCGACATCGCGGCCGGTTGGTGTGCCGCACCGCCCGCATCCCCGCGCCGGGCTGATGTGGCGTGACGAGCCGCTTCGCCACACGGTCGCGTTGCCGCCCGAGGCCGGCGCGCCGGCTCGCGTCGCCGCGCCGGCTCGCGTCGCCGCGCCGGCTCGCGTCGCCGCGCCGGCTCGCGTCGCCGTGCCGGCTCGCGTCGCCGTGCCGGCTCGCGTTGCCGTGCCGTGCTGCGTCACGGTGCCGTGCTGGGTTGCGTTGCCGCGCCGGGTCGCGTTGCCGCGCCCGCTCGCGTTGTCGTGCTTGGTCGCGTTGTCGTGCCGGGCTGATTGCCGTGCTGCCGTGCCGCGCCGGGCTGGTTGCCGCGCCGGGCTGGTTGCCGCGCCGGCTCGCGTTGTCGTGCTGGGTCGCGGTGCCGCGCCGGATCGCATTGCCGCGTCGGCCGGTCGCGTCCGTGGTGTGCTGCCACGCCAGCCGCCCGACGATCCCGGAGTGCCGCGGGTGGGCGGTGTGACCGGTGGCGTCCGGCGGATCTCTCGCGGAGTGGTGCGGCCGTGTTCGATGCCGTTTTGCGGCCGTGGTGGCGGTGGCGCGGGCGGTGGCCGGCATGACAGGCTCGGGCGGGAGACGCAATCGGTGATCTGGGCGTGACGGAGCTTGGCGCACCAGTACGTGCGAGCACACTGCGGAACACGTTTCCAGCCGACGCGGACCGGAGGGCACCCCGGCCCGCGTCCGGCGGGCGAAGGAGGCACCCCGATGCTAGCGGCGTCCGTCGGAGAAGTGCGTCGCGGGCAAGCGCTTTCTCGCTGTTCGGGGCGCCTGGCGTACCCGTTGAATGGTTTAAAGGAACGCATCGATCGCCAGCGGCCCTAGCGCGGCAGCGCCGCGCTGAAACGATCCATTGTCATCGGCCCGAAACACTTGACGCGCGTCACAGCATCGATGCAGACTGCGGAAAGCGCTTTCCCCCCTTCGATGCTTTCGACCCGAAACATCCCCCTTGCCGGAGGCACCCCGGTTCGCGGAGGATCGCGCGCCACGAGTGACTGCTCATGTGAAGGAGGGTCGTGTGAGTGCTCTCGGCGAGCTCCAACGGCTCGGCACCTCCAAGGGCGGCCCGCCTCCGCGAAAGCGGGACAACAAGGCCGCCTTCCTGTTCCTGCTGCCGTGGTTCGCGGGTCTCCTGCTGATCACGGCCGGGCCGATCGTGGCCTCGCTGGGGCTCAGCTTCACCGACTACAACCTGATCCAGCCGCCGGAGTTCAACGGCGTCGAGAACATCAGCCGCATGTTCGGCGACGAGCGTCTGCACCGGTCGCTCGGCGTCACGTTCATCTACGTGTTCGTCTCGGTGCCGCTCCAGCTGCTGGCCGCGCTCGGGCTGGCGATCCTGCTCGATCGCGGGCTGCGCGGCCTGCCGTTCTACCGTTCCGCGTTCTACCTGCCGTCGCTGCTCGGCTCCAGCGTCGCGATCGCGGTGCTGTGGAAGCAGATCTTCGGTGCGGAGGGACTGCTCAACCAGGTGCTCGGCGTCTTCGGCATCACCGGCCGGGGGTGGATCTCCGACCCGGACACCGCGCTGTCGACGCTGATCGTCCTGAACGTCTGGACGTTCGGCGCGCCGATGGTGATCTTCCTGGCCGGGCTGCGGCAGATCCCGGTGATGTATTACGAGGCCGCGTCCGTGGACGGCGCGAGCAGGTGGACGCAGTTCAAGAAGATCACCGTGCCGCTGCTGTCGCCGATCATCTTCTTCAACCTGGTGCTGCAGATCATCCACGCGTTCCAGTCGTTCACCCAGGCGTTCGTCGTCTCGGGCGGCACCGGCGGACCGTCGGACTCGACGCTGTTCTACACGCTCTTCCTCTACGAGCGCGGCTTCGCCAGATTCGACATGGGGTACGCCTCGGCGCTCGCCTGGCTGCTCCTGATCATCATCGCCGGGTTCACCGCGATCAACTTCTGGGCCGCCAAGCGATGGGTGTTCTACGATGACTGACCTCAAGGAGCGCCCGGTCCCGGTCGCCACGCACGACGACCCGCCGCCGCCGAGGTTCGTGCTGCCGGGCTGGGTCAAGTCCACGCTCAAGCACGCCGCGCTGATCGCGTTCGCGATCGTGATGCTCTATCCGGTCATCTGGATGGTGGTCAGCTCGCTGCGGCCGAACAACGAGATCTTCCGCTCGCCGGGCCTGGTGCTGGACAGCTTCGAGGTCTCCAACTACAGCGACGGGTGGAACGCGCTCGCCTCGCCGTTCGGCCACTACATGCTGAACTCGGCGCTCGTGGTGCTCGGCTGCATCATCGGCAACCTGGTCTCCTGCTCGATGGCGGCGTACGCGTTCGCCCGGCTGGAGTTCACCGGGAAGACGTGGTGGTTCGCCATCATGCTGATGACGATCATGCTGCCGATCCACGTGCTGATCGTCCCGCAGTACATCATCTTCTCGAACCTCGGCTGGGTGAACACGTTCCTGCCGCTGATCGTGCCGAAGCTGCTGGCCACGGACGCGTTCTTCGTGTTCCTGATGGTCCAGTTCATCCGCGGCCTGCCGCGCGAGCTGGACGAGGCCGCCCGCATCGACGGCGCCGGCCACCCGCGCATCTTCCTCCGGGTGATCCTGCCGCTGATGCTGCCGGCGCTGGCCACCACCACGATCTTCACGTTCATCTGGACCTGGAACGACTTCTTCTCGCAGCTGATCTACCTGACCGACCCGGAGATGTACACGGTGCCGGTCGCGCTGCGCTCGTTCGTGGACGCCACGGTCGCCACGTCGTGGGGCTCCATGTTCGCGATGAGCGTGGTCTCCCTCCTGCCGGTGTTCCTCGCCTTCCTGATCGGCCAGCGATACCTGATCAAGGGCATCGCCACCACCGGTATCAAGTGATCCCTCGGAACGACACACATCGAAAGGGCACATTCGATGACAAACGGCATGTCCCGGCGTACGATTCTGTCCCTCGCGGGCGCGGTCGGCGCGTCGACCGCGCTCGCGGCCTGCGGTGGCGGTGGCGGTGACGCGGGCGGGGAACTCTCCACCGAACCGGTCACGCTGCGCTTCACCTGGTGGGGCTCGGACGCGCGGCACAAGCGCACCCAGCAGGCGATCGACCTGTTCACGGCCAAGTACCCGAACATCACCGTCAAGGGCGAGTTCAAGGACTGGAACGGCTACTGGGACAGCCTGGCCACCACGGTCGCTGCGAACGACGCGCCGGACATCATCCAGATGGACGAGCTCTACCTCGCGTCGTACGCCGAGCGCGGCGCGCTGCTCGACCTGGGCACCGCGTCGAACCACCTGAGGACCGCGGACATCGAGCCGGCCGCGCTGGACACCGGCAAGGTCGACGGTAAGCAGTACGCGATCCCGACCGGCCTCACCGCGTACTCGTTCATCGTCAACGACGACCTGCTCAAGCAGTACGACGTGATGCTGCCGGACACCGCGACCTGGTCCTGGGAGGACCTGCGCACGGTCGGCGACCAGGTCTCCAAGGCCAGTGGCGGCAAGGTCGACGGCGTCCAGCTCTGGGGCTTCGACACCGGTTCGGTCAACGTCTGGCTCCGCCAGCAGGGCGCGTCGTTGTACGACGAGTCCGGCAGGGTCTCCGCGCCACCGGCCGTGCTCGCCCAGTACTGGCAGTACCTGCTGGACCTGTCGAAGGCCGGCATAGGCCCGGCCGCGTCGGTCACCATCGAGCGGGCCGGTGCCGCGCTGGACCAGTCCGGCATGGCCACGAACGCGACCGCGATCGGCACGTCGTGGAACACCCAGCTGACGTCGTTCGCGGCGGCCAGCGGCCAGAACCTGCGGCTGGTGCAGATCCCGGGCGAGTCCCAGGTGGGTACGCCGGGCGCCTACTACAAGCCGTCCATGTACTGGGCGATCTCCGCCCGGTCGAAACAGCCGGCCGAGGCCGCCGCGTTCGTCGACTTCCTGCTCAACACGCAGGAGGCCGCGGACGTGCTGCTCACCGACCGGGGCGTGCCGGGCAACACGACGATCCGGGCCGCGCTCGCGCCGAAGCTCACCGCCACCGACAAGGCCGCCGCGGACTACCTGGACACGGTCAAGGTCGGCCCGGCACCGCGCGTCACGCCGAACGGCGCCAGCGGCATCGAGGCGATCCTGAAGCGGCACACCGAGGAGGTCCTGTTCGAGCGCAAGACGCCGCAGGCCGCCGCGGAGTCGTTCATCAAGGAACTGCAGACCGAGATCGACGCCGCCTGACCACCAGCGCAGCGGGCCGGTGCCGGACGGCACCGGCCCGGGTACCGAGGAGCGTGGCATGACCAAGACCCCCTACCGCGCGGCGATCATCGGCACCGGTGGCATCGCCGCCGCCCACGCGCAGGCGCTGCGCGCCCACCCGGGCCGGGTGGAACTCGCCGCGGTCGTCGACGTCGACGCGGACCGGGCCCGCACGTTCGCGACCGCGTGGGACGTGCCCGCGGCCGCGCCGGCCCTGACCGCACTGCTCGACTCCGGCGGCATCGACCTGGTCCACCTGTGCACGCCGCCGTCCACGCACGCGCCGCTCGCGATCGAGGCGCTGCGCGCCGGCGCGCACGTGCTGGTGGAGAAGCCACCGACACTCTCGCTGTCCGAACTGGACGACGTCGCGACCGTGTCGAAGGAGACCGGCCGGCACGTCGCCACCGTGTTCCAGCACCGGTTCGGCACCGGCGCGGTCCGGCTGCGCGCGCTCGTGGCGGACGGCTACCTGGGCGAATCGCTGCTGGCCACCTGCGACACGCTCTGGTACCGCGACGACGCGTACTTCGCGGCGCCCTGGCGCGGGAAGTGGGAGACCGAGGGCGGCGGCCCGACCATGGGCCACGGCATCCACCAGTTCGACCTGCTGCTGTCCGTGCTCGGGCCGTGGGAGCGGGTCACCGCGGTGGCCGGCCGGCGGGCCCGGCACCAGGTGCATACCGAGGACGTGTCGATGGCGCTGGTCACGTTCGCGGACGGCACGCTCGCGTCCGTGGTCAACTCGGTGGTCTCGCCGCGCCAGACGTCCGCGCTGCGTTTCGACTTCGCGCGTGCCACGGTCGAGCTGACCCACCTGTACGGCTACACCGACGACCACTGGACCGTCACGCCCGCGCCCGGCGCCGGTGACGTCAAGCGGCGCTGGTACGCGGACTGGGACGACGTCGAGTCCGGCCACGCCGGGCAGCTGGCGGCCGTGCTGGACGCGCTGGACGCCGGCACCGAGCCACCGGTCACGCTCGCGGACACCCGCCGGACCATGGAGTTCGTCGCGGCGCTGTACAGGTCCGCGTTCACCGGCGCACCGGTGCGGGCCGGCGAGATCGGCCCGGACGACCCGTTCGCGGCCCGGATGAACGGCACCGACACACCCTGGGAAGGAACCCGTACGGCATGAGTCTCCAGGTCGATCACACGCTCGGCAGGGAGGTCACGGTCACGGCCGGGGACGTCCCGATCGTCACCTACGTCTACGTGCCGGACACGGTGCAGCTGGAGTCGCCGAAGCCGTACCTGCACCCGATCCGCACGCTCGCCGGTGATCTGGTCTCGCTGTTCCGGCCGCACGACCACGTCTGGCACAAGGGCATCGCCTGGTCGCTGCCGCACCTGGGCGAGCACAACTTCTGGGGCGGCCCGACCTACGTGCACGGCCGGTTCTACGTGCAGCAGGAGAACAACGGCACGGCCGCGCACCGGGAGATGACGCGGCTGACCGTGGACGGCGACACGGCCGCGCTCACCCACACGCTGGACTGGACGTCCCAGCAGGGCGTGCCGGTGGTCGACGAGACCCGTTCGCTGACCGTCTCGCTGCTGGACGCCGTGAGCTGGGCGCTGACGTTCGAGACCGCGATGACCAACGTCTCCGGCACGACGCTCCACATCGGATCGCCGACCACCAAGGGCCGGGAGAACGCCGGGTACGGCGGGCTGTTCTGGCGCGGGCCGCGCAGCTTCACCAACGGCACCGCGCAGTCACCGGACGGCGTCGGCGCGGACGACCTGCGCGGCACCCGCGCGGCATGGTTCGCCTACCGCGGCAAGCACGACGAGACCGGCCGCGCGTCCACCGTCGTGATGGTCGACGACACCCGCAACCCGCAGCACCCGCCGCAGTGGTTCACCCGCAGCGAGGACTTCGCCTGCCTCTGCCCGGCGCCGTTCTTCAGCGAGGAACTGCCGTTCGAGGCGGGCGGCACACTGACGTTCCGCTACGCGGTGGTCATCGCCTCCGGCGACCACGGCGACGAGGGTACGCACGAGCTGGCCGCGCAGGGCCGGAACGTGCTGGCGTCATGACGTTCCCCGGCGGCACCTCGGTCAGTCACCTCACCGTCTACACCGGACGGTGCCTGGACGGGCTGGCCGGCGGCACACCGCACCTGCACACCGCGTCCACCGAGGCGTACGTGGTCACCGGCGGCACCGGCGCGCTGCAGACGCTGGACGCGTCCGGCTTCCGGGAGACGCCGCTGGCCGCGGGCTCGCTGCTCTGGTTCACGCCCGGCGTCATCCACCGCGCGGTCAACCACGGCGACCTGCGGGTGGTGGTCGTCATGTCGAACGCCGGCCTGCCCGAGGCCGGCGACGCGGTGATGACGTTCCCGCCGGAGGTACTGCGGACCGCCGAGTCCTACCAGGCTGCGGCCGTGCTGCCGCGCGAGGACGAGGAGGCGGTCGCTCGCCGCCGGGACCTCGCGGTCGCGGAGTTCCTCCGGCTGCGCGCGGCGGTGGAGAGTGACGACTTCGCGCCGCTGCACGCGTTCTACGAAGCGGCCGCGCGCCTGGTGCGGGCGAACGTGCCGCGGTGGCGGGAGATCTGGCGGGAGACGGTCGCCGCGCAGGCCGCCCGGACCGCCGGCATGTTGAAGAACCTTGATGCGGGCGACGCCGTGCACCTCCGTGCGGGAGCCGTGTCCGGCGCGCCGCGGAGCGAGACCGAGGGCTGGGGCATGTGCGGCCGGCTCGGCACCCACGACGTCCGTCATCCCCAGCGACCCGGAGGTTCGCAGTGACCCGCCGCTACGCCATCATCGGTCTCGGCCACCGCGCCCAGATGTACGTGGACGCACTGCTCGGGGACTGGAGCGACACCGGCACGATCGCCGCGTTCCTGGACACCAACCGGACCCGGATGGACTACCACAACTCTCGGCTGCCCTCGCCCGTACCCACGTTCGGTCCTGAGGGTCTGCAAGAGCTTCTGGCCCTGTCCGACGCGGTGATCGTGACCAGTGTGGACGCCACCCACGCCGGCTACGTGGTCGCCGCGCTCGACGCCGGGCTGGACGTGGTGTGCGAGAAACCGCTGACCGTGGACGAGGAGGGGTGCGCACGCATCGCCGCGGCGGCCGAACGCGCCCGTGGCACGCTCGTCGTCACGTTCAACTACCGCTACTCGCCGCGGAACTCCGCGGTCCGCGAGCTGATCGCGTCCGGGCGGATCGGTGACATCACCGCGGTGCACTTCGAGTGGGCGCTGGACACCGCGCACGGCGCCGACTACTTCCGGCGCTGGCACCGCGACCGCGCCAGCTCCGGCGGCCTGCTGGTGCACAAGTCCACGCACCACTTCGACCTGATCAACTGGTGGCTGGCCAGCCATCCGGAGCTGGTCTTCGCGCAGACCGCGCTGCGCTTCTACGGCGATCAGGGCGCGCGGGCCGGTGCGCAGCGGCCGGCCCGGGCCAAGGGCGCACCCGGGCTCGGCACCGACCCGTTCCTGCTGGACGCGGCCGCCGACCCGCGGCTCAAGGCGCTCTACCTGGACGCGGAGCACGAGGACGGGTACCTGCGCGACCAGGACGTCTTCGCGCCCGGCGTGACCATCGACGACACCATGTCCGTGCTGATCCGGTACGCCAGCCGCGCGCTGGTCACCTACTCGCTGACCGCATACAGCCCGTTCGAGGGTTACCGGGTCGCGTTCACCGGCACCCGCGGCCGGATCGAGCTGGAGGTCGGCGAGCGCGCCTGGACGCCGGTCAACGCGGCCATCGACCCGAGCGCCGGGCTGCACGCGGCCGACTCCTCCTGGGAGCGGCTGACCGTGCAGGAGCATTGGGGCACGCCGGAGGAGGTGCCGATCATCCGCGGCGAGGGTGGCCACGGCGGCGGCGACGGACTGCTGCTCGACGACGTGT
The DNA here is from genome assembly GCF_030813715.1 of Catenuloplanes indicus. Lineage (NCBI taxonomy): Bacteria > Bacillati > Actinomycetota > Actinomycetes > Micromonosporales > Micromonosporaceae > Catenuloplanes > Catenuloplanes indicus. Next base: position 8,816,349 of record NZ_JAUSUZ010000001.1, read on the forward strand.
TCCGCGGCCCGTCCGGCGACCCGCTCGCCCGGCAGGCCGGATACCGCGACGGCATCCGCAGCGTGCTCACCGGCGTCGCCGCGAACCGGTCCGCCGCGACCGGCGCGCCGGTGACCCTCGCGGACGAGGGGACTCGCCTAACCTGAGCCGGTGAACGGCGTTCAACTTCTGCTCATCGCCGGGGCCGGGATCGCGGTCGCCGCGGTTGCCCGCCGCAAGGGCCTCGAGCCCGGCATGTTCGTCGTGGTGCTGGCCGCGGCTGCCTCGTTCCTCCCGGGCATGCCGCGGCTGGAGCTGGAGAGCGAGGTCATCCTCGCGATCGTGGTGCCGCCGCTGCTCTACTCCGCGGCGCGCGGCGCCTCGTTCGCGGGCTTCCGCCGGAACCTGCGCCCGATCATCTCGCTCGGCGTGCTGCTCGTGGTGCTCACCGCGGGCGCGCTCGGCCTGATCGCCGGGTGGCTGCTGCCGTCGATCGGCGCGGCCGCGTTCGTGCTCGGCGCGGTGCTGGCGCCGCCGGACACGATCACCACGGTCTCGCACGGCGAGGAGATCGGGCTGCCGGAGCGCGCGACGTCCGTGCTCACCGGCGAGAGCCTGGTCAACGACGCGACCGCGCTGACGCTGTTCAGCATCGCGATCGCGGCGGTGGACGGCGCGCACACCACGGTCGGTGCGGGTGTGGCGGAGTTCTTCCGGTCCGCGTTCCTCGGCGTCGGCATCGGCGCGCTGCTGGCCACCGCGACGCTGCTGATCCGCCGCTGGCTGCGCGACGCCACGCTGGAGACCGCGCTGGTGCTGCTGCTGCCGTTCACCGCGTTCCTCGCGGCCGAGGCGGCGCACGTGTCCGGCATCCTCGCGGTCGTGATGGCCTCGTTCCTGGTCAGCGTCAACCTCAGGCTCGACCCGAACCACGAGTACCCGGGCGCGTACCGGACCAGGGTGCGGGAGAACGAGGTCTGGCCGGTGCTGGACTTCCTGCTGGAGACGTTCGTCTTCGCGTACATCGGGCTGCAGTTGCGGTTCGTCCTGGAGGATCTCGTGTCGGCCGGCGAGCCGGGTCTCGGCCGGACGCTGCTCGCGGCCGGTGTGCTGCTGGCGGCCGCGATCGTGATCCGGATCGCCGGCGTCTACGCGCTGTTCGGGCGCTGGATGCTGCGGGCCCGGATGACCGCGCGGCGCCGCGAGCGCGATCCCGTGTTCCGGGCCGCCCGGGAACGGTGGATCGCCCGCGGGGGTCTGCCGCCGGACCCGCCCACCCAGCGGGAGACGCTGCTGGCCGGGTGGACCGGCATGCGCGGCATCCTGACGCTCGCGGCCGCGGCGGCGATCCCGGAGACCACGTCGTCCGGCGTGCCGTTCCCGGGCCGCGACGAGATCCAGGCGATCGCGCTGTTCGTCACGCTCGGCACGCTGATCATCCAGGGGACCACGATCGGCGCGCTGGCCCGGCTGCTGCGGTTCGACCTGGCGGGAGAGCGGGCCGCGCGGGAGCAGATGCGCGCCGCCGGCCGCGCGCTGCTCGCCGGCCGGGACTTCCAGGAGCAACGGGCGGCGGTACGCACGGCGGTGCGCGACCGGACGCTGTCCGAGGAGGTCGCGCGCGAGCTGATCGACGACATCGACCTGCGGCAGGCAGCCAGTTCAGACCCTATGTAGAAAATCTGTCGAGGGTGGGCTAGGGTGGCCGCCATGCCACAACCGCTACGCGTCACCGCGGCCGTCTCCAAGGTGCTGGCCGCGTTTCTCGAAGATCCCGATGCCGATCGGTACGGCCTGGACCTGATGCGGTCGAGCGGGCACCCGAGCGGCACGCTCTACCCGATCCTGCTGCGCCTGCAGAACGCGGGCTGGGTGGAGACGCGCTGGGAGGACGTCGACCCGGTCGCGGCCGGCCGTCCGGCCCGGCGCTACTACCGGCTCACGCCGGACGGCGTGGCCTGGGCCCGCACCGAGCTGGCGGCCCTGCAGGCGCAGCTCAGCCGCGGTCTCGGTGGTGCGACGAAGCCCCGCCCGGCCTGATCTCGACCTGATCGTCCCATCCGTGTACGACCCTATGTAGATAACCGGTAGTGGGGGTATGCATCGTGAACCCGATACGGGTCACCCCGGTGGTGGCGGACGTGCTCGCCGTGTTCCTCCGGGATCCGGCGGCCGAGCGGTACGGTCTCGACCTGATCCGCGGCAGCGGGCACGCCGGCGGCACCGTCTATCCGATCCTGTTCCGGCTCCGCGCCGGCGGCTGGGCCGAGGCCCGCTGGGAGGACGCCGGCGACCGCCCGGCCCGCCGCCGCTACCGGCTGACCGGGGACGGCATTCGCACCGCCGTGGGGGGAGTGGCATGAGCGCCGACGGTGTCGCGCGGTGGTGCCTGTCCGCGGCGGCCCGCCGCTGGCCGGCCGAGATCCGCGACGAGATGGAACGCGAGTGGCTGGCCGAGCTGTCCGCGATGGCGGCGGAACGGGCCCCGGCGCACCGGCGGCTCGGGTTCGCGCTGAGCCTGCTGACGTCACCGCCGGCCCGGGACACCACCGGCGTGCCGCGCGGCTGGGCGGAGACGCTCTCCGCGTTCGGCCCCGGCGCGGCCGTGATGCTGCTCGGCCTCGCCACGTACGCGGCCGGCCGGGGCGTCGACGAGATCCTGACGACCGGGTTCGCGGCCGCCGGGCTCCAGTACCTGATCTTCCTCCCGTCCTGGACCGCGCTGCTGCCCGCGCCCGTCATGATCGCGTGGGGCGTGGTGGCCGGCCGGTGGCTGGGCCGGCGCCGGCCGATGTCGCACGACGGCCGGTTCGGCGCCGCCACCTCCGCCGCGCTGGCCCCGCTCGGGCTCGTACCGGCGCTGCTGCTCGGCGCCTGGATGATGTTCGAGCCCTACATCGTGTACGGCGTGCTGCTCGGCGCCGCGATCTGGGTGCCCGGCACCGCGCTGACCGGCATCGCGGTCGCCCGCGCGGCCCGGCGCGGCCCCGCGATCATGATCGCCTGCCTGGGCACGCCGGTGACGGCCGTGCTCGCCGCGGTCGCGGCCACCGTGCCGATGGTGCTGACCAGTCAGGCCGGCACCACGGTCGGACTGCGCGCGGCCTGGGCGTCGCTGACCTTCGGCATGCCGCCGGACGCGTTCCTGGCGATCCCGGCGGGCGCGCTGACCGGCATCGCGTTCTACTCGTTCGGCGCGTGGGCCGTCACGCTGCTGGGCCACACCGCGGTCGCCCTGGCCTACGGCCGCGCCGCCGCCCATCCCCGCGCCGAGACGGTCGCGCTGCCGATCGTCGCGGACGAGCCGGCCGCGCGTCTCCGTCACGGCACGGAGGCGCCGGCGGCCGGTGCGGGGGACATGCGCATCGGCCCTGGGGACGCGGACGTCGCGGACGCGGACCCCGGCGCCGGCGAGGGATCGGGTGCGGTGCCCGCCGGGCCGGCGGCGGGGACGCCGGGCCGGCCGTACCACCACGACCCGGCCCGTGGGCCGCTGCCCGGGTTCGCGGCGGCCGTGGGGTCGGCCGCGGCCGCGGTGGGCGTGCTGGCCTGGGCCTACGCGCAGGCCGTGCTGACGCCGGAGATGGACCGGGTCGCCGAGACCGCGCCCACGCCCGGCGGGCCGACCGAGCTGTTCATGTGGGTGGCGGAGCTGCGCTGGGCCGCGATCCTGCTGGCCACGCTCGGCATGCTGGTGGCCGTGGCGGAGCGCCGCTACGCCGTGCGCGCGGCCCTGGCGTTCGGCGCGCTGCTGCTGGCCGCGAACGCCGGACTGCAGATCGCCGCGTTGCACCAGCTGCAACTCGCGCTGCTGGCCGGTGGCGTCGCGGTGCTCGGCGCCCGGGCGGTCGCCGGGTCCGCGCCGGCCCGGGACCCCCGGGTGGTCCGCCGCGGGATCGCGGTCGCCGCGGTCACGGCCGCGGCCTGCGGGCCGATCGTGCTGTTCCAGAGCACGCCGTCGGAGAACCACCCGTTCCTGCCGGTCCTGCTGTCCGTGACGACCGGCGGCGTGGCCGTGGTGTCCGCGCTGCTGGCCGTGGCCGGCGCGCTCGCGATCAGCCCGCGCCGGACGCCGCCCGCGCTCGCGGCCGTGCTGCTCCTGCTGCCCGCGGTCGCGCTGGCCGTCGCCGCGGTCCATCTGGGCAACGGCGCCACGGAGCCGTTCGCAGCGGCCGGGACGCTGGTGGCCGGGCCGCTCGCCGTGCTGGTGGTGGCGCTGGCCCGGCGGCACCACCCGCGGCGCCGCGCGCTCACCGCCGCGCTGTGGGCCACGGCCGCGCTGGTCGCGGCGCCGGTCCTGCCGATGCTGGCGGTCATGTCGGTGTTCGTGCTGCACGTGGTGTCCGACGTGCTGTTCATGCTGGAGAACAGCGGCTGGGCCGCGGACGGCCTGTCGCTGCTGCCCAGCCTGCTGGTGCTGGTGCTGCCCGCGGCGGCGCTGTTCACCCGGCACCTGGACGGCCGCCCGGCACCGGCCGCGGCACTGCTGCTGGCCCGGCCGAGCGAGGCCTGAGCCGCACCGCGCCGGCCGGCCCCGGGTGCACACCCGGGCCCGGCCGGCGCGGACGGGTCAGGAACGGCCGACGACCGAGCCGTTGGCGACGGCGACGAACGCGGTCGGGCGGATCGTGCAGATCACCCGGACGTCCGCGTCCGGGATCGGGTAGACCATGTCGTAGCGGCGCTGCAGCGAGGCGTAGAACGAGGCCTCGGCGTCGTCGTCCTCGATCTTCTCGACCGTGCCGCGCACCTCGAGGAAGCGGTACTCGTCCTGCGGGTCCGCGATCGACAGTGCGACCCGCGGCTCCTTCCCCAGGTTGCGGAACTTCTGCCGGGTCTTCGTGTGCGTCATCCGGATCACCTCACCGTCCCACGCGAACCACATGACGCTCGACTGCGGCGACCCGTCCGGGCGGATCGTGGCCAGGTGCGCGAACACCGGGCGCTCGAGCAGATCTGCGTGACTTTCGGGAACAGTAGCCATGTCGACGATCCTGCCACGAATTACTTGCACGCGCACCATATCGGCGCGCGCGTGTCTGTGGGCATCGGGCAGCCGTGCTGGGCCGTGCAGGGCGTCCACCCGCAGCCGGCCGGTGCCCGCGGAAGCAACTCCGTTGCTCTTTCCCGCGGTTATGCCGGACACACCCGGCCCCGCCGCGGCAACCCGGCCCTGCCGCGGCAGTCCGGCCCTGCCGCGGCAACCCGGCCCTGCCGCGGCAGTCCGGCCCTGCCGCTGTGACCTGGCCTGCCGCGGCATCGGCCGTGCTGCGGTGATCTGGCTGTTGCGGCACCCGGCCGTGCTGCGGTGACCCGGCCTGTTGCGGCACCCGGCCTGCGGTGACCCGGCCTGCTGCGGCACCCGGCCCCGCCGCGGTAACCGGCCCCGCCGCGGTAACCGGCCTGCTGCGGCACTTGGCCGTGCTGCGGCACTTGGCCGTGCTGCGGTTGTCGGGTCCCGCGGCGGCAACCTGGTCCCGCGGCGGCAACCGGGCACTCCGTGCCCGAA